>CACGJX010000001.1 GCA_902573465.1 uncultured Pelagibacteraceae bacterium
ATCCATAATAATGGCCACATGATTTAATGGGTTCATATAGTCATTATTTCTTTTTCTTTTGAAGAAACTTTTTCATCAACTGTTGCGATGTGTTTATCAGTTATTATTTGGACACTTTTTTCATGAGATTTTTCTTCGTCTTCCCCAATTTCTTTAGATTTCAAAAGTTTTTTTAAATCTTCGTTAGCATCTCTTCTTATGTTTCTTATAGCAATTTTACATTTTTCACCCATGGATTTAACTAATTTTTTTAACTCAGTTCTTCTTTCTTCATTTAATTCAGGTATAGGCAGTCTAATTAATTGACCATCTATTTGTGGATTTAAACCTAGTTCAGATTTTTTAATTGCAGCATCTACCAAATTTACATTATTCTGGTCCCAAACTTGAATATTAATCATTCTTGGCTCAGGTGTAGTTATGCTTCCAACTTGATTAATAGGCATTTGTTGACCATATACATCCACTTTAACAAGATCTAGCATTGCTGCATTTGCTCTTCCAGTTCTTAATGATGATAATTCTTTAGAGAACACGTCAATAGCTTTATCCATTTTTAAGCTATGTGATTTTTCATCAAACATCTATTCGCCTATTTTTATTCTGCTGAATTCCTTTATCTTTAAATCATTAACAGCAAGATCTTTCAAAACCTCTTGAACTTTCTTTTTAGGTTCCATAACCCAGGCCTGAGTCATCAGCGCATTTTCCTCTTTAAATTTATTCATTTTTCCTAGACTAATTTTTTTTGCAATATCATCTGGTTTACCTGAGTTCTTAAGCTCTTCAGTAATCAATTCTTGTTCTTTATCAATTATTGATTTGTCAATTAAACTTGAATCTAAAGCTAAAGGATTTGAAGCAGCAATATGCATAGATAGTTGTTTGCCAAATGTTTTTATAGTTTCAGAATTTTCTTTTGTTTCCAACGAAACAATTACTGCTAATTTTGCTAAATTATCCTTAACCACTGTATGTAAGTATTGATAATTAGTTGAAGATGAGTTTGAGATAGTTTTAGTTTGCCCAATTGTTATTTTTTCTCCAATTTTAGCAATCAAAGCAACTAAGTTTTCCTCAACTGAGGAACCATTTTTCATTTTGGATTTCTTAAGATTATCAAGGTTAGAATCATTTTGGTTATTTAATTCACTTAACTCTTTAACAAAATTTATAAAATCATCATTTTTTGCGACAAAATCTGTTTCACAGTTTACTTCAATTATTGAAGTTTTTTTTTCATCACCACTAATAGCAACTACACCTTCTTTTGCTTCTCTTGACATCTTTTTTGAGGCTTTAGAAATTCCTTTTACTCTTAAAATTTCTACAGCTTTCTCCAGGTCACCACTAGCTTCTTTAATTGCTAAATTACAATCTTTAAAGCCTGCTCCTGTGGCAACTCTAAGTTTTTTTACTTTTTCTACATCACTCATATTAGTTGATCGTTTCTCTCTTTTTCACACTAAATTTTTCCTCTAATTTTTCTCTATCTTTTTCTTGTAAAGTTTTAGATGATGTAGAGTCTTTTTTAACTTTTTCCTTTTTTTCAACTGTAGGAGCAGAATTTTTTGCAAAAATAATTGTTTCTTTTATTAAATTACAATACAAATCAATTGATCTCCTCGCATCATCATTTCCTGGGATTGGATAGTCAATGCCATCAGGATTTGAGTTACTATCTAATATTGCAACTATAGGAATTCCTAATTTAACTGACTCCTGAATAGCAAGTGACTCGTAATTTGTGTCTATAATGAATACTAAGTCTGGAACTTTTTTCATATCTGATATACCACCTAATGATCTTTGTAACTTATCTTTTTTTACACTCATTTTGAGAAGTTCCTTTTTTGTAAAACCTCTATTTTCTGACACTAAATCTATTTCTAGTTGTTTTAGTTTTTTAATTGAATTAGATATTGTTCCCCAATTAGTTAACATTCCTCCTAACCATCTATAATTGACAAAATATTGGTTGGTTTCTTTAGCAACCTCAGCTATTGCCTCTGACGCTTGTTTCTTTGTTGAAACAAATAAAATTTTTCCATTATTTGAAATAACCTCATAAATTTTTTGTAATGCAACTTTTGTAAGTTCCAAAGTCTGAGTTAAGTCTATAATGTGGATAGAGTCTCTTTTACCAAAGATATATTTTTTCATTTTTGGATTCCATCTGAGCGTCTTGTGTCCCAAATGAACTCCTGCTTCTAGTAATTGTTGAATTGTAACGTTAGGTATTTTCATATTTATTCCCGGTTAAGCCACCACAGTAATTTCCAATTAAGGACCGGAGGTATAAAACCAAAAACTGTGTGCGTTTTTGTTAATTTTAGAGATTATTTACAAAAATTTTTTTAATTTAACAAGCTTAAAATTATCGGATAATTGCAGAAATCTCTTTATTTCTAATCATATTCAACATTTTTCTGTCAACATTTCTCTTATTTTTTAAAGTAAAATCTAACTCATTATTTTGGTCTCGTAATTTAATTCTAATAACTGTATTTCCCTCATTAGGAATAATTTTAGAGATCTCGTTTAATTGCTTTAATGACTTTAAATTGAAAAGCACTTCTTCAATTGGCTTATTTATCAATTCTGAAAGTGAAGCAATTTTTTGAACATTTATTCTCTTAAAACGGTTTTCTTCATTGGAAACAGATTTTGCCAAAGTTAATATTATTGATGATCCCTCTTTCAATATACTGCGATTTTTCTCTAAAACTTCAGAAAAAATAAATAATTCAAAAACACTAGTAAGATCAGTTAATTTTAAAACAGCATAAGGATTTCCTTTAGCTGTTTTTCTTTCTTGCACTTTTAATAAAGTTGCAGCGATGTTCGAATTTATAATTTCATTATTGTTATTAAAGCCTTGATAATCTTTTATATTATAGTCATCAAATATTTCTTTAAATTGGTTTAAAGGGTGATCAGATATAAAAAAACCAACAGACTCAAATTCTTTAGACAATCTTTCTTCAAAATTCCAGTCATCAATCTTCATTATTACTTCATTGTCTTGCATATTATTTTCACCAAATAAATCAATCTGATTAGCGGATTTATTTTCATAAATGTTTTTAGATTTTGTAATAAAGTTTGGTATTGAATTAAATAATGATTGCCTATTTGAATTTATATTATCAAATGCTCCCGCTTTTACCAAACCTTCTAATTGTAATTTGTTAATATTTTTCGGATTTACCCTATCTAAAAAATCATTTATTGAGCTAAATTTTCCATTTTTAACTCTTTCTTCAACAATATTTGAAACTGCCTCATATCCTACAGCTTTAACAGCACCTAATGCATAATAGAATTTTTCACCATCTGTTCTAAAATCAGCATAACATTCATTTATATCTGGTCTTACTATTTCTATATTTAATCTTTTTAATTCCTCATAAAATTCACTTAACTTATTTTGATTAGAAATATCCATTGTCATCGACGCAGCAATAAACTCTTTAGGATAATAAGTTTTTAGATAAGCTGTTTGATAAGAAATAATTGCGTATGCAGCTGCATGACTTTTGTTAAATCCATATTCTGCAAATGGCTCTATTTTTAAAAATATTCCTGCTGCAACATCTTTACCAATACCATTGTTTACAGCACCAGAAATGAAGCTTTGTTTTTGCTTTTCTAATTCTGCTCTTTTCTTTTTACCCATTGCTCTTCTTAAAATATCTGCTTGACCAGCAGTAAAACCAGATAGTTTTTGTGCAATTTGCATTACTTGTTCTTGATAAATTATTACTCCATAAGTAGGTCGTAAAATATCTTCAAGTAAAGGATGTAAATAATCGGGTGTCTTTTTTCCATGTTTGCAATCATTATAAATTGGTATATTGCTCATTGGACCCGGTCTATAAAGTGCTACTAAGGCAATAATATCTTCTATATGATTTGGTTTCATTTGCATCAATGCTTCACGCATTCCAGCACTTTCAATTTGAAATAAACCAACAGTTTTGCCAGATGACAATAAATCAAAAACTTTTTGATCTTCAAAATTTATGTTCTCAATACTAAATTTTTTATCTTTTTTTCTTATAAGTTTTTGAGTGTTATTTATTACTGTTAAAGTTTTTAAACCTAAAAAATCAAACTTGATTAATCCTGCATTTTCAGCTGAATACATGTCAAATTGTGTTGAAGGTAACAATAAGTCAGAAGTTGCATCCTTATATAATGGAACTATTTCAGTTAACTTTTTATCAGCTATCACAACACCAGCGGCATGAGTTGCAACATTTCTATTTAATCCCTCTAATTTTAACGAAAGATCTGTAAGTTTTTTTACTCTACTATCCTCATTTATCAATTTTTGAAGTCTTGGTTCTCCAGCAATACATTCTGTAAGATTTTGTGGCCTCGATGGATCGAATGGAATCATTTTTGATATACTGTCAACAAAACCATAAGCCAGTCCTAAAACACGTCCAACATCTCTTATAACCATTCTAGCTTTTAATTTTCCAAATGTAATTATATGAGCAACGCTATTTTCATATTTTTTGGTTAAATATTCAAAAACTAAGTCTCTTTTTTCTTCACAGAAGTCTATATCGAAATCGGGCATTGAAATTCTATCTGGATTTAAAAATCTCTCAAAAATTAGGTTAAATCTTATTGGGTCAACATCAGTTATTGAAAGACACCAAGCGACTAAAGAACCAGCACCAGATCCTCTACCAGGCCCAACTGGAATATCATTTTCTTTTGCCCATTTTATATAGTCAGATACAATTAAAAAATAACTTGCATAATTCATTTTAATTATGATTTCTAACTCATGATCTAATCTATCTTTATATTTCAAATAATTCTTGTCAGATGCAAAATCTTTATTGTCTAAGTTAAATATCTTTATAAATTTTTCATTAAGACCGTCTAATGAGTCTTTTTTTAAAATTCCATCTGCGCTAATACCTTTGTTAGAACTTATATTAGGTAAAATAGGTTTAGAAGATAAAGGTCTAAAATTACATCGAAACGGAAAATTATAATTATTTTCTAATGCCTCTGGCAAATCAGTAAATAAATCAACCATTTCTGAACTACTTTTGAGATAATGATGGTTGCTAAATCTAACTCTATTTTTTTCATTAACATAGGTCTTATTTTTTATACAAATCAATGCATCATGTGCTTCATGCATATCTTTATTTATGTAAAACACCTCGTTAGTTGCGATTAAAGGAATATCTAATTTTTTTGAACTTATTAGATTAAATTTTTCAAATTCTTTTTCATTTTGATCACCATGACGTTGAATTTCAATATAAAATCTATCTCCATAATAAGCTTTTAGTTTTGAAAAAATTTCACTGATTTCCGAAAATTTACCCTTATTAAATAGCTGTCCGAATAAACCGTTAATTGTTCCTGAGAATATTGCTACACCCTCATTGTTATTTAATAATTCATTTAAATCTAAATGAGGGTCAGAAAGTTCATCATTTTTTAGAAAAGACAACGATGATAACTTCATTATTGTTTTGTACCCATCCTCATTTAAAGCAAATAAAGGTAATAGACCAGTTGTGTCATTTAATTTAAAATTGATTTGCGTTCCAATTATTGGTTGAGACCCAGATTTAGATAATTTTTCAGCAAACTCTAATGCACCACATAAATTAGAAGTATCGCATAAACCTAAAGCTTTTAACTTTTTATCTTTAGAAATATCTTTTAAATCATCTATCTTAATAGCTCCTTCGCAAATAGAAAACTGGGTATGTATTTTTAGATGATTAAAATTTTCAGAATTAGACTCTTGCATTAATGGTTTTTATACTACCATTAACTATTTCCAACATGCAATCTGACTTTTTAGCAAAAAATCTATTATGAGTTGCAAAGATTATCAGTCGGTTTGAATTTATTTGTTTTTTTAAAAGATCAAAAACATTTTTCGCTGTTTTTAGATCTAAACTTCCTGTTGGCTCATCTGCTAGGATAACTTGAGGATCGTTAATCAAAGCTCTAGCTATTGATACTCTTTGTTTTTCACCACCAGAAAGTTCTGAAGGATAATGGTAAATTCGATTTGATAAACCGACTTTTCTTAATAATTGTTTTGATTTTAACATAGAAATTTCTTTATTTTTTTCTATTGATAGATTAGCTAAATATACATTTTCTAAAGCTGTGAAATCTGGAAGTAAATTATCTTGTTGGTAAATAATTCCAATTTTATTAGCTCTTAAAATATCATTATAGTTAGAATTTTCAAAATCAATTTGTTTATTTCCATATTTCATTATACCACCAGAAGGTCTATCGATTAATGATAACAGGTTTAATAGTGTTGATTTTCCAGAGCCAGAAGGACCCATTAGAGAATAAATTTTTCCAAGTTTAAAATTATACGTCAATTTTTTTAAAACTCTTAGATTTTTTTGGTGAGTAAAAGACTTTGAAATATTTGAGAGTTTAATAAAATTATTCATATTTTAATGCTTTTACAGGATCTAATTTTGCTGCTTTTAAAGCAGGGAAAATCGAAACAATAATTGTAATAATTATTGAGCTTAGAGATATTAATAAAATTGATGGTGGGTTTATCTCCGAAGGCATTGTGCTTAAAAAATAAATTTCCTCTGGAAACAAACTTATATTAAATAATGTACTCAAAAATTGTCTTAAATTTTCAACGTATATTGAAAAAGTTACTCCAAGAATAATTCCAAAAATTGTTGCTGAGGTTCCTATTATTACTCCAACTAGAAAGAATATCTTTACAATTGACTTGTTAAGGACACCAATAGATTTTAAAATTGCAATATCTTTAGTTTTGTTTTTAACTAATATTGTCAAACCAGAAATTATATTAAAAGCAGCTACTATAATAATTAAAGACAATATTATAAACATTACATTTCTCTCAACTTTAAGAGCTGAAAAAAGAGCACTATTCATATCTGACCAGGAATATACAAATTCATTTTTAAAAATTTTCTGTACTATTTCTTTTTGATCTTCAATTTTTTGAGGATTTTTAAGATAAATTTCTAAATTTCTGTCGTCTTTATCTAGATTAAAGAATTCTTCTAGCGTTGATAAATTAATAAATGCTATATTGTTATCGAAATCTACAAGTCCACTTTCAAAAATCGATATAACTGTAAAAGTTTTTTGTTTAGGTATATTGCCTATTATTGTTTCAATTCCACTTGATGACATTATTGTAATATCATCCCCTATATCAAGATTTAGAGTAAAACTAAGCTCTTTTCCAATTGAAATAAAATTTTTACTTAAATTGTTTCTATTACCTAAAAAATTTTTATTTTTTACTAATTCTAATTTAGAAAAATCGTCATTTGCATAACCTCTTAGTAATATTCCTTTTGAGGTCTCACTTTTAATCATTATAGCCTCACCTGAATTGCTTAAAATCAATTCATTAGAAATAAGTTTTAAATTTTTTTGTTTTAATTTTTCAATTTCAATAATATTTTCATACGGTTTAACAGTAATGTGTGCATTAAAACCAACTATCTTGTTAATCAATTCTGTTCGAAAACCATTCATAACAGACATAACAATGATTAAAACAGCAACACCAAGACTAATACCAATGAATGAAAAGATTGAAATAATATTTAGAAAACCATCTTTTTTTCTGGCTTTCAAAAATCTAAATGTAATTTCTTTTTCTAAAGTAGAAATCAATTTTTTTCTTTTTGTTCTTTAATTTTTTTTATTATTTCGGCTATCTTTAATTTTTGAGCTTCTTTTCCAACCTCTTTAAATTCTATCAAATCACCATCAGTTTGTTTACCGATTATTATTTGAAATGGAGAACCTATTAAATTCATCTTTTTTATTTTTGATGAAAAATTTTCATCAGTATCGTCAATTATCGCTTCTATGTAGTTTTTTTCTAATTCAGAATTAATCTTATTTGCTTTTTTTAAAGCTGAATTATCATTTTTGTTTATCATCGGTATTATCCCTATATCATATGGAGCAACAGAAATTGGCCATTTCATGATTTCATTTTTTTCATCATATTTTGCCTCAATTATCGCTCCTACTAACCTTGAAACTCCTATTCCATAAGAACCCATTTTTACAAAATCTTTTTTGCCACCAGGAAGATCAACTGATGCTCCCATTGGTTTAGAGTACTTATCACCAAAATAAAATATATGACCAACTTCAATACCTTTTGTTTTCAATCTATTAGTTTCTGAAACTTTTTTTTCAAACTCATCTTTATTAAATTTTTCATCAGTTACAGAATAAAATTCTTCGTACTTTTTTTTCAAATCATCCAAAGATTTTTTTTCTAATTTTGTACCATCACTATTCAAATCAAAAATTCTTTTATCTGTAAAAATTTTACTTTCACCAGTTTCAGCTAAAATAATAAACTCATGAGAAAGATTACCTCCTATAGGACCAGTATCAGCAGCCATTGGTATAGCTGTTAGATCCAATCTTTTAAAAGTTTTTAAATAAGATAAGAAAAATTTATTATAAGAGAACAAAGCTTCCTCATCAGAGATATCAAATGAGTATGCATCTTTCATATAAAACTCTCTACATCTCATTATTCCAAAACGGGGTCTAATTTCATCTCTAAATTTCCATTGAATATGATATAAAAGTTGCGGAAGAGATTTATAAGATTTAACTGATGCTCTAAATATATCTGTCACAAGTTCTTCATTGGTTGGGCCATAAAGCATTTCACGATTTTGACGATCTTTTATTCTTAGCATTTCTTCACCGTAGTCCTCGTAGCGCCCACTCTCTTTCCATATTTCACTTGATTGTATGGTTGGCATTAAAATTTCTTGAGCTCCAATTTTATTTTGTTCTTCTCTAACAATTTGTTCAATCTTTTTCATTACTTTGAAACCTAATGGTAACCAAGAGTAAATTCCTGCTGATGATTGTTTAATCATTCCCACACGTAACATTAATTGATGTGATTTTATTTTGGCTTCTGAAGGATTGTTTTTTAAAATTGGAATAAATGATTGTGAAATATACATTCTAAGTGATTATATTTCTTAAATTTAAATATTCAAATTTCATAAGTAAGTAAATAATTATAAACAAAACTGTTGTAATTCCAGTACAATAAACAAATTTCTTTAACATTTTTGGATTTTCTGGGGAGCCAGGATCCTCACCCTCAATTTTGATCACTTTATTTCTTTCTACATCTATTGGTAGAATTGCAAAAAACACTATCCACCAAATAATTATATAGATAATTGCTAATCCTGTAGGGCTCATTAAATCTTCACTAAGTTAATATTAGCAAAAGGTTTTTTTCCAGTTTTTTCTTTTGTAAATTTACGACAAGCAATTTTTAGTGCATCTATTAAATTGTGCTCTTGCTGTTTGTTACCAAGTTTAAATGTTCTTGATGTTTTTTCAATTTCATCTTCTAGTCCGTATAAAAACTCCTCTTTCTCATAAACAGGCAATCCCCTGAAAGTGATTATGGGACTATTGTGGATATTTCCCTTTGGAGTAATTAAAATTGTTATTTCTAAATATCCATTACTACTCAAATTTCTCCTGTCTTTTATTGACTGAGAATCTTCTTCAACACTAACATTTCCATCTAAATATAATCTACCACTCGGTGCTTTATCATAAACTTCTGGTTTATCTCCAGGTGATAATTTTACAATATCTCCATTTTCAACTTGAACAGGATGAGGAACCTGCATTTCTTTTGCAAAATTGATATGTTCTATCATATGTCTGTGCTCTCCATGAACTGGAATAACACATTGTGGTTTAACCCATTGATACATATCTTTAAGATCTTCTCGATTTGGATGGCCTGATACATGAATAAATTCAGTTTCTTCAGAGATCACCTCGATACCATCTTTCACTAATTGATTATGGAGCTTATAAAGTTTTTTTTCATTACCTGGAATAATTTTTGATGAAAAAATAACAGCGTCATCTTTTTCAATAAATACATCTGGATGAATATAATTTGCTATTCGCATCATTGCTCCCATTGGTTCACCTTGACTACCTGTGCATAAATAGAGAATTTTCTCTCTAGAGAAATTTTTTGCATCCCTAGGATCAATAGGTTCAATTGTATTTTTTAAATATCCACATTGTCTTGCAGCCTTATAAATTCTATGCATTGATCTTCCTACTAAAGATATCTGTCTCCCAGATTTTTCAGCACAGTAAAAAGCTGTTTCCATTCTTGCAACATTTGACGCAAAAGAAGTAATGATGACTCTTTTTTTTAATCGGTTAACTATATTTAACAAATTTTTTCTTACATCTAGCTCTGATCCTGATCTTCCAGCACTAAAAACATTTGTTGAGTCACAAATCATTGCTAAGACACCTTCATCACCTATCTCTTTTAATCTTTTAGAATTAATTTCATCTCCAATTAATGGATTTGGATCAACTTTCCAGTCTCCAGTATGTAGAATTACGCCTGCTGGAGTTTTAATTCTCAAACCATTTGGCTCTAGTATTGAATGTGTTAAAGTGATGTATTCAATCTCAAACTTTTCTAATGAAATATTTCCATTTAATTCAACAATTTGTAGATCTTTAGTAATATCAATATGTTTTTCTTTAAATTTTTCCTTTATCAAAACAGCTGTGAACGGTGTTGCGTATATCTTGCATTGTAGTTTTGGCCATAAATGAGCAATTGCTCCAATGTGATCTTCATGGGCATGGGTAAGAACTATACCTAATAAATTATCCTTCTTTTCAACAATAAATCCTGGATCTGGATAAATTAAATCTATTCCAGGAAGAGTATCATCTGCAAAAGTAACACCAATATCAACCATAATCCATTTGTGGTCACCTGGTAAACCATAACCAAACAGATTCATGTTCATCCCAATTTCACCAGATCCACCTAGTGGACAAAATAATAATTCTTCTTTCATCTATTTAATAATTTAGAAATTTTTATAAGACCCTTAACAGTGATATCTTTGTTTTCAATAACTTTTGTTTTAATTGAATTTTTAAATAAATCAGAAAAGCCACCTGTAATAACAACTTTATAAGATTTCCCAGTTTCTTTCTTAATCAAATTAATAATATTGTCAATTAAGCCTGCATAGCCCCAAAAAAAACCTGATCTAACAGCTGAATTTGTATCAATTCCAATTACTTTTTTTATTTTTTTAAGATTAATTTTTGGTATCAGAGAAGCTTTATCAATTAAAGTATTTAATGAAATACTTATACCAGGAGCAATAACACCTCCTCGGTAAGTATTATTTGCTAATACATCGAACGTTGTAGCTGTGCCAAAATCTAAAATAATAAAATTTTTCTTAGGGCTCATTAAACTTATTGCATTTGCAAGTCTATCAGAGCCAACTTGTTTAAAGTTTGCTTTTATATTTAAAATAGATCTTAAATTGAGATCTTTTATTTCATAACACTTAACTTTAGTTTTTTTTGATATAAATCTTTTAATAGAATTAAAAGTTTTTGGGACAACGCTACAAAATAATATCTTTTCAATATTCTTAAAATCTTTTGTTAAAATTTTAAATTTTCTATTTAAAATTGAGTTTGTAATTGATTTTGAGGGTAAACTTATTTTTTTTAAGATCTTATCTTTCGAATTTACTAAAAATAATTTAGTTACTGAATTTCCAATATCTCCTAAAATTAGCATATCTATATTTATACTCTTTTTTTAATGAATCTCTTTAAATTGTTTTCAAAAATCTTCTTTAGTTTTAATTCAAATTTTTTTTTTGATATATCTTTGTTTAAAAGCTCTCTTAGATGAGTGGTTGGATAATTCCTTATAAAGGGACTTTTTATTAAATTTACACCAATACCAACAATTAAATAAGTATGATTAAATTTATTTACTTTTTCTTGTAAAATCCCACTTATCTTTTTTTTTTGGATTAAAAGATCATTAGGTTTTTTGAAATAAATCTTTTTTTTATAATATTCTGAAATACATTTTTTAACTATTAAACAATTAATTTTAGTTAATTTGTTTAAAGATATCTTAAAGTTTTTCAAATTATAAAAAAAACTAACGAATAAATTTCCTTTGTAGGAAACCCATTTTTTTCCATATTGTCCTCTACCATTGGTTTGCAAATCAGATGAGATCATACCAAAATCATAATTATGATTTTTGATTATTCTTATGGCAGTGTTATTGGTACTTTTTACTTTATTAAATCTAAATATTTTAAACTTCATTAAATTATATTGATTTTTGAGACTGCATCAATCAATTCACTTGGGAAAACAAAATACATCAAAATCAGCACTGTAGAAACTGTTAAGGATAACTTCAACCAAAGGCTATGATCTTTATCATAACTATCTTTCTCTTCATCGAAATACATTATCTTGATAATTCTTAAATAGTAAAACGCTGCAACCACTGTTGATAATAGTCCAACAATGGCTAAAAAATACATTGACTGTTCAATAACAGATTTAAAGATATAAAATTTTGCAAAGAAGCCAGCAAGTGGTGGAATTCCAGCTAAAGAAAATAAAATTATTAATAATGAAATTGAAAGTAGTGGATGATTTTTTGATAATCCTGATAAATCATCTATTTGCTCATAATATACATTATTTCTCTTCATCATTAACAGGCATGAAAAAAAGCCTAAGTTCATAATAATATAAATTGTCATATAAATTACCGAACTTTGTATCCCATCATTTGAGCCTGTTGCCAAACCAGCTAAAGCGTATCCAATATGACTTATCGAGCTATAAGCTATTAGACGCTTAAGATTTTTTTGACCGATCGCCGCTATCGCACCAAAAAGCATAGATGCGATTGATAAAAAAACTAAAATCATTTGCCACTGATCAATAAGATTTAAGAAAGGAACATACAAAAATCTTATAAACACAGTTAATGCTGCAATTTTAGGAACCATTGTAAAAAATAATGTTACAGATGTTGGTGAACCTTCATATACATCTGGAGCCCACATATGAAAAGGCACAGCTGAAATTTTGAACGCTAAACCCACTAAAACAAAAACTATTCCAAAAGTAAGGGCATATTCATTCGTGTTGAATTGAGTAGCAATAACATTAAAGTTTGTCGAACCTGTAAAACCATAAATTAAAGAACAACCGTACAATAACAAACCTGAAGATAGTGCACTTAAGACAAAATATTTTAGTCCTGCCTCAGATGATTTTAATTGATCTCGATTGAATGTTGCCAAAACGTATAAAGCTAATGACTGTAGCTCTAAACCCATGTAGAAAACAATTAAATCATTAGAACTGATCATAATCATCATTCCCAATACAGAACTTAAGATTAAAATTGGATATTCAATTTTAAAAATTTTAAAAGTTTTTAAATAATTTGATGAAATTAACAAAACTACAAATGCAGATATTAATGTAATAATTTTCATAAATGATGACAAATAATCCACAACAATACTTTCATTGAAAAGAATTGTTCTGCTTATACCAATTGTTTCATTAAACGTAATTACCGCAGCAATAAGTAAAACTAACAATGAAATATTATGAATTATTTTTGAACTATTTTTTTTGAAAACTCCTAAAATTAATAAAAACATTATTGATAATGAAATAAAAATTTCTGGAAATATTAATTCAATATTATTCATCATTTCCTTGCTACACTATAGTTATATGTATTGATTAAATCACTTATTGAAACTTCAATAGTGTTTATTAATGGCTCTGGATAAAAACCAAAGTATAAAGTTGGAATAGCTAAACAAGTAAGAGTGAATGCCTCAGATTTATTTAAATCAATCATCTTTTTTAATTCAGAGTTTATTAACTTTCCAAAAATAACTCTTTTATATAACCAAAGCATGTATGCTGCTCCGATAATAACTCCTAAACTAGCTAATACTGCTACTAAAAAATTATCTTTGAATGCAGCCATAAGAATTAAAAACTCGCCAACAAAACCACTTGTACCAGGTAATCCTAATGCAGCTAAAGTAAATACCATAAACAAAACTGCATATTTAGGTATGATAGTTACAATGCCTCCATAAGTATTGATTAATCTTGAATGCATTCGATCATAAACAACACCAACACATAAAAATAATGCAGCAGATACTAGACCATGGCTAATCATTTGAATAATACTTCCTTCAATTCCCTGTTGTTGAATTGTAAAAATTCCTAAAGTAACAAATCCCATATGAGCTACTGAGGAATATGCAATTAATTTTTTCATATCCTCTTGCATTAAAGCAATTAATGAAGTGAAAATAATTGCTATAACACTTAACGCATAAATTAAAGGAGTAAACACCTCTGAGGCAGATGGGAAAAGTCCTAAAGAAAATCTTATAAATCCATATCCTGCCATTTTAAGTAGAATTGCTGCCAGTAAAACTGATCCTGCCGTTGGGGCTTCAACGTGTGCATCTGGAAGCCAGGTATGAACTGGCCACATCGGAGTTTTTACAGCAAATGAGCTAAAAAAAGCTAGCCACAATAAATTTTGATATTTTGTGTCTATACCTAGTTCATAAAGCTGAACAACATCTGTAGTGCCAGTGATCCAGTAAATTGAAATTATCGCCACTAACATTAGAACTGAACCTAAAAGAGTGAATAAAAAAAACTTAAAAGCAGAATAAACTCTTCTAGCCCCACCCCATATTCCAATAATTAAAAACATTGGAATTAATCCAGCCTCAAAAAATAAGTAAAAAACTACAAGATCTAGAGAACAAAAAACTCCTATCATGAAAGTTTCCATGACAAGAATAGCTATTAAAAATTCATTTAATCTTTTTGTAACAGAGTTATTAACTGAAATTATACATAGAGGTGTAATAAATGTTGTAAGGATTATAAAAAGTATTGATATTCCATCAACTCCTACTTTATAATTAATTGTACCTTCAATCCAAACTCTATCTTCAACAAATTGAAATGCCGATGTTGTTTGATCAAATAAAAACCACAAATAAATAGATAAAAAAAAGTTAACTAGAGATGTAAATAATGCAACATATTTTACAGTAATTTTATTTTCATTTTTACTTCTTGTGAAAAATAAAAAGAGTGCTCCAATTAAGGGTAAAAGTATTAATGAAGAAAGAATAGGAAAGTTCATTATTTAACAATTAAAAAGGTTAAAAAAGCGGAAAAACCAAGAAGCATTACAAATGCATATTGATAAATATAACCACTTTGAAATTTATTGGCTTTGATAGAAAATTTTTTAATTAACCCTGAGATTCCATCAGGTCCAAAGCCATCGATAACTTTAATATCAAAAAATTTCCACAGAAATAACCCAAATCTTTTCGAAGATTTAACAAACAAAATGTCGTAAATTTCATCGAAATACCATTTATTAAACAAAAATTCATATAATGGTTTATTTATATTTACTAGTTGAGTTGGAAAATTTTTATTTTTTACAAATAAATAATAAGTGAATGGTATTGATAAAGTTACAAGCGTTGGAGTTAAAATTAAAAACCATAATGGTGGATGATCAGTGCTTAAAGGTTCTAAGAAGAAAATTGACTCATTCCAAAAATTATTAATTCCTTCATAACCTACAAATAAATCTTTAAAAATAAATCCAGCAAAAATTGCTCCGATAGATAATATTATCAAAGGTATTAACATAATTAGTGGTGACTCATGTGTCTCCTCAATTTTAATTTCCTTGTTGTTATATTGTCCGTGAAAAGTTTTAAACATCAGTCTCCAAGAATAAATTGAGGTTAAAAAAGCTGTAAATATTCCTATTCCAGCTGCATAGTAGCCAGTAGTTGTGCCACTTAAGTATGCAAATTCTATGATCGCATCCTTAGAATAAAAACCTGATAACAAAGGAAAGCCTGTTAATGCTAAAGTTCCTATTATCATCAAAGCGTAAGTGTAAGGCAATTTTCTCCATACTCCTCCCATATTATTTATATTTTGTTCATCTTTAAAAGCATGAATAACAGACCCTGAACCTAAAAATAATAATGCTTTAAAAAATGCATGAGTGAATAAATGAAACATTGCAACATTATAAGCACCTACTCCAGCTGCAAAAAACATATAACCTAATTGGCTACATGTGGAATAAGCAATGATTTTTTTTATATCTGATTGAACTAAAGCTACACTAGCTGCAAAAAAAGCAGTGCTCATACCGATTATGGTAACTATGTTTAAAGCCAACTCTGAATATTCATATATAGGAGAACACCTTACGACTAAAAAAACTCCAGCGGTAACCATAGTAGCTGCATGGATCAAAGCTGAAACAGGTGTTGGACCTTCCATTGCATCTGGTAACCAAGTATGTAAAAAAATTTGAGCCGATTTACCCATAGCGCCAATGAACAATAGTATACAAATTAAATCTATCGCATCAATTTGGATCCCTAAAAAATTAAGTTTTTCATCTACAACTGTTGGGATTTGATCAAAAACTTCTGTGTAGTTCACTGTACCAAATAAATAAAAAATCAAAAATATACCAAGAGCAAAACCAAAATCCCCGACTCTATTTACTACAAACGCCTTAATTGCTGCTGCATTAGCAGTTTCTTTTTTAAACCAAAAACCAATTAAGAAATAAGAACAAAGACCTACCCCTTCCCAACCAAAAAATAGTTGAATAAAATTATCAGCCGTTACCAACATTAACATAGCAAATGTAAATAACGATAAGTAAGCCATAAATCTTGGTTTATGAGGGTCGTGTGACATGTATCCAATTGAATAGATATGTACTAACGCAGAAACAAAAGTTACTACTACTAACATCACTGATGATAAAGCATCAATTTTCATTGACCAGTTTACTTCTAATGATCCTGAACTAATCCACGTAGCGATTTTAATATTTTCTTCATATTGATTAAAAATTACCTCGTAAAACACAATCGCTGAAAGAATAGCTGAAATAGATACTAATAAACTAGTTACTATTTCCGAATTTCTATCGCCTATAAACTTTCCAAAAAATCCAGATATAATTGAAGCAATTAATGGTAATGCTATGATTGAAATTTCCATTTTATCCTTTTAATTTATCTATTTCTTCAACCCTTATGGTTCCTGCATTTCGGTAATAAACTACTATTATGGCAAGACCAATTGCAGCCTCAGCAGCAGCTACAGTCAAAATAAATAATGTAAAAACTTGACCAGTCAAATCACCTAGATAAATAGAAAAAGATACTAAATTTATGTTAACAGCTAATAATATCAGCTCAATACTCATCAAAATCACGATAATATTTTTTCTATTTAAAAAGATACCAATTACACCAATACTGAATATAACTGCTCCTAAAGTAAGATAATGTCCTAAACCTATTTCAGTCATCTATCTTAACTCCTTTATTTGATGGAACCTCTAAAACTTCAATACCCTCAGACCTTTCTCTTGAAATTTGTTTTAAATAACTCTGTGTCTTAACACCGTCTCTTTGTCTAAAAGTAAGAACGATTGCACCTATCATCGCAATTAACAGTATCATTCCACTAATTTGAAAAATATGAATATAGTCTGTGTACAGAATTTGGCCTAATGAATGTGTATTACTTATTTCGTTAGAAATTTTGGTAGTATTTTGATCAGATAATTCAGGTTTATATTTCCAACCACCTACAACAATAATTAATTCAAAAAAAATAATTGTGCTTATAATTAAACCAACTGGAATGTGAGCGGAAGAAGTCGTCTCGGAATTAAACCATTTATTTTTTTGTTGAGCAACATTTAACATCATTACAACGAATAAGAATAAAACAGCCACTGCACCAACATATACGATTAGCATAATCATTCCCAAAAACTCTGCTCCAATCATTATAAAAAGACACGAAATACTTATAAAATCTAATATTAAAAAAAAAACTGAATGTACCGTATTTTTTGAAACTGTAACCATGATAGCTGAAATGACTGCAATAATTGAAAAAACATAAAAAAATATTGCATGTGCTACCATAAATCTACCTATAAGGATTGTCTGATTTTATATTTGCCGCTAAAATATTTTCCCATCTATCACCATTATCTAGTAATTTTTCTTTAGTATAATAAAGTTCTTCTCTTGTCTCTGTTGAAAATTCAAAATTTGGACCTTGTACTATTGCATCTACAGGACATGACTCTTCACATAGACCACAATAAATACATTTCATCATATCAATATCGTAACGAGTAGTTTTTCTACTTCCATCAGATCTTTCGGCTGACTCAATCGTTATTGCTTGTGCTGGACAAACAGCTTCACATAGTTTACATGCGATACATCGTTCTTCGCCATTAGGATATCTTCTAAGTGCATGCTCTCCTCTAAATCTTGGGCTAATTTTTCCTTTCTCAAAAGGATAATTAATTGTTTTCTTTGTTTTAAACATTTCTCTTAAGGCGATTAATAACCCAGTTATAAAATCAACCATAAATATTGTTTTAAAAAATCTTGTAATTTTCATCTAGATTGTAGGTAAAAGATTAAAATAAAATAAATAACTTGCAGTCAAAACAACATAAGTTAGAGACAATGGAAGAAATATTTTCCAACCCAATCTCATTAATTGATCATATCTATATCTTGGCACAACTGCTTTAACTAATGCAAATAAAACAAATAAAAGTAATATCTTTAAAATTAACCAAATAGCTCCCGGAATCAAATTAAATGGATATAAATCAATAGGCGAAAGCCATCCTCCTAAAAATAAAATCGATCCTAAAGCACACATTAATAAAATATTTGCGTACTCGCCTAACCAGAACATTGCATACATCATGCCAGAGTATTCAGTTTGATATCCAGCAACTAATTCTGCTTCGGCTTCAGGTAAATCAAAAGGTGGTCGGTTTGTTTCTGCTAAAGCAGAAATAAAAAATATCACAAACATTGGAAATAACGGAATTATGAACCAGATATTTTGCTGAGCTAAAACGATATCACTTAAATTTAATGATCCTACACACAAAAGAACATTAATTATAATTATGCCAATTGAAACCTCATATGATACCATTTGTGCAGCAGATCTTATTGAACCTAAAAAAGGATATTTGGAATTGGACGCCCAACCCCCCATGATAATTCCATAAACTCCAAGTGATGAGACAGCAAAAATATAAAGAATTCCAACATTTATATTTGCTAAAACCTTCTCTTCTCCGAAAGGTATGACTGCCCAAGCTATCAAAGCTAAAGTCATTGTAATGATAGGCGCTAAAATAAAAATAATTTTGTTAGAACTTGCTGGAATTATGATTTCTTTAAAAATATATTTTAATGCATCAGCCAATGATTGTAATAAACCAAACGGACCAACAACATTAGGACCCTGTCTTTTTTGAACAAAAGCCCAAACTCTTCTATCTAACCAGACAATCATGGCTACAGAAACTAAAACTGGGACGAGAAGAAAGAGGATTTTGTAGATCTCTTCAAAAACTAAATTTATATATTCCATAATTTATCCTTCTGTGCCAGTTCGTTTAACTTCTAATTTAGAATTATTACAATTCAACATTGTTTTTGATGAACGTGCAATTACATTTGAAAAGTAATAATCCTTGCATTTGATTTTAAGTATTTCGTCTTCAAAATTACTTAAATCTACTTTGATATTAGATTGTCCTTCCTGTTTTTCTTTTTTTAAATTTATATAATTAAACATACTGCTCTCTAATTCATCTTTATCATTAAAAAGTCTTCTATTATTCATAAATTCAGCGAGATTATTTATGATTTCCCAATCTTCTTTAGCATCTCCTGGCGGATACGATGCTTTATAAGCCTTTTGTACTTTACCTTCTAAATTAGTATAGTGACCTGATTGTTCTGTGTAAGCTGCGCCTGGCAAAATAATATCTGCTAGCTCTGCACCATTATCCCCATGGCTTCCTACATATATTACAAACTCATTTTTTTTATTAAATTTCAGATTATCTTGACCCATCAAAAAAACTAAATCAAATTTATTTTCGTTCAATTTCATTATTAATTCATTTTTTTTATCAATTAAATCAAGATCTAAACTTCCAACTGTAGCTGCGTCAGTAGGTAAAAAATTTAAAGGACTCCAATCGTCAGTAAATTTATTATTGCTCAATAAAAAATTTTTAAAGGAACTAAATAAAAATTTAGCTGACTTAGATCTTAAAAACGACTCTCCAAATATTATTAATGGTTTTTGAGCATTAATAATATCTTTTGTGAGTGCATTTTTATTCTCGAAAATATTTTTGATTGTTTGGGTTTTTCCATCCAGGCTTTGATAAGGATAAGTTAGATCACCTACATCATTTAAAGAAACAATTTTGACTTTATTTTTAAGATAAGCTTTTCGAATTCTTGCATTTAGCATTGTGGCTTCAAATCTTGGATTAGTACCAATTAATAGAATTAAATCTGACTCCTCAATACCATTAATCGTTGAATTGAATAAATAGTTTTCTCTTTTAGAGATATCAATAAACATATCAGATGATCTAGACTCATAATTTTTTGTATCTATAGTTCTCTCTAAAAATTCCTTAAATATATAGCTAGCCTCCATGTTTATAAGATCTCCCACAAATCCTGCTATTTTATCTTTATCAGTATTTTGTATTTTGGATTTTATAATTTTAAAAACTTCATCCCATGAAGCTTTATCAAATTTATTATTATATTTGATATAAGGAGTATCAAGTCGTTGATTTAACAGACCATCACAAGCATATCTTGTTTTATCTGATATCCATTCCTCATTTATATCTTCATTGATTATTGGTAGTACTCTTTTTACTTCCCAGTCATATGTGTCCACTCTAATATTAGATCCAACAGCATCCATTACATCTATAGTTTCTGTTTTTTTTAATTCCCAAGGCCTTGCCTCAAATACGTAAGGTTTTGAAGTTAAAGCTCCAACAGGGCAAAGATCTATTACATTACCTGATAATTCTGATTGTATCGATTTTTCCAAGTATGTTGTTATTTGCATATCTTCTCCTCTACCAATTGCGCCTAATTCAGGCACACCAGCAATTTCTGTTGCAAATCTAATGCATCTAGTGCAATGAATACATCTAGTCATTTGAGTCTTGATAAGTGGACCCATGTTTTTATCAGGAACTGCTCTTTTGTTCTCCTTAAATCTAGATTTATCAATTCCGTAGAACATAGACTGATCTTGAAGGTCACATTCACCACCTTGGTCACAAACTGGACAATCCAACGGATGGTTGGCTAATAAAAATTCCATTACACCTTTCCTGGATTTTTCTATTTTAGGGGTGTTTGTTTTTATTACCATGCCCTCAGTAGCAGGCATTGCACAAGAGGCTATAGGTTTTGGAGATTTTTCCATCTCAACAAGGCACATTCTGCAATTTCCAGCGATTGATAATTTTTCATGGTAGCAGAATCTTGGAATTTCTACTCCAGCTTTTTCACAAGCTTGCAGAACAGTTAAGCCTTCTTCAACTTCAACTTCTATATCATTTACTTTTAATTTAAGCATTCTTATCTAACAAGTGCTGATCCACTAAGTAAGGGATATTTTGATTTTCTTTCACAATTGGATCAAAATTATTTCTTTTTTTAATTTCATCTTTAAAATGTCTTAATAGACCTTGAACAGGCCAAGAGGATCCCTCACCAAAAGCACAGATTGTATGACCTTCAATTTGTTTTGTAACATCACCAAGCATTTCTATTTCATCTTTTGAAGCCTCACCTTTAGCCATTCTCTCAAGCATTCTCCACATCCACCCTGAACCCTCTCTACAAGGTGTACATTGACCACAGCTTTCATGCTTATAGAATCTAGCTATTCTTGCCATACATTTAATTATGTCTTGATCTTTATTTATAACGACTACTCCTGCTGTACCTAGCCCGCTTTTTTCTGCAACTAAAGAGTCAAAATCCATTGTTAATGTTTCACACTTTTCTTTGGGAATAAGTGGCATTGAAGATCCTCCAGGTATTACAGCCTGAAGATTGTCCCAACCACCTATTACACCTCCTGCATGCACTTCTATTAATTCTTTCAAGGGTATGTTCATTTCCTCCTCAACATTACATGGATTATTTACATTTCCAGAAATACAAAATATTTTAGTACCAGTATTTTTTTCTCTACCCAGGGAAGCAAACCATTTACCACCTCTTCTTAGAATTGTTGGAACTACAGCTATGGTCTCAACATTGTTAATTATTGTTGGACATCCATATAAACCAATTAATGCTGGGAAAGGTGGTTTTAATCTTGGCTGACCTTTGTTACCTTCAATGCTCTCGAGTAATGCTGTCTCTTCTCCACAGATATAAGCTCCTGCACCGTAATGTATATAAATATCTAAATCCCATCCAGTTCCAGCCGCATTTTTTCCAACTAATTTTTTTTCATAAGCTTCGTCTATTGCGGCTTGAAGTTTTTGTCCATCCACAAAATACTCGCCTCTTATATAAATATAACAAACATGTGCTTGAATTGCATATGAAGCTATTAAACAACCCTCAATGAGTTTGTGTGGTTCAAACCTTAAGATATCTCTATCTTTACAGGTACCTGGCTCTGACTCATCACCATTAATAACAAGGTAGTGAGGTCTAGATCCAACTTCTTTTGGTGCAAATGACCACTTAAGACCTGTAGGAAAACCTGCTCCCCCTCTTCCTCTTAATTGAGAGTCTTTGATTTCATTTATGATCCAGTCTCTACCTTTTTCAGTAATTTCTTTTGTATTTACCCAATCACCTCTTTTTTGAGCTGAAGTTAAATTTGAACCCAAATCGTTATATAAATTTTGAAAAATTCTATCTTGATCCTTAAGCATTTTTTAATTCCATTAGAGTTTTTCTACCATTTTCTGGTTCATTGTTTATGCGTCCTCTGTATGAACCTGGTTTTGGTATTTCATCTTTTAAAATTTTATCTAAAATTTCTAAAGTTTTTTCTTTGTCTAAATCTTCATAATAATCATCATTAATTTGCATCATTGGAGCAGTGACGCAAGCACCTAAGCACTCTACTTCCATCCATGAACAATTTTTATCTGGTAATAATTCAGATTCATTTTCAGAAATTTTTTCTTTGCAAGCCTCAACTAATTTACCAGCTCCCCTTATCATACAAGGTGTTGTAGTACAAACTTGAATGAAATATTTTCCAACTGGTGATAAATTAAACATACTATAAAAAGTCGCTACTTCATAAACTTTTATGTAAGGCATATCTAAAAGGTTGGCTATATATTTCATTGCAACTAAAGGTATCCAATTATTATTTTGTTTTTGGGCTATATATAACAATGCCATGACTGCACTTTGTTGTTTCCCTTCAGGGTATTTTGAAATAATTTTGTTTGCTGCCTCTAAAGAAGATGAATTAAATTCAAAACTCTCTGGTTGATCTTTGGCTGGTCTCTTTAAACTCATCTATCAACCTCACCAAAAACTATATCTAAAGAACCAAGCACTGCAGGAACATCAGCCAACATATGTCCTTTAATTAAATAATCCATTGATTGCAAATGAGAAAATCCTGGTGCTCTTATTTTACATTTATATGGTTTATTTGATCCATCTGAAATTAAATAAACTCCGAATTCTCCTTTAGGTGCTTCAACCGCTGTATAAATTTCATCTTTAGGTACACGATATCCTTCAGTAAATAGTTTAAAGTGATGTATTAATGCTTCCATAGATTGTTTTATTTCTTTCTTTGAAGGTGGTGTTATTTTACCATCGAAAGTTTTAACAGGTCCTTTTTCCATTTTTGCTAAGCATTGTTTAATTATAGACACGCTTTCTCTCATTTCTTCAATTCTACACAAATATCGATCATAACAGTCACCATTTTTACCAACAGGAATTTTAAATTCTAATTGTTTATAACAATCATAAGGTTGAGATTTTCTCAAATCCCAAGGAACTCCTGAACCTCTGATCATAACGCCACTAAAAGAATAATCTAAAGCATCTTCCTTTGTAACAATTCCGATATCTACGTTTCTTTGTTTAAATATTCTATTATCAGTTAATAAATTTTCTAGATCATCTATAATCTTAGGAAAAGTTTCACAGAACTTCGCAATATCATTTTCTAGACCTCCTGGTAAGTCTTGGTGAACACCACCAGCTCTAAAGTAATTTGCATGTAATCTTGATCCTGAAGCTCTCTCATAAAAAGTCATTAATGTCTCTCTTTCTTCAAAACCCCACAAAGATGGTGTTAAAGCACCAACATCTAATGCCTGAGTTGTGACATTTAATATATGACTTAAAATTCTTCCTATTTCACAAAACATTACCCTAATAAACTGAGCTCTTATCGGAACATCAATATTTAAAATTTTTTCAATGGCTAATGCGAAAGCATGCTCTTGATTCATTGGTGCTACATAATCAAGACGATCAAAATAAGGAACTGCTTGCATATAAGTTTTATTTTCTATTAATTTTTCAGTGCCACGATGTAATAGACCTATATGAGGATCTGCTTTTTCTACAACTTCTCCATCTAACTCTAGAATTAGTCTCAAAACTCCGTGAGCTGCAGGATGTTGAGGTCCAAAATTTAAATTAAGGTTTTTAATTTTTTTTTTCATTGTTATCTGCTAATTCTTTTACGTATTTTGTACCTTCCCAAGGACTTTCGTAATCAAAATTTCTATAGTTTTGCTCTAATTTAACTGGTTCGTTAATAACTTTTTTTTTATCTTCGTTATACCTAACTTCTGTATGACCGGTTAGAGGAAAATCTTTTCTTAAAGGATGACCCTCAAAACCATAATCTGTAAGGATTCTTCGTAAGTCGGGGTGATCTTTAAAGTTGACACCATACATATCAAAGACTTCTCTTTCCATCCAATTAGCTGAAGGAAAAATTGATGTCAAAGAAGAAATAACCTCATTTTCACTAATATGATAACTTAATATCATTCTTTGATTAAATTCATGACTTAAAAACAAATAAACAATTTTAAATCTTAGGGATTTTTCAGGATAATCCACTACTGTAATATCTATGAGCTGTCTAAATTTTGTATCTTTATTTGTCTTAATAAATAAAACTACATCAATTAAATCCTCTTTATCAATTTCTATATAAATCTGATTGTGCCTAATTTCAGAGGTATTTATCTTTGTACCTAGTTCTGAATTTACTTTTTTTTCTAAATCAATTAAATTTTTCATTTTATCTTATAAATGAACCTTTGTTTCTAATTTTTTTTTGTAGTTGCAAAATTCCATATAATAGAGCTTCAGCTGAAGGGGGGCACCCTGGAACATAAATATCCACAGGGACAATACGATCGCATCCTCTTACAACAGAATATGAATAATGATAATAACCTCCACCATTTGCGCAACTCCCCATTGATATAACATATCTTGGCTCTGGCATCTGATCATAAACTTTTCTGAGTGCTGGGGCCATTTTATTTGTAAGCGTACCCGCAACTATCATCACATCTGATTGTCGCGGCGATCCCCTTGGCGCAGCTCCAAACCTCTCCAGATCATATCTTGGCATTGCAGTTTGCATCATTTCGACTGCACAACAAGCAAGACCAAAAGTCATCCAATGTAATGAACCTGATCTAGACCAATTTACTAAATTGTCTAACGAGGTTGTAATGAAACCATTCTCGCTAAAATCTTTAGCAAGTTGTTTAAATTCTTCAGGTACTTGATCTAACTTATTATTCATTTAAAAAAATTTATTCCCAGTCTAAAGCGCCTTTTTTCCATTCATAAATAAATCCAATCGTAAGTATAAATAAGAAAATCATCATTGAGGAAAAACCTAAAATTCCAATATTTCCTAAAGAAATTGCCCACGGAAATAAAAATGCTATTTCTAGATCAAAAATTATAAAAAGTATTGCCACTAGATAAAACCGAACATCAAATTCCATTCTTGAGTCTTGAAATGGCTCAAATCCACATTCATAAGCTGATAACTTTTCTGGATCTGGATTTTTTGGAGATAAAATAAAATTGATTACTATAAATGCACAACTTAAACCTAATGCAATAATCAGGAACAATATTATAGGTAAATAATCCTTTAAAAATTCCGCAGTCATGGTGGAATATATATCATTTTTTAAAGCTAGATGAAGTGGTGTTAGGTCACATTATTCAAAATATACAGTATATTTGATAATGATTATCACCTGTAAACTTATAAAGTGGCGGGAGTGAAGGGACTCGAACCCTCGACCTATCGCGTGACAGGCGATCGCTCTAACCAACTGAGCTACACCCCCACTTTTGATTCTTTTGGTGGGCAGTAAAGGACTCGAACCTTTGACCCCCTCGGTGTAAACGAGATGCTCTACCAACTGAGCTAACCGCCCAATACCAAAAACATTGTGTTTTATATCTTTTGGAAAAATAACGTCAAGTTATATTACTATTGAAAAATTGGCTTAAAAATTATTTTATTAATAAATCTTTTGAAAGTTAACAAAGATAGTCAAGTGCTTTAAGTATTCCACCTTTTTTATAGGGAATTTTGGATTTCATTAATCCCATTTCAACACCAGCTAAAGTTCCAGCTAACATCAATTCGTTAAAATCTCCTAAATGTCCGATTCTAAAAATTTTACCTGCAACTTTTGCTAAACCTGTTCCTAAAGACATGTTGTAATGATCTAAAATTATTTTTCTTAATGAGTCCGCATCATGTCCATCTGGAACCATTACTGCTGTTAGTGAATCTGAATATTCTTCTGGATTTTTACAAAGTATTTCTAAACCCCAAGCTTTTACGGCAACTCTAGTAGCTTCTGCAAATCTTTTATGTCTAGTAAATACATTTTCTAATCCTTCTTCAGTCAACATGTTAATTGCTTCATCTAATCCATACAATAAATTTGTTGCTGGTGTATATGGAAAATAACCTTTTTTATTATTTTCTAGCATTGGTTTCCAATCCCAATATGATTTTGGTAAATCAGAAACTTCATAAGCTTTTAACGCTTTTGAACTTATTGCATTAAATGAAAGTCCTGGAGGTAATAATAATCCTTTTTGAGATCCGCCAACTGTAACATCAACTTTCCATTCTTCGTGTCTATAATCTATAGATCCAAGTGAGGAAATTGTGTCAACAAATAGTAATGCAGGATGTTCTGCATTATCCATCGCTTTTCTTATTTTTCCAATTCTACTTGTAACTCCTGTAGATGTTTCGTTGTGAACTGCACAGACTGCTTTAATTTTTTTCTCTTTATCTTCCTTCAATTTTTGCTCAACAATATTTGGATCAACACCTGTTCTCCAGTCACCTTTAACAAAGTCAATCTCTAATTTAAATTTTTCTGCAATATCATACCAAAGTGTAGAAAAGTGTCCTGTTTCAAACATTAAAATTTTATCGCCTGCACTTAAAGTATTTACAATTGCAGCTTCCCAAGCACCTGTGCCTGAAGCAGGAAATATTATTACAGGTTCTGAAGTTTTAAAAATTAACTTTATTCTATCTAAAACTCTTAAACCAAGTTCTGCAAAATCTGGACCTCTATGGTCTATTGTTGGATAATCCATTGCTCTTAAAACTCTGTCAGGAACGTTAGTTGGACCTGGTATTTGTAAAAAATGTCGACCTGGTCTTATATTGTTTGAAATTGCCATTCTGCTGTATATGCTAAAGAAATTATATAATCAAACTTATAATGTATGACAAATGGTAGTAATTCAATCGAGACCTTAGAAGTTTATGTTTTAAATAACCCTGATGAGGTTAATCCTCACTGGGTAAGTCATTTCATAGTTCCAACAGCAAATGAATTATTGATTAAGATTAAAACTAAAGATGGTAATTCTGGTTTTGGTCTGGCGACAAGTTATACGGATATCAAACCAATTATCAAACCTTTCTCTAATGGTTTACATGATTTAATAGTTGGGGAAGATCCTTTTTGTCCAGAGAAATTATATGAAAAAATTTTTAGATTAACAGATACACGTCAAAGCAATGAAAAAGGTTGGAGTAGAGAAGCTTTGATTAAAATTTCTGCTGCTTTAGATATTGCATGCTGGGATTTGATAGGTAAAGCCTCAAAAATTCCACTATATAAGTTGTTTGGAGGTTACAGAAATAAAATTCCTGTATATGTAACATGTGCTTATTATAGAGATGGTAAAAATGAAAAAGAACTTAAAGAAGAATTACAAAAATTAATTAAAATTGGCCATCAAAGCTTTAAAGTTAAAGTAGGTGGATTAAGTATAAAAGAAGATGCCAAAAGATTAGAAATAATTCGACAAGAAATTGGTGACGATAAAGATCTAATGATTGATGTTAATAGAGCATGGGACCTAAAAACGGCTATTGAGGGAGTGAAAGAATTTGAGAGATTTAATCCAACTTGGATAGAAGAGCCTGTGAGATGGGAAGATGATAGAAGAAATTTAAAACTTTTATCACAACAAACAAAAATTCCTTTATCAGGTGGAGAAAGTGAAATTACGATTTATGGATGTAGATCCATGGTGGAAGAAAATGCAATTCAAATTTTACAATTTGATTGCACAATGTTTGGTGGTTTTACAAATGGTAAAAAACTATCTGCTTTATGTGAATTAAATCATTTGGATATAGCACCACATCATGATTGTTATATTCATGCTCCTTTAGTTGCGTCGTCACCATCAGGAAGAATAGTCGAGTCATTTGATGATGAAAGAGATCCTCTACAAGCTGAATTATTTGAAAATTCCCATAAAATGAGTAATGGTTGGATACATCTAAATGAAAATCCAGGTTTAGGATTAGAAATTTCAGAAACCGCGTTAAAAAAGTTCGGTAAACTAGTTTACAAAAATAAATAAACCTTTAATTAACTTTTATGCGGTTTAGTTCAGATCAAATACAAAGAATAGGAAAAGAAATAAGTAGTAAAGTTGATGGGAAAACTTTATTTGATGAGTTTTCTCGGGGTCGATACAGCACTGATGCATCAGTTTATCAAATTAAGCCTTTAGGTGTAGTTCTACCAAAGGATACAAATGATGTTTTAAACTTAATGGAATACTCTCAAAAGAATTCTATTCCTCTTCTAGCTAGAGGTGGCGGAAGTTCTCAATGTGGTCAAACTGTAGGTGAAAGTGTAGTTCTTGATTACTCAAAACACCAAAATAAAATATTAGAGCTTAACGTAGAGGAAAAATACGTATGGGTTCAGCCTGGTGTTGTATTAGATCATTTGAATTCATTTTTAAGGCCATATGGTTTATGGTTTCCTGTAGATGTTTCTACAAGTAGTAGAGCAACTATTGGTGGGATGTCAGCAAATAATTCATGTGGATCAAGATCTTTGTATTACGGAAATATGGTTCACAACGTACTAGCTATTGAAGCAATTTTAGATGATGGTTCTTTACATACTTTCGATCAAATTAATAAAAACTATCTAGCAACTACTAATAACCAAGATCGTTTTTATAAAATAATTGATAAATTTTTACATTTGAGACAAAAAGTTAGTAAGGATATTGATGAAAATTGGCCAACCACTCAAAGAAGAGTCGGTGGTTATAATATCGATTTGATTGATCCTAATGGATTTAATTCATCAAATTTATTAGTCGGTTCTGAGGGAACATTGTCACTTTTTAACAAGATAAAACTAAAATTATCTAAAATTCCTAAAAATAAAATTTTAGGTGTTTGTTACTTTGATAACTTTCATCAAGCCATGGAATTAACAAAAGAAATTGTAAAATTAAAACCAACTTGCGTTGAATTAATGGATCAGAATTTATTAAATCTAGCAAAAGAGATACCAATGTATGCAGGTGGTATTAAAAAATATATAAAAGGTAATCCAGAAGCTGTTTTAATGGTTGAATTTATAGATACAGACCAAAATGTTTATGAGAAAAAAATAAAAGATCTTGAATATTTAGTTCTTAATCAAAATAAGAAAAATCAATTTTCTTTTTTTACAGACTTATCAGAGCAAAAAGAAGTTTTTGAGATTAGAAAAGCTGGATTAAATATATTGATGTCGATGAAGGGAGATAAAAAGCCAGTCGCATTTATTGAAGATTGTGCAGTTTCTTTAGATCACTTGGCAGAATACACAGCAAGATTAAATGAAATATTTAAAAAATATAATACAAGTGGAATGTTTTATGCTCATGCATCAGTTGGAACCCTTCACGTGAGACCAGTTTTAAATATGAAATCTGACCAAGATATTAAAAACATGAGATGTATATCTGAGGAAGCTTTTGAAATGGTTAAGAATTATAAAGGTTCTCACTCTGGTGAACACGGGGATGGAATAGTTAGATCAGAATTCCACGAGATGATGTTTGGAAAAAATATCACAAATGCATTCGAAGAAATTAAAGATACATTCGATAATAAAAATTTATTAAATCCAGGTAAAATTGTAAGACCTTTTAAGTCAAATGACAGATCTTTGATGAGATATAAATCGGATTATCAAACTGAGAATATAAGTACTCATTATGATTGGTCTAATTGGGGTCAATTTTCAGATGCAATTGAAATGTGTAACAACAACGGTGCATGCAGAAAATTAGATTCAGGAGTAATGTGTCCTTCATACAGGGTAACAAAAGAAGAGAAAGATTTAGTTAGAGGAAGAGCAAATACATTAAGACTTGCACTTTCTAATCAATTACCAGAGGGGTCTTTTGCATCTAAAGAAATGTATGAAACAATGGAACTTTGTGTGAGCTGTAAAGCTTGTCAAAGAGAATGTCCAATGTCTGTAGATATGGCTAAGATGAAAAGTGAATTTCTATCTCATTATTACAAAAAATTTAGTATGAGAATTAAAGATAAGATTATCTCTGATATGCCTAGGCTGATTTGGTTATATAAAATCATAAACCCAATAATTAATAAGATTAAAAATTTTCCAGTTTTTTCAAACATTATTAAAAAATTTGGTTTTGCAACTGAAAGAAGCCTGCCTGAAGTCCAAAATCAAAAGGCTTTAAAAGACATATATAACAATCAAGAAATTTCAGAAAATAAAGTAATTTTATTTGCAGATACATTTAATATCAATTTTGAGAATGAAAATTTGGTCTATACAATTAAAGTATTAAATAAATTTGGTTATCAAGCAGTAATCCCAAGTTTTGGTAGTGATAAACTTGATAGACCACTCTGTTGTGGAAGAACTTATATATCATATGGTCAACTAGATAAGGCTGCAGAAGAATTAAATAGATTTAATGACTACATTATAAAAAATAACTACTTTGAATTACCTATTGTAGGTATTGAACCATCTTGTTTACTCACTTTTAATGATGAGTATCAATCACTTAAGGGCATAAAGAATAGAGATAAAATAAAAAATAGATTTTATTTGTTAGAGGAGTTTATTTTAGAACAAATTAAAAAAGATAAAAATGTTAAATCAAATAGTTTTAGTCAAAGTGTTTTGATCCATGGACATTGTCATCAAAAGTCTCAAGATAGAATGAAAGGACTAAAAGATCTTTTATCTGAGCTAAATATAAATAATAAGATGATAGATTCTAGTTGTTGTGGGATGGCAGGTTCTTTTGGCTATGATAGTAAAACTTATGAAACTTCAAAAAAAATGGCTCATCTATCCTTAATACCTGCAATTAATAGTAGTGGCGAAAATGATTTTATAGTTGCAAATGGTACAAGCTGTAGACACCAAATATCTGATTTATCAGAAAAAAAAGGGAAGCACGTTTCAGAATTACTATTTAAGATTTTTGAAACTGTAAATTAAAGAATTATTTTTTTGTTATAAAAATCATCTATCTCTTCATCTTTATAACCAAAATTTTTCATTATTTCTCTTGTATGCTCACCTAAATCTGGTGCACCTTTGGATTTTTCAGTTTTGCTTTTTGAAAATTTGATTGGCATTCCAACAGCTTTGCTTGGACCAGCTTTTTTATTATTTACCTCAATAATCATCTCTCTTTCAATAGTTTGAGGGTCTTTGAACATGTCGGTTATCGAATTTATAGGACCACATGGTAAACCATTTTCATCAAATATTTTTAACCATTCTTGAGAAGGTTTTTTGATAAATTCATTATTAAGTATTTCTACAAGTTCATTTAAATTTTCTTTTCTACTTGAATTAGTTGAAAATTTTTCATCCTCATTAAGATCTTGACGATTGATTGCTTTTAATAACATAAGCCATGTATTCTGATTTGATGCACCAATAGTAATCCATTTATCTTTTGTTTTAAAAGCTTGATAAGGTGCAGTTAAAGGATGAGCTGATCCAAGAGGGCCAGGAGATACACCGGTTGCACCAGCGATTGCAGATTGCCAGTAGGTATGAACTATTCCTGCCTCATACAAAGATGTATCAACTTTTTGACCTTCACCAGTTTTATCTCTATGAATTAAAGCAGCTAAAATACCACTTGCAGCAAGTAATCCTGCAGTGATATCTGTAAGTGGCGCTCCTACTTTCATTGGTGGTTTATTCTTATCTTCACCAGTAATACTCATTAAACCACTCATGCCTTGTGCTACTAAATCAAATCCCCCTTTATTTGCATAGGGACCTGTTCTACCATATCCAGAAATTTCACATAAAATAATTTTAGGATTAATCTTTGAAATTGTATCATAACCTATACCTAGTTTTTCTAATGTCCCTTTTCTAAAATTTTCTAAAACTACATCAGAATTTTTTATCATTGTCTTAAAAATCTCAATTCCCTCTTTATCTTTTAAATTTAAAGCAATACCTTTTTTATTTCTATTCATCATTAAGTAAGCTGCTGATACTCCATTGACCTCAGGAGGAAGGAAATTTCTAGTATCATCACCTCCTGGAGTTTTTTCTATTTTAATAACTTCAGCGCCTAGATCTGCCAATAGTAATCCACAAGTAGGACCAGCCATTATTTGAGCCATCTCTAATACTCGAATACCTTTTAATGACGCCATTTAATGTTTATTTATTTTTAAATTTTGGCTTTTTTTTATTTAGGAAAGATTGATATCCAACTTTAAAATCCTCGGTATCATAACATTTGTAACCAAGATTATTTATTTTTTCTGTTACTTTACCTTTCTTTAAAATATTTCTTGCAAACTCTTTGTGCCATCTAGCAACTTTAGGAGCACCTTCGCATATAAGTTCAGCTGATTTATATGCTTCTTTCTTAACATCTTCATCATTAACTACTCTGTTAACCAACCTTTTTTCTAAAGCCTCCTGAGAGTCAAATACTCTTCCCTCAAACAAAATTTCCATAGCAGTTGAATAAGTAGTTGCTTTCAAAAGGACTTCCAACTCTTTTGCAGCCATTGTTAAACCAAGTCTTTTAATCGGTATACCAAACCTCGAACTTTTCCCACAGATCCTAATGTCACAACAAGCAGCTATTTCTAAACCACCACCCACACAAATTCCCTCAATCATAGCTATTGTAGGTACTGGACAATTAAATATTGCTCCTAAGGTTCCATGTAAAAACTTTCCGTAAGATTTTGCTAATTTTGATGAAGATCTCTCTTTTTTAAATTCTCCAATATCATTTCCAGGTGAAAACGATTTTCCACCTTCTCCTCTTATGATTACACATCTAAGATTTTTTTCTTTTGAAATTTTATTGAAAATTTTACCAAGTTCTATCCACATCGGTTTAGTCATTGCATTTAATTTTTCTGGTCTATTAATAACCACTTCAGATAAATGACTACTTATTTTATTTAGCTTAACTAAACTGCTCATCTAACTCCTATAAAAATACTCTACTAATGTCATTGGTATTGCTGGTATATACGTTACTAAAAGTAATAAAACTAACAACACACATATAAATGATATATTTGATCTTGTTACATCCCAAATATCTGCTTTTGCAACTGAACAGGCTGTTACTAATACACTTGCTACAGGAGGTGTTTGCTGTCCTATGGCTAGGTTTAAAGTTACAATTATTCCAAAATGAACAGGATCAATACCAACTGCATTAACCAATGGCATAACTATTGGAACGGTTAAAATTATTGCTGCAACTGAGTGTAAAAAGAAACCTATAATTAATAAAAATATATTTAAAATTCCTAAAACTGCATATTTATTATTAGTAAAGTCAATAATTGACTCAGCAACCTTTTGAGGAATTTGTTCAATTGTTAAAAACTCTCCTAATAAAACAGATGCTGCAACTAATAACATTACGGATGCAGTCTGTATCGCTCCCTCGCAAGCTGACTCATATAGTCTTTTAAAGTCTATTTCTTTATAAATAAAACCAATCACCAAAGATGCTACAACTGCTAAACCAGCTCCCTCTGTAGCTGTTACAACGCCTCCAAAAATCCCTCCTAAAATAATTACTGGTAGTAAAAAGGCTAAAGCTGCATCTTTTGCTGTTTTTTTAACGTTTGGTATATTGAATGTCTCCTCAACAGGAAAATTTTTCTTTCTTGCTGTAACATAAGCTGCCAACATGAGAAAAAATCCACCTATTACTCCAGGAATAATTCCAGCAACAAATAATTGTACAACTGAACTTTGAGACATAACTGCATAAACAATCATTGGTATTGATGGTGGAATAATAATTGCTAAAGATGCTGAAGATGAAGTCACTGCAGCAGCAAATGCGCCTGGGTATCCTTTCTTTTTCATTGCAGGAATTAAAATAGAACCTAGTGCAGCAACATCAGCAACTGCCGATCCAGAAATTTCAGCAAAAAACATTGAGGTTGCAATATTAATCATGCTCAACCCACCTTTAATAAATCCAACTAGAGCAGAGGCAAAAGCTATAAGTCTTCTTGAAATACCAGCACTATTCATAATTGAACCGGCTAAAATAAATAGTGGAATTGCAATCAATGGGAACTTCATTGATCCATCAAACATTACGATTGCAGTATCAATTAGAAAACTTGTGCCAGTTTTCATAACCATTGCAATAATAGTTGTTACTGCAAGGCCAATCGCAATGGGTACATTTATAGACAACAAAAGTAACAAGACCATAAACATTGTTAGAATTATCATTAAATATCTCCTGTTTGCTCGTCACCCGTATTTTGTAGAACTAAATTTCTATAATCTTCTGGAATTCTTAAGGTTTCAGATAAAATAAAAAGACATGATGCAATCGGAATAACAGATTGCACAAATGGTTGGGGAACCCATTCCAATGTTACTAATGTTTCACCTGTAATTAAAGTTAAAACTAAATACCCGTAATATGCTAAAAGTATTAAAAAGCCATAAACAACAAGTTTAGAAACTACAAAGAAAATCTTTCTTAGAGGTAGTGGAAAAGCTTTAAATATACTTGGGACACTTATATGTGATCCTTTTAATGCAGCATATGCTGAACCATAATATGTTATCCACGCAAGCTGGACTGCAGCAACTTCATCATACCAAACTAAAGCGCTGCCTGCAAAACGAAAGGTAACTCCAAGTAAAACTGTTACTGCTAATGCTACCATCATTACAAACAGTATAAGTTTTAATATTTTTTCGTACGAATTTATAAAATTTTGTAATTTCATATAATACTCAGGCCCTCTGAATGAGGGCCTGATTATAATAATAAACTATATTATTTTGCTAAAGATGATACTTTTTTAACTAAAGCACCACCAGTAGGAACTTCTGATCCAAACTGATCGTAAATCCCTTTGCTAGCTGCAATAAAAGCACCTTTGTCCGCTTCATTAACTTGGACACCAGCATCTTTAATTACTTTTAATAAAGATTTTTCAAGTTTAGCAGCTTCTTTGTAGACAAATTTTTGAGTGTCTTTAGCAGCCTTTTCTAAAATATCTTGAACATCTGCAGGAAGTTTACTCCAGTGATCCTTATGAACAGTTACATAAGCAGGAGTATAAACGTGACCTGTGATTGATAAATATTTTTGAACTTCTTGAAATTTAGCACTAGCTATTTGAGCATATGGGTTTTCTTGTCCATCCATTGTACCTGTTTTCAAAGCAGTAAATACTTCAGAAAAAGACATTGGAGTTGGGTTTGCACCATATGATTGGAACATTTTAACTCTCCATTTTGATTTAGGAGTTCTTAATTTAATTCCTTTTAAATCACCTGGAGTATTAATTGGTCTAGTATTATTTGTTATATGTCTAAAACCATTTTCCCATACAGCAATAACTTTGTAGCCAGTTTTATCTTCAAGGTTTTTAAACATACCTGGTAAAACATTTTTTTCTACTTTAGCCATGTGCTTTCTGTCTTTAATAATAAAAGGCATATCAAAAACACCAAACTCATCATGAATAGAAGCCATTACTGATGAAGGTAACCACATATTAACTGTACCTAATTTTAGTTTCTGCATTCCTTGTTTGTCTTTTCCAAGTTGCGAAGAACCAAATACAGTTACTTTACCTTTGTTACCTAATCTCTTATTAGCAAGTTTAGCAAAATGATCAACTGAAGCTGAAAATAGAGAACCTGGTTTACCCACATGTCCAAATTTTACTTCAACTGAGTTTGCTGCAAAACTTAAGAATAAAGATGAGAACAATACAACGATTATTTTACTTAATTTATTCATATTTATTTTCCTTAGTTATTATTTATTTAAAATAGGTTACCTAAAATATTTATATAGATCTAGTGATAAATCAGCTTAGATCAGAAAATTTTATTTAAGTAAATATCTGGAAAAATTAAAGATTATTGGATGCTCGCTTGAGATTTATCATCTTTTTTAGACATATCAACCTCAACCCACTCTGTTTTCTTAAGCTCTTTAGTTAGGGCAATTTTTAAAACCTCATCAGCAAACTCAACTGGAGTAATTTTTATCTCATCAATAATCTTTTTTGGCATATCTACCAGGTCTTTTTCATTTTCTTTTGGAATTAAAACCTCTTTTATACCTGCTCTATGGGCTGCTAATAGCTTTTCTTTTAACCCACCAATAGGTAATACTTGGCCAGTCAATGTAACTTCACCAGTCATAGCCACATCTTTTTTTACTGGAATGTTAGTAATTGATGAAACTATTGATGTAACCATTCCTATTCCAGCAGATGGGCCATCTTTTGGCGTTGCTCCCTCAGGAACATGAATGTGAAAGTCTTTTTTCTCAAACAATGGAGGAATAATTCCATATTCTAAGCATTTTGATCTTACAAATGATTTTGCAGCTTTAACCGACTCTTGCATGACGTCACCAAGCTTCCCGGTAATTTGCATACGACCTTTACCTGGCATTGTTACTGTTTCTATTTTTAAAATCTCTCCACCATATTCAGTCCAAGCTAATCCTGTTACTATACCTACTCTATTTTCAGACTCTAACTCACCTGATTTAAATTTAGGAACTCCCAAAAAGTCTGGTAGATTTTTTGAGTTAATATTGACTTCTTTTTCTTCTCCAGAGACAACCTTTTTAACTACTTTTCTTGCAATTTTAGAAATTTCTCTCTCAAGATTTCTTACTCCGGACTCCTTTGTGTAACTTCTAATTACTTCTTTTATAATATCATCACCTAAGTTCATTTCTTTTTCCTTCACACCATTATCTTTTATTTGTTTTGGAAGAAGATATTTGTTTGCAATATTTATTTTTTCATCTTCTGTGTAGCCTGCCAATCTAATAACTTCCATTCTATCTAATAATGGAGGTAAAATATTTAATGTATTAGCTGTAGTCACAAACATTACATCAGATAAATCATAATCAACTTCTAGATAGTGATCATTAAAAGTCGTATTTTGTTCTGGGTCTAAAGCCTCTAATAAAGCTGAAGAAGGATCTCCTCTATAATCATTTCCAACTTTATCAATCTCGTCTAAAAGTATTAATGGATTTTTAGTTCCAGCTTTTTTCATCATTTGAATAATTTTACCCGGTAAAGAACCAATATAAGTTCTTCTGTGACCTCTAATTTCTGCTTCGTCTCTCATTCCACCTACCGACATTCTTACAAATTCTCTGTTTGTTGCTTTAGCAATTGATTTTCCTAAAGATGTTTTTCCAACACCAGGCGGTCCTACTAAGCATAAAATAGGGCCTTTAATCTTATCCATTCTTTTTTGGACAGCTAAAAATTCAATAATTCTCTCTTTAACTTTTTCTAAACCAAAATGATCTTTATCTAAAACTTCAAGTGCTTTTTTTAAATCTATAACAACATCGCTTTTTTTATGCCAAGGAAGATCTATCATCCAATCTAAGTAATTTCTTACTACAGTAGCTTCAGCTGACATCGGGCTCATATTTTTTAATTTTTTTAATTCTTGAAGACATTTTTTCTCAATATCTTTTGGCATTTTAGATTTAAGAATTGCTTTATTTAAACTTGTATTTTCATCTTTGCCATCCTCTATTTCACCCAACTCTTTTTGGATAGCTTTTAATTGTTCATTTAAATAGTATTCTCTTTGAGTTTTTTCCATTTGAGTTTTAACTCTTCCTCTAATTCTTTTTTCCACTCCAATAATACTTGTCTCATTTTCCATTATTTTTATGATCGCATTTAATCTTTTCTTTACATCTATAGTCTCGAAGATTTGTTGTTTCTCTGAAATTGTAGCTGTGATGTGTGAAGCTATGTTATCTGCAATCTGAGATGGATCTTTTAATTGTTTAATTGTATTAATAGTCTCACCAGAAACTTTTTTATTTATAGAAGTTAATTTTTCCATTCGTCTGATTGCTGTAACAGCTAATGGATACAAATCTTCATCACCATCGATCACATCATTGTGAGGTGTAAAATCACAAGTTATAAACTTTTCATTATCTTTAAAATCAATAATTTTTACTCTTCGAACACCCTCAACCAAAACTTTAACTGTTCCATCTGGGAGTTTCAAAAGTTGTAAGATACTACCTTCGCATCCATACATAAATATATCTGTTTTCTTAGGATCATCGATTTCAGAATTTTTTTGAGTTACTAAAATTATTTTTTTCTCTTTTTTCATCACCTCATTTAAAGCAGATATTGATTTATCTCTTCCAACAAAAAGTGGAATTACCATGCTAGGAAAAACCACAATATCTCTTAGTGGTAATAACGGTGAAGAAGTTTTTACGTCCATAAAATCAATATGGATATTAAAATTATTTTTGCAATACCTTTTTACAAGTTATTAGGGTTATTAAGCCGCTGTTGTCTTAGTTGTTTTGGATTTACTATCCTTTTTTGAATGAACAATAATTGGCTGCGACAGACCCTTAGCTGCTGATGAGTCGACTATTACCTCTTCAATATTTTCTTGACTCGGTAAATCATACATTGTTTTAAGAAGTATATTTTCTAAAATAGATCTTAAACCTCTTGCTCCTGTTTTTTTACTAATTGCTTTGATTGCAATTTCTTTAAGTGCAGAGTCTTTAAATACTAATTTTGCACCATCAAGTTTAAATAACTCCTGATATTGTTTTGTTAGTGAATTTTTTGGTTCTTGCAGTATTTTAATTAAAGATTTTTCATCTAAATCTTCTAGAGTGGCAATCATAGGCAATCTACCAATAAACTCAGGTATTAATCCATATTTGAGCAAATCCTCAGGCTCTAAGTTCTTCATCCACTCACCAGTCTTTTTATCTTGTATATTCTTAACATCTGCTCCAAAACCAATGGATGTTCCTTTATCTCTCTGAGAAATAATTTTATCAAGTCCCGCAAATGCTCCGCCACAAATAAATAAAATATTTGTAGTATCGACTTGTAAAAATTCTTGTTGAGGGTGTTTTCTACCACCTTGAGGAGGCACACTTGCAATTGTCCCTTCCATTATCTTTAATAAAGCTTGTTGAACACCTTCACCAGAAACATCTCTAGTAATAGACGGATTTTCTGATTTTCTACTAATTTTATCTACCTCATCAATGTACACAATTCCTCTTTGGGCTTTTTCAACATTATAATCTGCTGCTTGTAACAATTTTAAAATAATATTTTCTACATCCTCTCCTACGTAACCTGCTTCTGTTAAAGTTGTTGCATCAGCCATTGTAAATGGAACATCTAAAATTCTAGCCAGCGTTTGTGCTAGTAAAGTTTTTCCACATCCAGTTGGACCAACTAATAGTATATTAGATTTTGCAAGCTCTACATTTTTACTTGTTTTATTTTCATAGTTTAGTCTTTTGTAGTGATTGTGAACAGCTACAGATAAAACTTTTTTTGCGTGAGATTGTCCGATTACATAATCATCTAGGACTGTACAAATCTCTTTTGGTGAAGGTAAACCATCTTGATGTTTAACAAATGTGTCTTTGCTTTCTTCTTTTATAATATCCATACAAAGTTCAACACACTCATCACAAATAAAGACAGTTGGACCTGCAATTAATTTTCTTACTTCGTGTTGGCTTTTACCGCAGAAAGAGCAATAAAGAATATTTTTATTATTTGTATTCATAAATTTTAACGAATCAATAAGTCTACTTTATTATAAATGACTCCTATTAATCAAGTTTTGGATTTTGTAAACTATATGTGGTGTTCTAAGATCTTTTCTCTACTACGGAGTCTATAAGTCCAAAAGATTTAGCCGCATCTGCAGTCATAAAATTATCTCTTTCTAAAGCAGTTTTAATTTCATCCACAGATTTGCCAGTATGTTTAGAATATATTTCGTTCAATCTTTTTTTTAAAGAAAGCACTTCATTAGCATGAATTTCGATATCAGTAGCCTGTCCTTGAAATCCTGCAGATGGCTGATGAACCATAATTCTTGAATTTGGAAGTGAAAATCTTTTTCCTTTTGTTCCTGCTGATAATAAGAAAGATCCCATTGAGGCTGCTTGTCCAATGCATAAAGTTGAAATATCTGGTTTTACATATTGCATTGTGTCGTAAATACCTAAGCCTGCAGTAACAAGTCCACCTGGGCTATTAATATATAAAAAAATTTCTTTTTTAGGATCTTCTGCTTCTAGAAATAATAATTGAGCTGTAATTAATGAAGCTACATTGTCATTAATTTGACCTGTCAAAAAAATAATTCTTTCTTTTAATAGTCTTGAGTAAATATCATAAGCTCTTTCACCTTTATTGGATTGCTCAACAACCATAGGTATTAAGCTACTCATATGTTCTGACAGTTTATTATTCATAAAGTTGATTCGTATTACTTATACAACTTGAGATTACTTTTTGCTAACTTTTTTTGTTTTTTTGGCAGGAGACTTTGTTTTTGGTGTGGTTTTTTTTACTTCTTTTTTTTTAGTCTCAACTTTTTTCTTTGAGGCTTGTTTTGTTCCATCATCTTGATTTTGAGATTGTTTTAATATTTTTTCGGCTTCCTCTTTCGAAACCTCCTTTTTATTAGACTTTGCTTTCTGTTTAACAAGATTTAAAATTTTTTCCTCATAAACTGTTCCTCTTAAACTGGCCAATGCTGATTGATTTTTTTGATAAAAATCCATTACCATTTTTTCTTGACCAGGCATCATTCTTATTTGTTTTTGAACTTCAGCCTGTAATTCTTGTTCTGATACTTTTATCTGATTTTGCTCACCAAATTCGTTTAATATTAAACCAACTTTAATTCTTTTTTTTGCTATCTCTTCAAAATTTTCTTTACTCTTTTTTATATCTTCATCTGTCATTCCTTGAGATAGAGCTTTCACCTCTTCATCAACTAAATTTTGTGGAATTTCATCTACTTTAAATTTCTCTAATTCTTTAAGAATTTGATTTTTTGACAATCTGTCTAGTGAATTTTTATATTCATCATTTATTTGCTTTGAAATTAAAGTTTTTAAATCTTTTAAATCTTTCGCTCCCAGATTTTTTGCAAATTGGTCATCTATTTTTACTTCCTCTGAAATTTTCACCGATAATATTTTACAATTAAATTTTGCTTTTTTATTTACTAACTCTTTTTCAGGAAAATTTTCAGGAAGAATAGCTTCAACAATTTTTTGATCATCTTTTTTTACACCTACCAATTGTTTATCAAAACCTTTTAAAAACAAATCTTTACCTAAGGTTAATTGTGTATTTTTTCCTTCCCCTCCTTTAAATGATTTTTCATCAACGGTAGCTGTATAGTCAAAAGATACTAAATCACCCTCTTTTGCTTTTGTCTCAGGTGGAGCATCTTTAAAGCTTGGTGTATTTTTAGCTATTTCTTTAATTCTTTTTTCAGTTTCGCTCTCGTCGATTTTAACCGTGTATTCATCAAATTTAATATTTTCTATAGATTTTAATTCAACTTTAGGAAACTCTGTTACAGAAATTATGTATTCCAGATCTTTATCTTCACCATAAGTTTTGAGATCCAATTTTGGTTGTCCTGCTGGTTTTATTTTATTTTCCTCTAAAGCTTTTGTAGTTGTGTCTTTTAAAACTTTGTCTAAAACTTCACTAAATACTGCTTTACCAAATTGTCTTTTTAAAACTTCTACAGGAACTTTTCCTGGTCTAAAGCCTTTTAAATTTACAGTGCCTTTAATCTCTTCATATTTTTCATCCATATAAGAGTTCATAGTCTTTTTATCGATGAAAACTTTGATATCTTTATTAAGACCTTTTTTATTTTCTACTGTAACTTTCATAATGTTTTAATGGTAGGGCGAAAAGGACTCGAACCTTCACAGATTGCTCTATCGGTTCCTAAGACCGACGCGTCTACCAATTCCGCCATCGCCCCACAAATTCAAATGGTTTTATATATGATTGAAACTATTTGTCCAACGACAATTATTGTAAATTTTATAATTTTTACTCTATAATATTATTATGATTGTTTCTCCATGTATAAGTATCTGCAAAACCGATCCAAAAACAGGCTATTGTTATGGGTGTGGAAGAAACAATGAAGAAAAAAAAATTTGGAAACTTGAAGATACAACTGCCGAGTGGAAAAAAGAAAATCTTGAAACTATTCAAAAAAGATTGACTGGTTGGCAACTAGAAAGTTTTAAAGAGTCCTATACTTATAAAATTGAAAATGGTATCTCTCTTTTTAAAAAAAAATTATTAAATGAGTAAAACTACAATTGTAATTATTGTGTATGTTCTAGGTCTTATTTTTGGAGCTCTATTTCTAGATTTATGGAGTGCTGACACTAATATTATTAAAGGGTTAGTGGGACTTGGTTGGACAGCTTTACTTTTAATTGGTTTATTTTTTGCTGAAAAAAATGAGAGCAATTAAATATTTAATCTCTCTTTTATTAGTAATTTTACCCTTCCAGCATCTTAAATCAGAAATAATCATCATGAGTAAATGTGACGATAAACAAGATGAATTTTTAAAGAATGAATACATCTTAAATTTAGACGAATTAATCATGACTCGAAATTATGTATATAAGGAAAAAACATATCAAAAATATCGACTTACTGATTTAAGTATTAAAAAATCAAATTCATATGTGCGAAATATTTATGAAGAAGATGGTAAAATACTTACTCATAAACATGGTTATCCTCAATTTTACACTCAAATTCTTTTTGAAAAAGACAAACAAGAAATTTTCATGAAAACCGTTCTTAATGATGAAGAAGGAATATCAAAAATTTCTACTTGTAAAAAAATTGAAAAATTTAAAAAAGAAAGTTAACTTTTTTTGTTCTTCTTAGAAGAATTTTTTTTTCTATTTCCAAATCTATTATTAGTAATATTGCTTCTATGTTTAGCGTAAGCTTGTTTCTGTGCTTGTTTCATTGCTCGTTTTGATGACATAAAATTAAAAATCTATTTCTATACTACCAATTTTATTAAAATTTTTATCTGCAATAACTATTTCGCCCGATGAAGGAGCATAATCTAAAGCTTCAGATATTACTACATAATGTGTCACAAAAATCAGATTTTTATTACCTTTGAATTTTACAACAAAATTTTTCAAGTCTGTCATTTGTTTATTCTTATTATCGGCAAACTTTGCGCTAAAAAAGGAATTTAAGAAATTCTTTGTTTCAAAATTTGTAAAAGCTAATTTAGCAGTATCTTTGCAGCGACACCATTCACTTGAAAAAACCTTGAAAATGGGAATATCATTTTTTAAAAAAAAATTTCCAATTTCTTTAGCTTGTTCTCTTCCTTCCTCACTCAAATTTCTTTGTGTCCCACAATTATTAATATCAAAATTTTCAGGATCTCCACCACCTGGTGCATATGCATGTCTAATAAATATAAGTTTATCGCCTTTTTTTAATTCTAAATATAATTCTTGATTTAAATCTGCTTTAATCGTTGAAGGTAAAGTTATAAAAATAATAAAAAAAAATTTTATAAGTTTCATAAATGACTATTAAATTAAAAAAAATAAATAATACAATTATTAAATGTAAAAAATGTCCGAGACTTATTAGTTTTATCAAAAAAATTTCAATACAAAAAAGAAAACAAAATAAGAATGAGAAATACTGGGGAAAGCCAGTCCCAGGCTTTGGAGATAACAAAGCAAAATTGATGATCTTAGGTCTTGCACCTGCAGCTCATGGCGGAACAAGAACTGGAAGAGCATTCACAGGAGATAAATCAGGAAATTTTTTATTTAAGAGTTTATTTATAACAGGAATTTCAAATCAAAATTTTTCAGAAAAAGCAAATGATAATTTAAGATTGAAAAATACTTACATAACTAATATTCTTAAATGTGTTCCTCCAGGAGATAAACCAGAAAATGAAGAATTAAATCGTTGTTCAAATTATTTTGAAAACGAAATTGAAAATTTAAAAAATCTTAAAGTGATTGTTACTCTAGGAAAAGTTGCATTTGATAATTGTTTAAAAATTTATAAAAAAAAGTTTATGCTTCACAAAAAATTTGAATTTAAACACGGAAATAAATATTTATTACCAGATAATAAAGTTTTGATTGCCTGTTACCACCCAAGTCCAAGAAATGTAAATACAAAATTAGTAACGACTACTATGATTAACCAATTACTTATTAAGGCAAAGAAAATAGCTAAATTTTAATAGTATCACAAAAATAGGGTTTAAATTTTGAGTAAATTTCATCAGGTATTTTTACTGGTTTACCTAAATCATTAACAAAGACTAAATGAACTTGTGCTTCAACTATAGTGTCATCACCTTTAGTAATTATTTGATTCATAAAAAAAGATGTTTTAGTGATAGATTTAACAAAAGATCTTATAGTTAGTTCATCTTCAAGACTTGCAGGTTTTTTATATTCAATGTTGCAAGCTTTTACTATGATTAGTGAGCCAAAATCCTTTTTCACTTTTTGGTTACTGAACCCAATTGAATGGAGAGCTTCTGTTCTGGCTCTCTCTAAAAACTTTAAATAATTAGCATAATATACGACGCCTCCAGCATCAGTGTCTTCATAGTAAACTTTTAAAGTATGAAAAAAATTTTCATGCATAATATAATTATATCAAAAAAGTAAACTATTTAATAGAAACTAAGGTATAAGTATTTAATGAATATATTTGTAATTTGGTTAGTGATGGTTACCGCATGGAACTTTGGTTATCCACAAGCAAGTCCTTTAGAAGATGTTGTAGTAGCTGTTATACTTTCTTTATTTAATATTTATCTTAAAAAATATCTTAAATTCTAATTATTGAGATGAAAAATATATATTTTGAAAATAAGCTATAGATTTCATCTTTGAGTTATCAGTATCAGACATAATAGCAATTCCATCAAGCTCTTTAACATCTAGATCGTGTAATCTTCTAAAATCCTCTTTAACATTAGCCTTAACTGTTACCCATTCATTTAAATTATCTTTTGTGCTAGCTAGAACGTTGTCTATCGATTTTTTTGTATATGGACTTGGAAAATTTGCCCCAACTTCATTATTGCTTGAGAAAACATAATTAATTGCTCTATTTGATAGTGGTGTAGCTCCAGTTTTTTTAATAACAAAAACTCTTGCTGCAAAATCATGCCCTTTTTTTGTATTTTCTTTAATTCCTGACAGATCTTTCTCAATTTTCCAAGTTATGTTTATAAACGGGGTATTATCTAAGTCTATCTTGATCTCTTTTCCAAGGCCAGAGGCAGAATTATCAGCAACCGATTTCAAATAATTTCCGTTATCATTAGTTCCAACGGTATAAAGTGTTTTATTATCAGCCCCTCTTACCTTTCTAACTTTAAGTTCTGTGAGCTCTTTTTCAGTAAAATTAAAAACTCGTAATTCATCTGCTAAAGATAAGTTAATAGATAAAATTGTGATGATTAAAATATTTAATAAAATTTTCATAAAAAATAAAAAAAAATTCTTAATACATTATTTAGACAAAATTTAAACATTCAAAATTCAATATTCGGTTCTATATTAATAATATGAAGACAATATCGGCTTTTATACTCTTAATTTACTGGTCTATAATGATTTTTGCACCAGTTATGTCCAAAGACATTAAGTTAAGTAGAGCTAAAATTAATAATATCAAAATAGTTGAACAAAAACCAAGAAGTTAATAAGTAGAGCGACCACCACTTATATCAAAGACTGCTGCTGTTGAAAAAGTGTTTTCCTCAGAAGAAAGCCAACAAATTAACGATGTAAACTCCTCAACTTCCAGAAATCTTCCTCTAGGTACTTTTGATAGCATTCTTTGAACATGCTCTTTGGTCATTTGATCTAAAATTCTAGTCTTTGCGCCCGCTGGAGTGACTGCATTTACAGCTATATTCTTATCTGCTAGCTCTTTACCTAATGATTTAGTTAAACCTATAGCTCCTGCTTTTCCTACACTGTATGCACTAGCATTAGCATTTCCGTCTTTTCCAGCTACAGAGGCTACATTTACAATTCTACCATAATTATTTTTGATCATGTTTGGCACTATTGACCTGCAACAATTAAACGTTCCCATTACATTGATTTCTACAACTTTTTTCCACATCTCAATGTCATATTCCCACAGAGTAGCTGTGGGACCAGTTATGCCTGCATTGTTTATTAAAATATCAATATTAGAATTTTTTGTAATCTCCTTGACAGTTTTATCAACTTCCTCATAAATGGAAACATCTACAATATGAGAGCTCAAATTAGAACTATCGATTTCTTTTATGGCTAAATCTATAGCTTTCGGATCATTATCCCAAATTATAACCTTTGCACCAGATTTTAAAAAACGTTTTGTGATATCAAAACCAAATCCCTGGGCGCCTCCTGTTACAATTGCGGTTCTACTTTTAAAATCAAATTTAATTTTTTCCATTTTTTTTATTTTCGGGCTAATAAGAAGTAAGTAAAAGCAGATATGGAAGCTCCTATAATCCAAGAAAATGACTGAAGAAACATTAAATTAGTATTCCAAATAGTTGAAGCCGAAAAGATAAATCCTAAAATTACAGAGTATACTGCTTTTATATGCCACCCCCCACTATAATAATAAATACCATTATTTTCTAAAGAATAAATATCTTTATTATTTAATTTGCCTTTTTGAATATAATAAAAATCAAAAATCATTATTCCAAAAAGAGGTCCAAAAAAAGCTCCAAATGTATCAATAAAAGATAAAGCACCTACTTGACTTAGAAAAGTTAACCAGAATATTCCTGCTACAAATCCTATAATAGTTATTATGAAACCTGCGCTTTTAACAGATAAAGAAAAAGGTAAAAAATTAATCAATGTGTATTGAGATGGAATAAAGTTAACTATCAAATTGGTTGAAGCAGAAGCAACTATTATAAAAATTAAAGCTAAAACAATCAAAAATAAATCATCTAATTTTCCAATAATGTCCGTAGGATTTGTAAGTATTCTAGTTAAATTTTCAGGATCTTGTTTTAAAAAAGCATCCATACCTGAAACTATAAATAAAGCAGAAAAAGAAAAGATTATCAAATTTAATATTAAACTTAGATTTCCTTTTTTAAGCTGACTTTCATTTTTTACATATCTTGAAAAATCTCCAAAACTTAAAATTACAATTGAAAAATATGCAAAAACTGTGCTCGTCACTGTCATTAATGGTCCAAAATTATTTTTATCAAGAAAATTTTCTGTATTTAATAATCCTAAAAATGCTTGTGTAGTAAATTTAACGTCACTAAGTAATACAGATAAAAAAAATAATAAAATTCCAAGATAAACTGTAATAGCTGAAAAAATAATAATCTTTTTATTCATATTCATTCCTATACTAAATAAAAATCCTTGAAAAATTATTGCTGTGATAATTGCAACCCAATCAATTAAGTTCATTCCTAAAAAGAATATAAGAAAAATTTGTTTATCAAGTATTGCAGGCTCTATAGAAAAAAATGATATTCTAATTAAGTAACTAAATGCTTTTGATAAAAAATATGTTTGAATACCAAATAAAAAAACACCAACCAAAAATCTTATTAAACCAAAGTATTTTGCTCCAATAACACCCAACGAAGACCGTAATAGAACAACAAAAGGCAGTCCGTGTTTAAGAGATGGTTTTCCTATCCAGTTTGAAAAAAGACAAACTAGTAATGCCCCTAATATTGTTCCAAAAAAAACAACAAAAGAATTAAGATTATAAATCAAATAAAGCGATGTTATTAATGAAAAACCTATAACACTCTGAATATTTACTCCCCAAAAACAAAATAAAACTTTCCAATCCCAATTTTTGTCATTTGGATTTACTGAAACTAAATCCCAGTTAGTTAGGTTTTTTTTTGTATTTTGAGGACTCACTTAGACAATATAAAACTTAAAGTTTCTACTGTCCATATAAGAGAGTTGGTAACCAAAGAGCAATTTTAGGAAATATTATAATCAATACTAAACCGATGACTTGTAAGACCATAAATTGCATCATTCCGTAATAAATATCTTTAAGATCCCATTCTGGAACAACTCCTTTTAAAAAATATGCAGATAAAGCTACTGGTGGAGATAACCAGGCAGTTTGTAAATTCACTGCAACTAATATTGCAAACCAAGTTAAATTAAATCCTAATGCTTCCACCAAAGGTAAGATAATTGGGACTATTATCATAACAATAGGAACCCATTCTAATGGCCAGCCTAATAAAAAGATCATAACCATTATCATTGCTAGAATTAAATACTTGTTCATTTCTAGTCCTAATAAAAATTCAGTTAGCAAGGTTGGTGTTCCTAGTCTTGCAAAAACTGCACCAAAGAAATTTGAAGCTGCAACTAAAACCATAATTAAAGCTGTTATCTCTAAAGTTTTTACCAAAGCTTCTTGTAATTTAGACAGTGATAATTTTTTATAAGCTAAAGAGAGAATTAATGCTCCCATAGCACCACATCCTGCTGCTTCAGTTGGAGTTGCAAATCCAAATAATATACTCCCCAAAGCTGCAAAAACTAAGGCCGCAGGGGGAACCAGGCCAAGGAAAAACTCAACCCAAACTTCTTTCATACTGGCAGCTCTCATATCATCAGGTAACACCGGTCCTAACTTAGGATTAATCATACATCTTATTGTTGTGTAAGCTGCATATAAACTTGCAAGAAGTATTCCTGGTAAGATTGCAGCAGCAAATAAATCTATTACTGGGATTTCCATTATAGGGCCCATAACAACAAGCATAATGCTAGGTGGAATTAAAATACCCAAAGTTCCACCTGCAGTGATCGTACCTGCTGCTAGCTTAACGTCATAGCCTGATCTATTCATAGATTTAGCAGCCATAATTCCCAGAATTGTGACTGATGCACCTACAATACCTGTGGCTGCAGCGAAAATGACTGAAACAAACAAAACTGCGTAATATAGTGAACCCTTAACTTTTGCTAACATTAATTGAAAAGCTGAAAATAATCTTTCCATTAATCCAGCTTGTTCCATCATTATCCCCATAAACACAAAGAGTGGCACGGCGGCAAGGGTTTGCTCAGTCATTACCATGGAAAATTGAAGTGTCATCAAATAAAAAACTAATTTTCCAAAACCAAGGTATCCAAAAACAAATCCTAAAAATATCAAAGTGAATGAAATTGGAAACCCTACAAAAATAGCAAAAAGCATTACACCAACAAGAATAAAACCTAAAATTGCTGGATCAATTAACTCAGCTATCATTGTTTATTATCCTCTCCTGGCCACTCACCTTTTTTAGCTGCCCAGTAACTTTTAAGTAATTCTGAGAAACCTTGAATAAGTAAAAAAATAATTCCAACCAATAAACAAGTTTTTATAGGCCACATGAAAGGCATCCATGTGGTATCCATACCTCTTTCACCTCTTCTAATAGACTCCTCTACAAACCCAATTGTCATGTAAAGAAAAACCAAAAGACCAGGAAAATAAAATAATAAATATAGCCAAAAATCTATTAAACCTTGAGTTTTTATTTTGAAATTTCTATATAAAAAATCTGCTCTGATGTGTACACCTCGAGAAAGTGCGTAACCAGCACCTAACATGAACAATGCCCCATAAAGAAAACGACTAATGTCATAAGCCCAAATTGTGGGTGCTAAAAATAGTTTTCTTGCAAGAACTTCATAAGTCATTGCAAATATTAGTGGCATCAATATCCAACAAACAATATTACCAATCCACTTACTAAATTTATCAATATTTATAATAGATTTAGCCATCCATGATGGCATATCACTCGGCATTTTAGCTGAACCACCTCGCCTTTCGGCAATCATTTCATCTGAAATATCTAGTTTACCAGGTTCTTCAGCCATAAAATTCTAGTTAAAAAAATTAGAGCGGACTGTAAAAGTCCGCTCTAAAAAATCAAGATTAATTACTGATTACTTTAATGTTGCAGCGTGAGCCATTCCGAGCTTCGCATTAGACATTTGAGCACCGCTCCAGAAAGGAACAGCAACATCAGCAAAGTTTTTCATTGAAGTATAAACTTCATTGAAGAATTTGTTCTTCTCTGCGTTTTTATTCAATGTAGCTTTTGCAGCTGCCATGTACTCTGTAAAGTAGTCTGATGGAGTATCTTCTAATTTTACCCCATGTTTAGTAGTAAGTTCTTGTAATGCTTTTCCGTTTTCATAGATTCTGTAACTTAAAGATTTAGCTAATGAAGCATTAGCTGCAACTTCAAGAGACTTTTTCTCATGAGCACTCATAGCATTATAAGTTTTTCCAGTAATGTAAAAGTCAGCATTTACTACCACTTGGTGTAAACCTTGTAGATAATAGTGCTTTAATACTTTTTGGAAACCAAATGTTAAGTCTGGTTTAGGACAACACCACTCAGCAGCATCAATAGTTCCTGCCTCAAGAGCTGGTAGAATATCTCCACCACCCATTGCAACAGATGCTATACCAATGTCTTTGTATGTTTGTCCTGGAATTCCTGGGGGAGTTCTGAACTTATATTTTCTAAAGTCAGCCATATCTTTAATTGGTTTTGGAAACCAACCTAAAGCTTCTGGACCAACTGGTTGAAGCATAAATCCTTTGATATCTCTTCCCATTTCTTTCCAAAGTTGATCGTATAATTCTTTACCACCACCATATTGAAACCATGATAAAAACGCTAAGTTGTCGATACCAACTCCTCCACCAGCTACTGGCGAACCAAATAACATAGCAGCAGGGTGATCACCTGACCAATAGTGTGTCCATGCGAAACCACAATCAATCAATCCTTTATCAACAGCATCTAGAGTTTCTTTAACTCCCACAACTGCACCTGCTGGTAAAATTTCAAATTTTAACGAACCAGATGTAAGTTCTGTTACTGTATCAGTAAAGTCCTTTAACATTTTAACTTCATCAGCTTTAGTGTTAAGAACTGTCTGACATTTTAGTGTTTTTGCAGCATTAGCACTAGATACAAATCCAAGTACCAAAACAGTTGCAAACAACATTGAAATGATTTTTTTCATTATATTTCCTCTTGTTAGTTAAATTTAACAACAACATACAATCAGAAAAACAAAGGTCGTACAAGTGACAATTGATTAATATGAGTGTAAAGATGAACAAATGAGATTTATAAAAATAACTTTTCAACTATAGATGGAAAACTTTGATTTTATAATTTTAGGAGCTGGATCTGCTGGATGTGTTTTGGCTAATAGATTATCTGAAAATCCAAAAAATAAAGTTCTCTTAATTGAGGCTGGCGGTAAAGATAATTATCCTTGGATACACATACCAGTTGGTTATTTTAAAACTATGCATAATCCTTCAGTTGATTGGTGTTACAAAACTGAACCTGATGAAACAATGAATAATCGATCAATTCGTTATCCTAGAGGAAAAACTTTAGGAGGAAGCTCAGCTATTAATGGCTTGCTATATATAAGAGGCCAAAGTAGAGATTATGACGTTTGGCGTCAACTGGGTAATACTGGTTGGGGTTGGGATGATGTCCTACCTTACTTTATCAAAGCTGAGGATCAAGAACGTGGTAAAAATGATTACCATGGTGTTGGAGGGCCTTTGTCTGTTTCAGATCAAAGAATTCAATTACCACTATTAAATGAATTTCAAAATGCAGCAGAAGAATTTGGTATTCCAAAAACGAGAGATTTTAATACTGGTGATAATCATGGGTGTGGATACTTTCAAGTAACCGAGAAAGATGGATTTAGGTGTAGTACTGCAGTTGGATATTTAAACCCAATTAAAAATAGAAAAAATTTAAAGATTATTACTCATGCTCATGTAAAAAAAATAAATTTCGAAAATAAAACTGCTAAAAATATTGAGTACTGGCAAGAAAATGCTCTGAAAAAGGTTGCAGCTAACAAAGAAATAATACTCTCATCTGGGTCAATTGGATCACCTCAGATTTTGCAAACTTCAGGGATAGGAAATTCAGAAAAATTAAAAGACCTTGGTGTAACTATGGTGCATGAACTAAAGGGAGTTGGAGAAAATTTACAAGATCATTTAATGTTCAGACCAATTTACAAAGTAAATGGACTTAAATCATTAAATAAAAAAGTTAATAGTTTATTTGGTAAATTAATGATTGGTCTAGAATATGTTTTTAATAGGAGTGGACCAATGACAATGGGTGCTAGTCAAATGTGTATGTTTGCAAAGAGTGATCCTTCTTTAGAATTGCCAGATCTTCAATGGCACGTGCAACCAATGAGTATGGATACTTTAGGTGCTACAAAAAACCATGACTTTCATGCATTCACACCTACTGTATCAAATATAAGACCAACAAGTAGAGGTCACGTAAATATTATTAATAAAGACTCAAGAATTTATGCAAAGGTAAAACTCAACTATCTTTCAACTGACCATGATCGTATGGTTGCTGCAAAAGGTTTGAGACTTACAAGGAAAATAGTAATGGAGTCTGAAACTTTTAAAAAATATAAACCAGAAGAATATAGACCTGGTATTGATATTAATGATGATGAAGAACTTGTAAAAGCTGGATCAAATTATGCACAAACTATTTTTCATCCAGTTGGCACATGTAAAATGGGACAAGATGATATGGCGGTAGTTGATGAGACTCTTAAAGTAAAGGGTTTAAATAATTTAAGAGTAATTGATGCCTCAATAATGCCTAATATAACTTCGGGTAATACTAATGCCCCTACAATTATGATTGCCGAAAAAGGTGCTGATATGATACTTAGAAGTTAATGCCCACTGATTTTATTACTCCAGAACAAATTACAATTTTAACACAAATCATTTTAATTGATCTTGTTTTAGCAGGAGACAATGCAATCATAATTGGAATGGTTGCATCAAAATTTCCTTTAGAACAAAGACGAAAAATTATTTTTTGGGGAATAGGTGGAGCAGTTGTCTTAAGGATAATATTAACTTTATTGACTGCTTATTTATTACAAATTACAGGTTTAAGGTTAATTGGAGGTGTTCTTCTTCTCTATATTGTCTACAAACTTTATGTAGATGTCATAAAAGGTTCTGATCACGAAAGTGATATAAAGGTAGATAATTCCAGTTTCTTAAAAGCTATTTGGACAATCTTATTAGCTGATTTTACTATGAGTTTAGATAATGTTTTAGGAGTTGCAGGAGCAGCGGGGGACCATTACTATTTATTAATTTTTGGTCTTGTTTTATCAATTGTACTAATGGCAACAGCAGCAACATTAATATCTAATTGGATTAAGAAATATAAATGGATTGCTTGGGCTGGATTATTGGCAATTTTAATTGTTGCTATTGAATTGATTTATACTGATATTGAAATATTATTTTTATGATGTATCTGAAAAAATACAATTTAAAGAACAAAACCGCAGTTGTAACTGGAGCTGGAAAAGGGATTGGAAGAGCATGTGCTATAGCGCTTGCTGAAGCTGGTGCGAATTTGATCATCATAAGTAGAACAAAAAAAGATTTAGATGAAGTTTCAAAAAAGATAAAAAAAATAAAGTCTAAATGTAAATCTTATGTATGTGACATCACAAATTACAATCAAATTAAAGAGATAATTAATAAACAGTTAAAAATAGACATACTGATTAACAATGCAGGCAATAATATTCCAGAACACTTTACCAAAGTTAAAACAAAAAATATGGAGTATTTGGTTAAGATAAACACGATGGCAACTTTTAATCTTGCTCAATTATGTGCTTTAAAAATGATTAAGTCCAAAAATAGAAAAAAAATTGGCGGTGCGATTGTAAATATGTCATCTCAAATGGGTCATGTTGGTGGTCCTATTAGAAGTGTTTATAATATGACAAAATTTGGCTTAGAAGGCTTAACAAAAGGAATGTCGATTGATCTAGCTAAATATAACATAAGGGTAAATACTGTTTGCCCAACTTTTGTTGTTACTCCAATGACAAGTAAATTTTTGAAAAGTAAAAAGTTTAAAAAAGAGGTTTTGGGTAATATTCCATTGGGAAAATTTGCTGAACTTTCAGATGTAGCAAGTGCAGCTGTATTTCTTGCATCTGATGCAGCGTCAATGATTACTGGAACCTCTTTATTAGTTGATGGCGGATGGACTGCAAAATAATACCAAGATTATTTTTTTTTATAATCTTTTTTATTTCAACTTATTCAAATGCTATCGAGTTTAAAGGAAAATTTTTACAGGGTCATTATATCATAGGGATAACTGATCCCTCTTCTAAAATAATTATAGATAAAAAAGAAGTGAAAGTTTCTAAAGATGGTTATTTTGCTTTTGGTATTGATAGAGATAGAAAATTTGATTTAACTATTACTAAAATAACAAACGGAAAAAGTGAAAAAATAATTAAAAAAGTTGTTAAAAGAAAATATAACATTCAGAGAATAGATGGCTTAGAAGAAAGTAAAGTTACGCCACCTGAGTCAGTTTACAAAAGAATAAAAGAAGAAAACAACAGAATTGGGAAAGCTAGAGCTATCAATTCTGATTTACCTTTTTTTAAGAACCAATTTATCATGCCTGTAAAAGGAATTATTAGTGGTGTTTACGGAAGCCAGAGAATTTTAAATGGTAAACCAAAGTGGCCTCACTATGGAATTGATATAGCAGCAAAAAAAGGAACAATGATTAAATCATCAGCATCTGGAGTTGTAACAATGGCCGAGGATGATCTTTATTATACTGGCGGTACAATTATAATGGATCATGGACACGGGATTTCAACAATTTACTCTCATCTAGAAAATGTGATGGTATCTGTTGGTGATAAGATTAATCAAGGAGATATCATTGGTACAGTTGGATCAACAGGAAGATCTACAGGCCCCCATCTAGATTTTAGGGTAAATTGGTTTCAAACTAGACTTGATCCAATGTCTTTATTGAATTAGCAAATTTTATTTAAATGATGACTAGGCTTAAAAATTTATTATCAAAGAGTAAATGGGGTAAATATATTCTAGTTGGAGGATTTACTTTTTTTTTAATAAAAGGTTTGGTTTGGTTGATAGTCTTCTTTATTGCTGGTTTTAGTTTGATAAACTTTGGATCATAAAATATAGTTTATAATTAAATAAAAAAAATAATTCAAAAATATGAGCACATTAATAGAAAGAACTTCAAATAAATTGGTAAAGGCTTTTCTTAATAACAAGATTATTGCACCATTACCTACAAAATTTACAAAGAAACTAACTGAAGCAAATAAATTTAGAATGATTTGTGAGAGCAAAGTCAAAAAACCTATTATTGGTTTCAAAGCTGGAGGAACTGGAATTCCAGTGATGAAAAAATTAAAAGAGAAAGAGCCATTTTATGCATCAGTTTATAAAAATAACTTCGCAAAAAGTGGTAAAAGTGTAAAAATTAGTAAAACTACTTTTGGTATTGAGTTAGAAGTTTGCTATCTAATTAAAAGATCTTTTTTTAATTCAAAAGGTGTAATTACGATGAGGAATATTTCAAAATTTATTTCTCATATGGCTCCTTGTATCGAAATCGTCGGTTATAGACAACGAAAAAAGGGAATAACTTCATTTGGAGATTTATGCAGTGATTTTGGAGCAAATGTAAAATTTTTAATAGGTCAAAAGAAAAAATATAGAAAAATTAATATTGGAAACTTAATAACAAATATTTCAAACAAAAAAACAAAGCAGAATATAAATGGTAATACTAGTGCTGTTTTTATCAATCCTTTGAACTCACTAAGGTTTGTTTTGAACAAATTAAGAAAAGATAAGATAAACATAAATAAAAATTTTTATGTATTTACTGGATCTACTGTGGGGGTAGTTCCAATAGGAAAAGGTCTCTATAAAGGTAAAATTGATAAATTAGGTTCTGTGAAAGTAATGATCAAATAAAAGTGAAAACATTAATTCTTTTAGCTTTGGTAATTGTGGTTAGTTGGGTGTTATTCAGACCCATTACAAAAAAAGAACTTGATAGATATAACGAAAAAAATTGGCCTGATTTTAATTAATAATAAAAATTTTTTATTTTAATAGCAAGTGCCTGTTATTTATAAGTTGATTTCTTAAATTTTTAATCTAATTCAAATTCTTTTCTATAATCCTTCTTAAGTTTTGAATTTTGCTTAGATTTATCTAAAACGCAATTTCCAATTACTAAATAATCCAATTCAGTACCCATAAAACAATTAAAAGCATCTGATGGAGTATTTACTATTGGTTCTCCTCTTACATTAAATGAAGTGTTTACCAAAACTGGGCAGCCAGTTTTTTCTTTAAAACTTGAAATTAAATCAAAATAAGGCTTATTTGTCTTTTTGTATACTGTCTGAACTCTTGCTGAATAATCAACATGAGTAACAGCTGGTATAAGTGATCTTTTGACATTTAATTTATCTATTCCAAAAAGTTTTTTTTGTTCATCTGTCATTTCTATTTTTTTCTTAGAATTAACTTCAGCAACTAAAAGCATGTATGGACTATCGACATTAATTTCAAACCAGTTTTGCAAATCTTCTCTTAAAATAGATGGTGCAAATGGTCTAAAACTTTCTCTGTATTTTACTTTTAAATTTAAATTTTTTTGCATCAAATCAGATCTAGGATCGGCTAATATTGATCTAGCTCCTAATGCCCTTGGGCCGAACTCCATTCTTCCTTGAAACCAACCAACTGCTTTTTCATTCGATAGAAATTCAGCAGTTTTATCTATTAATTCTTCATATTTTAAAGTTTCAAAATTTGCTCCCAAAGACTTTAACTCATTTTCAATTTCATTTTGACTAAATTCGTTTCCTAAATAAGAACCATTCATATCATCAAATGGATTAACCGTTCTTTTATTTCCTTGATCAATATACCATAGGGCCAAGGCTGCACCTAAAGATCCTCCAGCATCTCCTGCTGCAGGTTGTATCCAAACATTATCAAAAATTTTTTCTTTAAGAATTTTACCATTAGCTACGCAATTTAATGCTACTCCTCCTGCTAGACACAAATTTTTAATGCCATACTCTTTACGAACTCCTGTCACTAATTTAATCATAATTTCTTCAGTAATTTTTTGAATTGACGCTGCAATATCCATATGAAATTGGGTTATATTTTCTTTTTCAGGATTTCGAGCTTTTTTACCAAATAAATCATCAAATTTGTTATTCGTCATTGTCAGTCCTGTAGCATAATTAAAATATTTTTGATCCAATCTAAAAGTACCGTCTTCTTTAATGTCAATCAATTTTCTAATTTTGTCTTGAAAAATTGGTTTACCATAGGGCGCTAAGCCCATTAGTTTATACTCTCCACTATTTACTTTAAAACCTGTGTAATAAGTAAAAGCAGAATAAAGAAGTCCGAGAGAATGTGGAAAGTGAATTTCTTTTTTAATATCTATATTATTATCTTTTCCTATTGCTACAGTAGTTGTTGCCCATTCACCAACTCCATCAGCTGTTAAAACTATTGCCTCTTTAAAGGGAGATGGAAAAAAAGCACTTGCAGCGTGACTTAAGTGATGATCTGAAAAGAAAATATTTTCATCAGATTTGTAATTTGAGTCGTGCTCTTTAAGCTTATTAAATAACAAATTTTTTTGAAAAAGTTTTTCTTTTATCCACAAAGGCATTGCTTTTGCAAAAGAAATAAAACCTCTTGGTGCAAACGCAACATAAGTTTCTAATAATCTCTCAAATTTTAAAAAAGGTTTTTCAAAAAAAACAATTTGGTTCACTTCATTTAATTTTAAATTTGCATATTCTAAAACAAATTCAATTGCATTTTTGGGATAACTTGAATCATGCTTTTTTCTTGTAAATCTCTCTTCTTGAGCCGCAGCAATAATTTTACCGTTTTTTATGATGCATGCGGCACTGTCATGATAAAAAGCCGATATACCAAGAATTGTGATCACTTAAAAAATTGTATAAATAAAAGGGGCTACTGCAGTGCCTTGAGTCAAAACTATAAGACCACCAAATATTACTAAAACTATAATAATGGGTAGAAGCCAATATTTCTTTCTGACTCTTAAAAACATCCAAAATTCTTTTATAAAACTCATATTAAAATTGATTTTTCATTTTACTCTTTGGATCATTTTTTTCAATCCAATATGATTTTTCATTATTAAACTTTAACTTTAATAAATCTTTTCCAAGTATTCTCATCAATAAACCTATTGGAGTTACAACTAAATAAAAAATTATACCCATAATTATTGGCGAAATTATTTTTCCTAAGAATATACCAAATCTAAACCATAAATTATTTAAAGGAGATAAAAATTTTGAATTTATAAGACCCAAAAATAGAAAAATAAAAGAAATCATAAGCGCCCAAAGTCTAATTTCACCATGATTTAAAATTGGGTATAAACTTGTAATTAGGAAAACAATAAAAAAAACTACTCCAAAACTTCTATTACTACTTTTGTTAGATTGATCCATTGTGTTTATAAAATTTCACTTTTCTAATGTTTTGTCATAAATAATTTTAGAAATTTCATTATAACCTCTTATATTATAATGACCATATAATCCAAACGGGAAAAGACTTTTATAATCAAGTTCTTTTTTTTCTATTTCTGCAAAAATATCTATAAATTTTATATTTAAACTTTTCACCATTGAAATTAATTTATCTCTTTGGTTTAAATCTGTATTAATACCAGATTTTGAGAATCGTTGATAAGATGGGAGATAAATAAAGTATAATTCTGAATTATTTTTTTTTGCAAGAATTTGGGTGTGTTCTAATATTTTTTTAAACTTTAGAAAAACTTCATTATTAAATTTTTTTTTTTTATTATCATTATCATTCATCAATGCTTTTAATTTATCTTTAGTTTTATCCAATCTAACAAATCTCAATATTTGATTTTTTTTTCTTTTTTCTTCTCTGCTTTGAAAATACTTCAAATGTTCTCTGACAGTATTATCTACGATAATATCTATTTCTTTCTGTTTCAATTTTAATGATTGGCTATAATCTTTTTTATCTAAGTAATTATTGAGAATTTTTGAATTCATTGTATCTTTTAAATCTTGAAGGTCATTATCTTCAAAATAAAACCAAAGAATATTATTTACTTTTTCATCTAAATACTCATTAAGAGCTGCAAATTGTAACATGGGTCCATTGCTTGAATATCCAAGATTTAATACTGACTTATTAGATAATTTTCTTAAAACCGATCCAAAATCATGAGGACGATTTACACATTCTCCCATCGTAAAAGAATCACCAACTAAAAAAAATTCAATTTTTTCATTGTCCCACTCGTTGTCAGGATTATTAAAACCATATCTATCACTATCAAAAATTGAAAAATAACCATTTTCTTTACAATGAAGTGTTTTAGAATTTGATAATCCTCCGAGCGGTATAATCTTATGTTCGGAACTTATTGCAAAGTGTTTTGGAACTAATGTGCTTGTTAATTTAGGATATTCTTTTTTTAACTCATTAAATACTACAATCTTATTTCTATACTCATATTTTTTCCCTGTTTCTTTTTCAAAAATTTTTGCTTTGTTCTTTTCAATATTCTTTACTGAGTAAACTAGAAAATATTCAAATAAATATAATGAAATTAAAAAACTTAGTATTATAATTAAGATATATCTTAAGGTTATCCTTATCAAAATTTTAAATACTTTTTTGAGGCTTCATGTCTGCTTTGTTAATACCTGCAACTCTTACAGGTTTCTTCATTGCATCTCTTCTAAATGGTTCACCAAGTTCTTGGTTTAAAATTACTTCTATAAATGTAGTGATACCTTTCTTTTGATCCTCACAAGATTGCTTAATTGCGGCAGTTGTTTCCTCCATTGATTTAACTGTTACTCCTTTTAAACCGCATGCATCAGCTACTTTTGCAAAACTCAATTCTGGATCTAGTTCTGTTCCAACAAAATTATTATCAAACCAAAGAGTTGTATTTCTTTTTTCTGCACCCCATTGATAATTTCTAAAGATAACCATTGTAATTGCTGGCCACTCCTCACGAGCACAAGAACTCATCTCATTCATACTAATTCCAAAAGCTCCATCTCCCGCAAAACCAATAACAGGTGTATCAGGACACCCAATCTTTGCTCCAAGTATTGATGGAAAGCCATAACCACAAGGACCAAACAAACCTGGTGCTAAGTATTTTCTTGGTTTTTCAAAAGTTGGATAAGCATTTCCTATTGCGCAATTATTTCCAATATCACTTGAGATAATTACATCTTCAGGCATTCCAGCTTGAATTGCTCTCCAAGCTTGTCTTGGTGACATTCTATCTTTATCTCTCTCTCTTGCTTCTTTGTTCCAGACTGTTCCTTCATCATCATCTTCATGATCTAGACTAGATAATTTTTGTAACCATGCAGATTTTGTTTGGTGAATTAAGTCTTTTCTTTTTTGTCTATCCGTATCACCTGCATTAGATGATAATTTATCAAATATTTGTTGCGCAACTAATTTTGCATCTCCGCTTATTCCAACAGTAACTTTTTTAGTTAAACCAATTCTATCGGGATTGATATCAACTTGGATAATGCTGGCTTTCTTAGGCCAATAATCTATGCCATATCCTGGAAGTGTCGAAAATGGATTTAGTCTTGTTCCTAAAGCCAAAACAACATCTGCCTTTGAGATTAATTCCATGGCAGCTTTTGAACCATTGTATCCTAAAGGTCCTACAGCCAAAGGATGACTTCCTGGAAAACTATCATTGTGCTGATAACCAGAACAAACTGGAGAGTCTAATTTTTCTGCGAGTTTTTTTGTCTCCTCAATTGCACCACCAATTACAACTCCTGCACCAGATAAAATTACTGGAAACTTTGCATTAGATAAAAGTTTTGCAGCTTTATCTATAGCCTCTGCTCCTCCGCCTTGTCTTTCTAATCTTACTATTGGTGGTAATTCAATATCGATAACTTGCGTCCAATAATCTCTTGGAACATTAATTTGCGCTGGCGCTGAGCCTCTTATTGCTTTTTCAATAACTCTATTTAAAACTTCAGCCATTCTTGATGGGTCTCTGACCTCTTCTTGGTAACAAACCATATCTTTAAATAAATTCATTTGCTCTACTTCTTGAAAACCTCCTTGACCCATAGTCTTATTTGCTGCCTGAGGTGTTACTAATAATAATGGTGTATGGTTCCAGTAAGCAGTTTTAATTGGGGTTACTAATCCAGTTATGCCTGGCCCATTTTGTGCAATGACCATAGACATTTTACCTGTAGATCTTGTATAACCATCAGCAATTAGTCCACCATTTGTTTCATGAGCTACGTCCCAAAAAGTAATACCTGCATCAGGAAAAATATCAGAGATAGGCATGAATGCTGAACCTATTATTCCAAAAGCATGTTCAATGCCGTGCATTTGTAAAACTTTTACAAAAGCTTCTTCTGTTGTCATTTTCGTCATTAATAGAACCTTTCTAATCTAGCAAATGTAATAATTTTTTATAAAACTATTTCTTAATTGTCGCGATTAATATATAAGATTTTTGAAAATTCAAACAAACAAATCGACACGATATAATGGCTACTGACATCATAATTCACGATAAAAAGGATAATGTGGGGGTTGTGGTAGTCGAAAAAATAACACCAAAACAAGACTGTAAATGCTGGATTATGGAGGATGATAGCTCAACAGATATTCAATCAATGGATGAAATACCATTGGGTCATAAAATTGCTATGATGGACTTAAAAGAAGGTGACACAATTTTAAAATATGGTCATGACATAGGAAAAGTTGTTAAATCCATAAAAAAAGGTGAACATGTACATGTTCATAACGTAAAAACAAAAAAGTGGTAAATTGATGGAAATTCCAAAAAGTTTTTTAGGTTACAAAAGAGAAAATGGAAGAGCGGGAACAAGAAATCACGTAATTATTTTACCAGTAGATGATATTTCGAATGCTTGCTCAGAAGCAGTCGCAAACAATATAAAAGGAACTATCGCATTACCTCATTCATATGGACGATTGCAGTTTGGAGCAGATTTAGAACTGCATTTTAGAACAATGATCGGAACTGGAAGCAATCCAAATGTTGCCGCTGTAATTGTAATTGGTATTGAGCCAAAGTGGACTAAAAGAATTGTAGATGGAATAGCGAAGACTGGAAAACCTGTAGAAGGTTTTCACATTGAACGAACTGGTGATATTGGAACTGTCATGAAAGCATCCAAAAAAGCACAAGAGTTTGTTATGTGGGCTTCAGAAAAACAAAGAGAAGAATGTCCAATAAGTGATTTGTGGATTTCAGTAAAATGTGGAGAATCAGATACTACGTCAGGTCTTGCATCAAATCCTACAGTTGGAAACTTAATGGATAAACTTGAGCCACTTGGTGTTCATTTATGTTTTGGTGAAACTTCAGAGCTAACCGGAGCTGAAAAAGTTTGTGCAACTAGAGGTGCAACAAAAGAGGCTTCAGATAAATTTATGAAAACTTGGAGCGCATATAATGATTTTATTTTAAAAGAAGCAACGGATGATTTGTCGGAAAGTCAACCAACTGCTGGAAATATTGCAGGAGGTTTAACAACTATAGAAGAAAAAGCATTTGGAAATTTTCAAAAAATTGGTGATTGTAAATTTATAGATGTTCTAGAACCTGCAGAAGAACCTAAAAAAGGTAAAGGACTATACTTCATGGATACTTCTTCAGCTGCGGCAGAATGCGTAACCCTCCAAGCAGCAGCTGGATTTAACATTCATTTGTTTCCAACTGGTCAAGGTAATATTGTTGGAAATCCTATCGAGCCAGTGGTTAAATTAACTGCTAATCCATTAACTGTTAAAAGTATGGGTGAACATATTGATTGTGATGTATCGAAAATTCTTTCAAGAGAAATGAATTTATCAGAGGCCGGAGATAAACTTATTGAAACAACTCTAAGAGTTGCTAATGGACGATTAACCTGTGCAGAAGCTTTAGGTCATAAAGAATTTGTTATGACTAAACTTTATAGAAGCGCATAATCATTTTATATTGAATGGTTTTAAAAAATTACTTGGTGTTAATACCAGGTATAATCCTTGCATTTATTCTTTATTCACTTTCTCAAGGTTTCAATAATATTATCGGAATTGAACTTCTTGGATATAACAAAAGCCCTATATCAACTGCAATGATAGCTATTCTACTGGGGATTTTCTTTGGAAATTTTTTCAATATCCGTGAAAGTTTTCAAAAGGGATTAGATTTTAGTAAAGATTATATTTTAAAACTTGGAATAATTTGTTTAGGTATACAATTAAAACCTTTTGAGTTTTTAGAATTTGGAAAAATAGCAATTCCATTAATAGTAATTTGTATAGTTAGTGTTTTAATAGTAATAAAGCTCATAATTAAAAAACTCCAAATACCAACAAGGATGGCATACTTAATATCAATAGGAAGCACTGTTTGTGGTACCACAGCCATAATGGCAACTGCACCAGTAATAAAAGCTAATAAAAGTGAAATTTCTTATGCAATTGCTAACATTACTTTATTCGGAATACTCTCGATGTTATTATACCCTTACTTTGCGAATTTTTATTTTGAAGGAAATTCATTATTTGCAGGACTTTTTTTAGGTACTGCCATACATGAAACCTCACAAGTAGCTGCAGCAGGATTAATATATGACCAGCAGTTCAATAGTCCTGAAACATTAAATATCGCAACTGTTACAAAGCTTATAAGAAATACTTTTTTAATAGTTATGATCCCTCTTTTTGCTTTTCTTTATAATAGAGGTCAAACAAAGGAAAAGGGTTACTCTATTTTAAGTATATTTCCATATTTTGTTTTGGGGTTTGTTGGGATGATAATTTTAAGAAATGTAGGTGATGAAGTTTTCTCAACTGATAATAATTGGATCGATTTCATAAATTCAATTAAAGCCTTTTCTAAAATTTTTTTGACTATGGCTATGGCAGCTATAGGTTTATCAACAAATTTAAAAGATATTAGAAATATGGGTTATAAACCTTTTGTTGTTGGATTTACATCAATGTTGACTGTAGGAATTGTGAGTATTTTTACAATTGAGATCTATGTAAAATTTTTTATTTAGATTGTTTAACTGTTTTTTTAAAATATTTTTCTCTAAATTTTGAAATCGATCTTCTAATAAATGCGGCTCCTATTCCTAAAATAATAGCAAATAGGATTGAAAATAATCCATAGAAGAATGGCATATCTTCTGAAAACTCCTTAATAAACTTTGAGAAGAAATTTAAATCTGGTGAACTTACAGATGTAACTCCGTTCTTGACCTCCTCAGCAAAAAAGGTATCGTAAGCTATTACAATCCCGACTATTAATAATAAAATTGCTAACAAAGCTTTTAATCCAGAGCTGTCAATCTGCTCTCCAAGCTTCTGACCTACTTGAACTCCTACAATTGATCCCACAACTAACATTAAAACTAACATTAAATCAATTGACCCATAATTAATTGAATGAAGAAATGTAACTATCACACTAACAAAAATGGTCACAAACAATGAAGTTCCAGGTACTAATTTTGTAGGCATCTTAATAATGTAAATCATTGCAGGCACTAAAATGAATGCGCCTCCGATACCCATGATAGCCGCAATAAAACCAACGATTAATCCAATTACGATTGGTGTAAATATACTTTCATATAATTTAGATTTAGGAAATCTCATCCTAAAAGGAAGTCCATGAATCCAATAATGGACATGTAGTTTTTTCTTCTCTACTATATTTTTTTTGGCTTTATCAATTTCACCTAAACTTTCAACCAACATCAGAGTCCCAATTATTGCAAGAATGTACATATAGGCTAAAGAAATTACTGTATCTATTTTTCCAATATCTTTAAAATAAGTGAAAGTAAAAATACCTAATACAGTTCCAATTGTTCCACCAATGACGATCATTAATCCCATTTTGTAATCTAAAGTATTTTTTAACCAATGAGTGGTAGATCCAGACACAGAAGTTGCTAAGATATTGTTAGCCTCATTTGCTACCGCATAAGCTGGGGGTACACCCATAAAGATTAGAAAAGGTGTCATTAAAAAACCACCTCCTACTCCAAACAAACCTGAAAGAACACCAACAATGGCACTAATCAAAAGTATTTCAACTGGATTAATAAAGACTTGGGCTATAGGTAAAAAAACGTCCATCAAATATAAAAACTTAAAATATTACTTATTTAAAAGTAATAAAAGTCCCAACTAAGATAACACCCCAACATGCAGCTATAGCTGAAAAAATTCCAGTTTTAATAAAAGTTGATTTTTTATTAGCTATGATATTTAGAATTTTTAAATTTGAAAGATGCATCTAAATCCCTGAATACACCCAGTAAAAAAATTGTCAAACTATAATTAATAAATTGTTGCTCCAAAAATTTTGATCTCATCATCCTCAACCCCAAGTACCAACCTTCCAAGGAACTCCCCAGGTATTTTCTTGTTAGTCTGTTTGATTAATACTGTTATGTGATCGCCACGTCTTAAAGTTCCAAAGGGCTTGTAGGTTTCTTCTAGATTTGTGATAATTTTATTGTTTGCCCATTGTTTACCTAACTCAACTTCATTTGCCCCAAATAGCATCTGTGTTGAAAAGTCTTTGGTAAAACCTCCATAATCCTTCATATTTGAAGCTCGGACTAAATTTTCCCAAAAAGGTTTACCAATCTTAAAAATCTCTTCATCTGACTTTGATAAAAGATCCATAAATGTTCTTAAAATAAATTATGATGCCTTCTTTTTCTCTTTTTCATCCACAATGTGATAAACAGGAACTTTTTCTAGAGCAAATTTTCCAGTTTTAGGATCTCTTCTTGAAACTGTCAAACAATGCCAATTTTCATCGTCTAATTTCATATGATCTCCTCTATAATAATAACCCGGCCAACGAGTTTCCTCCCTAAACAAAGTATGCTCAGTCACACATTGTGATGTCAAAGCTCTATGTTTAAGCTCCCAAGCCCTCATCAATTGATGATAATCTTCTGCACCAACGTGCTCTAGATCTTCTTGTAACCAAGCTAAAAGTTCTAAAGCTTTTTTTAGTAAATTTCCGTTGGTCATATAATTTGAGGTAATACCCCCGACGTATTCATCCATAATCTTTTGAAGTCTTTGTAGTCCTTGTATTGGAGAAATATAACTTGGTGAAACAGTTCCTCCAGTTATTTCGTTTTGAGCAACTGTGTATGTTTCTAAAGGTTTATAGACAGCTTTTTTAAAATTATCACATTGTTTATCTGTAACTTTTATTCCTTCAGCTTTTTTATCTTCGATATATTTGACTGCTGCTTTTGCTGCTAATCTACCTTCTGTAAAAGATCCTGATGAAAATTTATGTGCACTACCACCCACTGTATCTCCAGCCCCAAAAAGTCCATCGATTGTTAACATTCTGTTGTAACCCCAGAAGTATTCTGGTGGAGACAAATCTTCAGGTCCACTAACCCATGCTCCTGAACATGTTGCATGCGATCCCATAACGTAAGGTTCAGATGTTGTTAATTCAGGATTTGTATACTTTGGATCAATATTTTGTGATGCCCAAACAACAGCTTGTCCAACTGTCATACCTAAAAAGTTTTCCCATCCAACTGTTTCTAAATGTGGATCTTGAAAAGCCTCTTTTGTAACCATGTGGATCGGTCCACCACCTGCAGCAACTTCTTGTATAAATGCGTGGTTTCTTAAACAAGTAGGAGTTGGGTGGTGATCAATATATTCACCAACTAATTCTTTAGTTTGATCATACCATTTTTTTTCATAATTTTCGCCATTAGCATTTTGTGTATATGTTTTTAAATGTAAAAAGTATGCTCCAACAGGTCCATAACCATCTTTAAATCTACACAATACAATTCTATTTTCCATTTGAGTCATCTTTGCACCTGCAGCAATAGGTAGTGCATATGCAGATCCATTACTCCATGGTGCATACCACGTTCTTCCCATACCTTCTCCAACTGCTCTTGGTTTAAAAATATGCGATGCACCACCTGCAGCAACAATAACTGCTTTAGCTCTAAATACATGAAAATCTCCTGTTCTCATATTAAATCCAACAGCTCCACCAATTCTATTTTCTTGAGCTTCATCCATCAATAAATGAGTAACCATTATTCTATTATAAATTTTATCTGCAGATTTTTTTGCTGCCTCAGCAACGATTGGTTTATAGCTTTCACCATGTATCATGATTTGCCATTTACCTTCCCTTAAGTATCTTCCAGTTTTTTCATTTTTCATCATTGGAAGACCCCACTCATCAAACATATGAACAGTTGAGTCTACATGACGAGCCATGTCATAACCTAAATCTTCTCTAACCATTCCCATTAGATCATTTCTGGCATATCTAACATGGTCCTCAGGTTGATTTTCATCCCATTGCATACCCATGTAACAATTGATTGCATATAAACCTTGTGCGACTGCACCACTTCGATCGATGTTTGCTTTTTCAACACAAATAATTTTTAAATCTCTTCCCCAATGTCTGGCCTCGAATGTTGCTCCAGTACCAGCCATTCCACCACCAACAACTAATACATCACATTCCTCATAATTTGTTTTGTGCTTAGCCATTAATAATAAACACCTTTTTTAAAAGACTCTTTTGGCACTGATGGTAATTCTTTATTAGTATTTAAACCCTCTGGCTCACTATATAATCTTTGTGAATTAATTTCTCCTTGGTTAGGAGTGTCACCTTCAGCAAGTTTTGGAATAAATTTACCCCAAGGTTTTGTTGTTATTGGGGATACGAAATTCTTTTCTGTTCCATTTCTAAATTTGATTTTCCAAGAGATGGTTCCTTTTTCTTCTTCTCTTCTAACTCTCACACTGTGACCCATAGGAGCAAAATCAGCATACCCTCTTACGTCAATTGCATGATTAGGACATGCTTTAACGCATGAGTAACATTCCCAACAAAAATTTGGTTCAATGTTTTTTGCTCTTCGAATATTTTCATCTATGTGCATGATGTCCGAAGGACATATATCTACACAATGTCCACAACCATCACATCTTGTCATGTATACAAAAGTTGACATAATTTATTTTTCTCCTTTTTCTAATAACATATTAATAGTGTTTTGGCTCTTCTCTTTTTATACCTAAGCCAAATTGCTCAGGGGCATCTGCTGGTGGAGGAAGATTGTCTCTTGAACCATCAGCTTCAGCTAGATTTTTTTGTATTGCTGCTCCTGGTTTGTAGAACATATGGGCAAATTTAGACCAATAAACGCCACCAAATAAAATTAAATTAGATGCAACAAATAAAGTTAAAAACAAATATGATAATCCCATTTGTCCACTAAATTGAGTGTAAGACCATGCTAACCCAAAAGTTGAACATGCAAGTAAAGCTAAAACAAATAAATCAGCTTTGATGATTCTATACCAAGGATGAGCTTCCGCTGATACGTCTACTCTTAAAAAAAACCAAAACCAATACCCGCCTACGCAAGTTAATATTGCTCCTGCATGCCAGATCATTGACCAAGTTTGAGAAGTTGGTTTATCAACACCTGTATAACAAAAAACTAAAACAGCTGATGACACCCAAAATAAAATTGTTCCATACATTCCTAAAACGTGGGCTAATCTTCTTTTACCAAAACCTAATTCAGAGGTAGTACCAATATCAACAACTGTTGTTTTAGCAATCACGGAAACTTTTTCTCCAACACCTAGTTCTTTTGTCGCTGATAGTTTTGCTTTTTTTGCGTTATTAAAAAAATAAGTCAAATTTTTATGATGAATCATTTGAATAATAGTTCCAACTGCAATCAACAAAACCATTGCAATAATAAAAGATTGCATAGCAAACGGTGAAATGGTTTCTGATAAAATTGAAAATGGATTGTTGCTTAACATTTCCGCCTTTTGTTAAATTTTGAATTAATTTTAAAGTTTTATATATAGTTGAATTTATAGTTCAACCTCAAACTGGGGTCAATTTGTCTTTTATAACAGGCTAATTATTTCTTTTATAATGTTGTTTGTTTGGAATGACCGATCGTACTCCACCCTGAGGATTATCTACATCTCCTTCTCTTCGGGGAATCAGATGAAAATGACAATGTAAAATAGATTGACCGGATACAGTTCCTATATTTGTGCCTAAATTAAATCCTTTAACTAATGGATCTTTATCGATTATTTCTTTTTTTACAATTTTTAAAAGATCGTTACAGGCAACCAATTCATCATTGGATAAATCAAAATAATCTTTTATGTGTCTTTTAGGTATAATCAAACAATGATGTTCTGAAACTGGATACGAGTCATAACTTGCATATGCCAACTCATTTTCATGAGCACATCCACTTTTTTTAACATTACAAAATAAACAAGGATTGTTTGGATCTTTCATTTGCTAGAATCTATAAGAATTACATTTATTTATAACTGCATCATATTGTTTTGATAGAAACTTGAATTTTTTAAGGTTTTTTCTTTTCCATTTAAGCTCATTTATAGTTTTAACTGAAGTAACACCTTTGCCAGATCCTATTAATAATATTTCATCATAATTTTTTATTTCTTTAAGCAAAATATCTTTTTTAATTATTTTTCTTATTTTTGTTTTGAAAAATTTATAAGTATTTCCCTCATAATAATCCTTTTTGGGAGTAAAAAATTTTTGTTCTTTAACAAATAATAAATTTGAGGTTCCAGTTTCTAATAATTTCTTATTAGATACCAATGCAATATCTGATTGGGAGTTATCCATTTTAGATAAATAAGATAAGATCTTTTTGTATTTAAGATTTTTGAACTCTGGTTTTTCTCTTTTTAATTTTACTAATTTCAAATTAAAATTTAATTTTGGTTTAACTCTTTTCCTTAAAGATATTGAAATAACTTTTTTATTTATAGCAATTCTCAATAGATGATTGTATTTCCTCTTTTTGGATAAATTTTTATTAATTATTTTTAAAATATCTGACTTTAATGATTTTTTTTTTATTTGATATTTTTTTAATGATAAAATTAAGTTTTTTAAATGATTATTAAAAAATAAAATTTTTGCTGGTTTACCAAAAATCCACATCGTTGTGAAAATTCCATGATCCCCCCAAAGATCTTGGAATTCTATTTGTTTTAAATCTTTAAGCTGATAAGATTTTTTTAATAAGTAAGTTACCATTGATAGTTAAAAAAGATTCTGGGTGAAATTGAAATCCATAAATTTTTTCCTTTTGATTTTCAAAAGCCATTGCGACTTTTGAATTTAAACATCTCATAGTTATCTCAAAATTATTAGATTTAAAAGGTTCTTTTAATTTTAAAGAATGATACCTGCCAACTTTAAATATTTTTCCTTTGTTGAATAAAGATTTGTTTGTGATTACTTTTATATTTGATTGAAAACCATGATAAATTTTTTTTTGTTCAACAATGTTTGCACCCTCACAAAAAAGAATATGTTGAAATCCTAAACAAATCCCAATGATTTTCTTTTTACCTTTATATTTTTTATAAATTTTTGAGGTAATTGGATAATTTTTTGGATTACCGGGCCCAGGTGAAAAAATTATTGTTGATGCTTGTTTAATTTTATTTTCGTTAACTTTATCATAGTTATCGCACTCAACTTTATCAAACAAAGCAAATTGATGAACAACATTATGGGTAAAGGAATCGTTATGGTCAATTACATAAATCATTTAAATAAATCTATTAACGCTTTAGCTTTAAGAAAATTCTCATTAAACTCATGATTGGCGTTACTATCGACAACAACACCTGAGGCAACTGAAATTTCGGATATGTTTTTAAAATTTAAAATTGATCTTATAATTATATTAAATCTCATATCGCCATTAAATTTTATGTAACCAAAACTTCCTGTATAAATATTTCTATTTTCTTTTTCCTGATTATTTAAAAGATTAAGAGTATTTATCTTAGGACACCCAATAACTGAACCACCTGGCATCATTGCTTTAATTATTTCAAAATTATTTATATTTTTTTTTAATTTTCCCTTAATTAAGCTAACATAATGATAAAGGTCTTTATATTCCTCAACGATTTTTTGTTTAGACAATTTTACTGAACCTACCTTGCAAATTCTTGATAAATCATTTCTTTCCATATCAACAATCATATTATGCTCTTTGGTTTCTTTTAAATTTTTCCTAAAATAATTTAATGCTTTTATTTTATTTAACTGCTTAGTTTTTTTTACAGTTCCAGCTATTGGTTTTGTAGATATGTCGCTTCCTTTTTTTACAATTAAAGTTTCTGGGGAACAGCTGATGATTGAATAATTATCATCTTTAATCATAAAAGCCTCTGGCGCTAGATTGGTATCAGATAACCTTGAAAAAAAATCTAACGGATTGATTTTTGACTTTGTTTTATATTTAGTGCAAATTTTAATTTGATATGTCTCTCCACTCTTTATCTTTTTCTTAAATTTATTGAATATTTTTGTATAATTTTTTCTATTAATATTGATTTTAAAATTCCCACATTTAAAATTTTTGAAATCATAATTTAACTTGTTACTAAGTTTAATTTTTTTTTCTGGTTTATAAAAAATACCCTTTGGAAAATTAAAATTTTTTTGTTTAGGAACTTTTACATCAATCAGATTATTTAATAACTCGTATCCAAAAAAACCAATGAAAAGATCAGTATCGTTTGATTGTTTTTTATTTTTTTTAGTTAAAAAACTTTTAACATTTTCATTATTTAAAATTATTTTTTTTGAAAAATCAGTATAAAGATCAAACCCTTTTTGAGATTTATAAATAATGTAGGGTTTCCCTGATAAATGTATTTTTGTTAAATGATTTGTTCTATTCAATTTATTCTATTTTTAATCTTAAAACTGGTTGCTCTTTTATTGGTAAGTGAATTATTGCTGCAAAAACAGATAAAGCAATTGCTAAATACCACGCATAGTCATATGACCCATAAGTATCGTGAAATAAACCTCCCAGATAAGCTCCAAAAAACGAACCAATTTGATGACTTAAAAAAACTATTCCATATAACAAGCCCAAATATTTTGTTCCAAAAAGATGAGCAACTATTCCACTTGTTGCTGGTACTGTCGATAACCAGAGGAACCCAAAACTTGCTCCAAATATAAATGCTGCAACATTACTAGCTGGAGTAAATATAAAGAATATTATTGAAACTCCTCGCAAAAAGTAGATTGCACTTAAGATTATTTTTTTACTCATTTTTGCAGAAAGATAGCCACTTAATAAAGAGCCAAAAATATTGAATAACCCAATTAAAGATAAAATAGCTGCAGCGGTCCAATCCTCAAGACCTCTATCTATTACATACTTAGGAACATGAGTTCCAACTAAAGTAATATGAAATCCACAAACAAAAAAACCAGATACAAGTAAAATATAACTTTTTGTTTTGAATGCTTCATTGAGCGCTTCAGAAAACGATTGGTTTGATGTTTTTTCTACATTTTCAGTTGCAGATGGAGATCTTACGAAGTAAGCGGCTACTAAACCAGCAATTAAAAATATTCCGAAAACGAATAAGGTATAATTCCATCCAAATTCATTTAGAGAGTAACTTGTGAAAATTGGTGACAAAAAGTAACCAAACGATCCAACTGCAGTCACAAAACTCATTGCAATAGTTCTTGTAGATAAAGGAAAATGTTTTCCAACAATAGACATTGGAATACTTATGGCAGTTCCCCCTAGTCCAATTCCAATTAACAACCCCATGTGTATTTGAAAAAAGATCCCTGTATTAGGTCCTGTATATAAAAAGAATATTCCAGCTGCATAAAAAATAAATGCTGAAATAATTGCTATATGACCACCATACTTATCTGCAATAGCACCAAAAATAGGTCCAGTTAATCCCCACATTAACATTTGCATTCCTATCGCAAAACCAAATGCTGTATTGCTTATTTTGAGACTTTCATTGAAATCCATGAAAAACAAACCAAAAGTTTGTCGTACACCAAGAGAAATTAAAACAACAAAACAAGCTGCAAATAATGTGATTAATGCTGTTCTTGATTGAAAAAATTTTTCTGTACTCATTTTAAATGCCTTAATGCTTGTTTTATATCAGCAACTAAGTCATTTGGATCTTCAAGTCCTATATGAAATCTGACTAAATGTTCATCCTTTGCTAAATTCATGAATTTTCTTTTTCCAGTTTCCCTAAATTCTTGATGTAAAACTAAACTTTCAAAACCACCCCAACTATAACCATAGCCGAATAATTTAAGTGAATTTACAAATTTTCTTACAGAATTCACATTCTTTGATTTTATTTTCAGCCCCATTAATCCTGAAGCACCAGAATAATACTTTTTCCACATTCTAAAATTCATGGAATTTTTCTTAAATGGATAAAGAAGTGTAATCTTTTTATTTTTTGACAAAAAAGCTGCAATTTTTTTTGCATTTTCTCTATGTCTATCTAATCTAACATCTAAAGTTCTCAAACCTCTAGTGATTAAATACGCATCATCAGGTCCCAATCTTAAACCTGTTATTTTTTCAGCTGCTTTTACTTTTTGAAAAACTTTTTTATTTACTGCTAGACTTCCACCCATAACATCAGAATGACCAGAATAATATTTTGTAGCAGACACAATAGACATATCAAAACCAAGTTTTATTGGTTTGAGATAGTAAGGTGTGCCCCAGGTATTATCTATCGCTGTTAAAATTTTATATTTTTTTGCAATTTTGATAATTTTTCCAAGATCTTGGAAGTCAAAAGTATTACTCCCTGGATTTTCAACAAAAATTAATTTTGTTTTTTTTGTTATGCTACTCTCTAAAGTTTTTAAATCATGTGGATTGTAAAAAACTGTTTTAATATTAAATTCTTTAAAATAATCTTGAGTTAAAATTCTCGTGGGACTATATACTGGATCAGCTGCAATAATTTCATCACCTGGTCTGACAACACTAAATATCGCCAAAAAAACTGATCCAAAACCTGTGGGTGTTGTGAAAACATGATAGCTATCCTCAAGCTTAGTTAAAATTTTTTGTAAAATATATGTTGTTGAAGTACCTTGTCTTCCATAATCATAATAACCACCAATTGGATTTTTTTGAGCTTTTTTTTGCGTTTTTCTTATGTGTTGCATTGATTTAAATATAATTGTTGAGGCTCTCACAACAGGTGGGTTTACTGACTGATTGTGAAAATCTTTTGCAGTATGCTTTAAGAAAGTTTTAAATGATTTCGTCATAAAAAAATTGATAACTTCAAAGGACAATGCTATATCCCACCCATAATTTCAATTAAATTATAACTAAAGGAAATATGGGTTATCCAAAAAAACATCGAGGCCGAAGAAAAATGGGCTCTAAGAAAAGAAGAGCTAGAAAAAAAAATAAAAAGAAATAGTCCTCAATGAAATCAATTGAAAAGGCAAGGTCCTTAAGTATTTGGATCTTTATAGTTCCGTTTGTAGCAGTAAACACATGTTTAATTCTGGTTACTCAATTTCATGGACTTTTTGAAAATCAGGCTGATAAATTATTTAACACTATTCCTTATATTGATGGTGGTGCATCTATAAGCAGAACCGCAAGACCATATCCCTCTTGGTTAGTATTTAAACCGGCTATGTTTTTAACTTCTTTTTTATTAATTAAATATTGGTTGTTTAATAGAGATATTATTCAGTATTTCGAAAAAAGCCACAAAAATATTAAAAAAATACTTTTTTTTGGTATCGCTTCAGCAATCGCTTTGACTATTCATTCAATATTTTTAGGTGTCAAATTTGATAATGATTTATATAAACTTTTTAGAAGAGTAATAATGTTATCATTTATTGTTTTTGAAATAGTTGCGCAAGCTTATTTGGTAACAACATTTTTATCGATTAAAAAAAAAATTAAAGATTACATAAATCCAACAATTTTGAATCTTAAAATTATTTTAGTTTCGTTTTTAATCTTGGTTGCAATTATTAGTATCCCAATCATTAGTCTTCCTGGTGATGATTTTTTTGGGATGAATCTTAAGTTCTTTAAACATGCTTTAGAATGGGATTATTTTCTTGGGGTAATTACCTTTTATTTATTAACGTTTTTAATGTGGAAAAAAAAATTAATTAATTATCCATCCACCACCTAAAACTTTAAAGCCGAATTTATCTTTGTTATAAAAAACACATGCTTGACCTGGAGAAATTCCATCTTCATTATTTTCCAAACATACTAAAGCAGTTTTATTTTGGTTTAAATTTACTTTTCCTTTAAGAAGTTTTCCTGTTGATCTTACTTTGACAAAAATATCATTTTTAAATTCTTCGTTATTAACAAGTAAATTTAAATTATTTAATTGAATGTTTTTTTTTCCAAGTTTTTCTCTAGGACCAACAATAATTTCATTTTTTTCTGCATTAATCATAATAACATATAATGCGTCTTTATCTGAGATTTTAATTCCTTTTCTTTGACCTATTGTAAAATTTACAATGCCATCATGTATTCCAATCACTTTTCCTTGTAAATTTTTTATATTACCTTTTTTGAAAGAGTCTGGTTTAAATTTTTGGATTACTGATGCATAATCACCATTGGGTACAAAACAAATATCTTGGCTATCTGGCTTGTCCGCAACATTTAGATTAAGTTTTTTTGCTATAGATCTTGTTTCATCTTTGTACATTCCCCCTAAAGGAAACCTTAAATAATCTAGTTGTTCCCTGGAAGTATTAAATAAAAAATAACTTTGATCTCTATTTTCATCGATTGCTCGGTACATATTTGTTTGATTATCAGTGGTAATACTTTTTACATAGTGACCAGTAATTAATGCATCAGCTTTTAAATCTTTAGAAACTTCAAATAAATCTTTAAATTTTACAGTTTGGTTACATTGCACGCAGGGAATAGGTGTTTCACCTTTCAAATAACTATCAACAAAGTTATCAATTACACCTTGTTTAAACTTATTTTGATAATATAAAATTTTGTGTTCAATATCTAATTTTTGAGCAACTCTTTTTGCATCTATTATATCCTGACCAGAGCAACACTGTTTGGAGGCAGCAACCTCTTTTCCATCATCGTAAAGCTTTAAAGTAATGCCGATTACTTTATAGCCTTCTTTCTTCATCATTCCAGCAACAGTAGATGAGTCTACACCACCAGACATTGCAACAACTACTCTTGTTTTTGAAGGACTCTTATTTAAGCCAATAGAGTTTAAATTATTATTCATTTGATGGTATTTATACTAATTTCTAATATAAATTAAATTAAATGATTTTAGATTTTGAACCAGGTGACAAAGTTTTCAATCCAGCAAATAAAGATTGGGGAATAGGGCAAGTTCAGTCTATAATCAGAGGCAAAGTGACAGTAAATTTTCAAAATGTCGGAAAAAAAGTAATAAACTCAGAAAATATAGAATTAAAAAAAATAAATGAATCAAAGTGATATAAAAAAAATTGTTGAGGATTTAATTCAAACTTTCTTAAATGCTGGGAAAATTTCTTTAGATCTCAGGAAAAAAGGCCTTACTAAAGAAATCAAATCCGATAATACACCCGTGAGTAATGGTGACTTAGAGGTTAACAGAATTTTAACAGAAAAAATATTAGATTTAACTCCAAATATTCCAATAGTATCTGAGGAAACATCAGAAAATAAATCACAGAACAACCTAGAAAATTTTTGGTTAATAGATCCAATCGATGGAACCTATGATTATATCAATGATCTTGAAGAATTCACAATTAATGCAGGATTAATAATTCGTAGAAAACCTGTCGCTGGATTAATTTTTGCTCCAGCAAAAAATAGAATGTTCTATTCTTATGGTGATGATTTATCTTTTGAATTAATCAATGAAAAACCAATAAAATTAAATCACTCAAAAAATTTTGATAAAAATGAGATTAAATTTGTAGCCTACTCTAACAAAATCAAACCAGAAATAAATGAAATATACAAAAAACTTAATGTTAAGAAATATATAAGAATGAAAAGTTCTTTAAAATTTTGTGTTATTGCTGCTGGAGAGTATGATGGTTACGTTGCAGAGCCAAGAGCTTCTGAATGGGATATTGCTGCAGGACATGCAATTTTAAAAAATTCTGGTGGAACCGTTACAGATTTTGATGGAAAAGAAATTTTATATGGAAAAAAAGATTTTAAAAATCCTAGTCTAATCTTAAAAAGTAAAAACATTCAGTAATGGACGAACAAATAAGAATTATTTTAATTATAATTGTTTCAGTCTCAATTTTTGGTTTACTTGTTTTTGTTTTTGTCAAAAATTATATAAAAAATAAGATTAATTTTTTAGTGAAAGAAAATAAAAAAAATAAATTAAAGTAATTTTACTATTTTTATATAATCGTCTTTTTCAATCTCCATTACTTTTTTTGAAGTTTCAAAATCAAATCCATTTCTTGCTAATAAGGATATATCTTTTTTGTAAAATAGTGATCTATTGTCCTCTGTCCTTGCAGGGCCTATTCTTTTTTTTTTACATAATTTAATCGCTGAAAAAAAATCTTGATCTGAATTATCATCATGTATTTTGTTTACTGTTTCTTTTATATATTCACTATTGATACCCTTGCCAATTAAGTAATTTCTAATTTTGTTTATTGAGCTTCCTCTTTGAATCATACTTTTTGCTTTGCTTTCTGAGTAAAATTTATCATTAATAAACCTATTTTTTTCTAAGTCTGAAAGGACAATGTTAATCAAATCAGTAACATCTTGTTTTTTAACATTTGGCACAGAAGTTTTTAAGTATTTTTTAAGTAAATAAGTTTTAAGCTGTTGTTTGGATGGTGCATATTTTTCTACATAAGCAAATGCAAAATTTCTCATCTCCTCGACAGTTACTTTTAAAGTTTTTCTTTTATTTCTTATAGGAATCATAGACAGATTTAATATAATATATTTTAAAATGATCGAACAAATTTATAATTATTTTACAATAGATATGCTCTATTATTGGGTGAATTTAGGTATTCTTCCATTTTGGTTAATTTTAATTTTTTTTCCAACATCTAATCTTTGCCGATATTTTGTCACTTCAATATTTCCATTCTTTATATTGAGTGGAGCGTATATATTTTTATTATACAAATCTTATTTAAGCTCATACGATTTTGATGTTAATTTTAGTCTATATCTGGGTATTGATGATACAACAGATTTATTTTCCAACAAAAATTTTCTTATGATGTTCTGGATACATTTTATATCCATCAATCTATTTGCTGGAGGTTGGGTCGTTAAAGATTCACAAAAATTTATGATAAATAAATTTTTATTATCAATACCGCTAATCATTATATATTTAATTGGACCCATTGGTTTGTTAGCTTATTGGTTGATAAGAATTTTCTATGCCAAAAATATAAGTTTATATGACTAAAAAAATCGATTTTTATTTTGATTTTATTAGTCCTTATTCATTTTTGGCACATAAAAAAATAATTAATTCCAACGATAGGAATAAGTTTAATTACAAAGCAATTCTTCTTGGTGGACTTCATAATTTAAGTGGTATCACCGCCCCTGCTTTTAATGAGAGAAAAATGAAAAATATGAAAAATGATTGTAATTTAATCGCTAAAAAAAATAAAATTGACTTTGTTTGGAATGAAAAATTCCCAATTAATTCTCTTTACCTCATGAGAGGCTTTCTTTTTATTAATGATGAAAAGAAAGATAAATATTTTGATCTCTGTTTTGATGCTTATTGGAAAAATAATGAAGATATTTCAAAAGAAAAAACTGTAAAGAATATATTATCGAAATGTCAGATAAAAACTAATGATTTTGAAACTGGTATTAAAGACCAAAAGATTAAAGATGAACTTAAACATTTGACGAATTATGCTTTCCAGAATGATATCTTTGGTGCTCCAACATTTGTTGTAAATGATAAATTATTTTGGGGCCAAGATAGACTTGAATACGCTTTAGATGAATTAAATAATTAAGTAATTTTAAATTTACTTTGTTTCAATGCACTAAAACCACCATCAATATGAGATACTTTTTTGAATCCCATATCTTTCAAAGATTTTGCGGCAAGAGCTGACCTCATTCCTCCAGCACAAAATAAAACCATTTCTTTATTTAAATCTAATTTACCTTGTTTAAAATATGCACTATCTGGGTCAAGCCAAAACTCTAACATCCCTCTAGGAATATGATTTGAATCTTGAATTCTTCCCTCTCGTTCCAATTCTCTTACATCTCTTATATCAATTAGGTTACACTCGTTTTTATTACATTTCTCATAAGCTTCATCAGAAGAAATAGTATTAATCTCCTTTAGAGCTTCTGCTACAAGAGTTTGGGATGATTTAATCGTCATTATATTGTAAATATTTATATCATAAATAAAAACATATGAAAAAGTTTTTCATTAAAATTTGTAAATTTTTGGGCTTCGAAATTATTGATCAAAATAAATTTATCTCACCTACCTTGAATAAAGAATTAAACGAAGATCTCTCAATTATAAATAAAAAATCAATAGTCTTACCTTTGGGAGAGGTTAAAATTACAAGAAAAGTTAATTCAATCTTAATAATTATTAGAGTAAATACAGAAATCGAAGTTTGGGATCAAAATAAAAGGAGATTATTCGAACAACCAAAAATAGAATATTCAATTCGATCAATTAAATCATTGATAAACTCTATCAATCTTTGTCAAAACAAATACTCAGGTCTAAAAATAAAAATAGTAATACTTGATGATTCCTCAAAAGATGAAAATCTCAATAGAGTTAAGGAAATAATCAAAGACACAAACAGCGAAATTATCTCCCTAGACACAAAAAAATTTGAAAGCAAAATAAAAAAACAAAAAACTCAAGAAACTTTTTCTAATTTAGCAAGTTTGCTCAAATGTTTTGAGATAGGAAAAGAGATTGGGGAAGATCTAATTTTCTTCGTTGAAGATGATTATCTTCATTTTGAAACCATGTTAGAAGAAATGATTGCTACTTATGAAAGAGTATCATCTCAAGTAGGCAAAGATATTTTTATGTGTCCTGCAGACTATCCATATCTTTATATGAACAACGAAAAAACAAATATTCTGATAGGAGATAAAAGACACTGGCGAACAATAAACAAGACTTTATGCACTTTTTTGACTAGCAAAAAATTACTGGATCTATACTGGGAAAATTTTTTAAAAAATTGTGAGGATCGTCATGATCCTTTTGAAAAATATATAAATGAGATTTATAAAAATGAATTTTGTATATCTCCTCTAAAAAGTTTGTCTGTCCATCTAACAAATGTTAATTCAAGTTACGGTTTATCACCTTTTATAGATTACAAAAAACTGTGGGATCAAAAATAAATAAGCCCCTTGAGGGAGGGGCTTATTATTTAACTAACTAAGAGAAAGTGTAAGGGATCCTTCTATGAGTATTCGCTGAGAATATACAGAGAGCGAAGGATCCCTTTGTTGTTAACAACTAGTCACGTATTGCATAAGCAATTACACCTGTTTCAGTAACGTCAGTACCTTTGGTTTCACCTTCTTTACTTAACCTTAGGCCAATAGTTGCTTTAATAGCACTAAACACTATGTAAGCGACTACGAATACAAATATGTTTACTGATAAAACTCCTATTAACTGTGAACTGAAAGCTGCATCTGAATTTGTTGCTGGAACAATTAAAGTTCCCCAAATTCCTGCAAACAAGTGTGCTGGTACTGCACCTACTACATCATCAATCTTCAATGAGAATAATAGTTTTGTACCATAAACTACGATTAAACCACCTACTGCACCAATTAAAATAGCTGCGAAAGGTGATGGAGCTAATGGTTCAGCTGTTACTGCAACTAATCCACCAATACATCCATTTAACATTTGAACCACATCTGTTTTACCAAAATGTAATCTTGTGATTATAGCGGCACCGATTACTCCACCTGCACCTGCTAAAAATGTATTCATGAAAATAGTTGATACTGCAATAGCATCAACAGCAGTTCCCATAGCTAATTGTGAACCACCATTAAATCCAAACCAACCTAGCCATAAAATAAATACACCAATTGTAACTAATGGAATTGAAGAAGCTGCAAATGGCTTAAGTGGAGCAGGAGCACCAGACTTAGTAAATCTTCCAAGTCTAGGACCAATAATCATTGCACCAGCTAAAGCTGCAGCACCTCCAGTTGAGTGTACTAAAGTTGAACCAGCAAAATCAGAAAAACCTAATTCTGCTAACCAGCCTCCACCCCACTGCCAACCCATTACGATTGGATAAATAATACCTGATAAAATTGCAGCAAATACGAAGAATGGCCATAATTTAATTCTTTCAGCCATTGTTCCAGAAACAATAGAAACTGTAGTTGCACAAAAGACCATCTGGAAATACCAGTCTGACCCATCTGAATAACCTGTATCTACCGCACTTGCATCTGACCATGGTATAAACTTACCAATATAACCACCTTCTGGTATACCGTAAGCTAAGTTATAACCCACAAGCCAAAACATAATTCCTGCAATTGAGAATAAACCTATATTTTTTGCACAGATAACGGATACACTTTTTGATGTAACCATACCTGACTCTAGCATTGCGAATCCGGCCGCCATAAACATAACCAAGAATCCACAAATTAAGAATAGTAAGGTATTAAATATAAACCCTACTTCAGCAGAAACAGTTGTATCTGCCATTCCAGCACTACTCATGTTTAATAAAAAAATTAAACTAATAAGTGGCGCACTTATTATTTTCATTAATTTAGTCATAAGACCTCCCTGTTAAAGGAAGCTCTTTTATTTAATTAGACGTTAATAACTAACGCTGATTTCGAAAATTGGGTATGCACTATTTGCATATAGAAACAGCCTTAACGAAACTTTCGTTAAGGCTGTAAAAAGACGTTATTTGTTGAATACCTCTTTTAAAGCCTTAGCAGGTAAGAACTTAACTTTTTGTGAAGCAGCAATTTGTATTTGCTCACCAGTCCTAGGATTTCTTCCAACTCTAGCCTTTCTTTTAGCTACTTTATAAGTACCAAAACCCGCAATTTTTACTGAGTCGTCAGCTTTTAACGCATCTAAAATTGTGTTGGTAATTGTGTCAAAAGTTCTTTCTGCATCCGCTTTACTTAAATTTAGTGCCCCTGAAATTTTGACAACTAGTTGTTTTTTATTCATTTTAGCTCCGGTTTTATTAGGTTATTTTCATTGTTGTCAAAAGTGTTGATAAATCAAGACTTTTTTTAGTATTTCTAAAAAAGTTATACACAACATATTGTGTAAATCAAAAAAGTGTTGATTTTATTGAGTTTTTAAACTCTTTGAAAAATATTAATTAAACAATCCAAGGTCTTTAAGGTCGTTAAAAGTTGTGAAAAACATCAAAGATATAAGTAAAAATATTCCGATTCGAAAAAAACCCTCTTGCGTTTTTTGTGATAATGGACGACCTAAAACCTTTTCAAACGCATAAAACATTAAATGTCCCCCATCAAGCATCGGAATTGGAAACAAATTAACTAAACCGAGACTGATTGAAATGTATGCCATCATGCTGATGAACGCCAAAACACCAAATTCTGCAACCTGTCCTGAAATTTTTGCTATTCTAATTGGCCCTCCAAGCTGAGAGGTATCAGCTTTACCGAAAATCATTGCACCAATATATTTCAAGGAGGAAATTCCCACAAAATAAACTTCATGAGCGGCATGGTATATAGCTTGTGCAGGTCCTAATTTAACATGATTAATCTCATTATTATAAGCACCTAATTTTATACCAACTATTCTTTTGTTAAGTTTGTTTCCTAAATTATCCTCACCTGGAACAATGTTAGGTTTTACTTTTAAAATTAGCTCATCATATGAACGTTTCACTTTAAAATCTATAATTTCATCAGTTGACATAGTAATGAATTTAGAGACATCCATAATGCTTTCAACTTTGTTGCCATCTATTTCTAAAATTACGTCATTTTGTTTTAATCCTCCAACCATAGCAGGACTATCTTTTTGAACTTCATTGATGACGGCTGGTGTAAAATCTTTACCAACAAAAGTATAAATTGAGAAGAAGATTACTAGAGCTAATAAAAAGTTTGCTAATGGGCCGCCAAAAACAATTAAGCTTCTTTGATATAGAGGTTTAAGAGTAAATAATTTTTTTTGATCCTCTTCACTATATTTTTCTAAAATTTCTTTATGATCCGCTTGAGAATATACATTTCTATCTCCAAAAAATTTTACGTATCCTCCTAGAGGTATCCAGCATATTTTCCACCTTGTACCAGATTTATCATTCCAACCAAAAATTTCCTTACCAAATCCTATAGAAAAATCAGTGACACCCACCCCAAATTTTTTAGCAAAGTAATAATGACCGTATTCATGAATAAATACGACAATTAAAATTAGAATAATAAAAGGTAAAATATAACTTAGCATTTTTAATTCAATTTATACTATCGATCCAATTTTTTAACTCAATCATTCTTTGAGACTTATTTGACACAGCAATTTCTTTTTTTATAAATAATATGTGATTTTTAATTTCTTCCTCATCTCTAAATACTTTTCTTGTTTGAATTAATCTGTCCTTCCTAAACTCAATTAAACTTATCATTTTCTCATAAGTAATTTCAGGATGATACTGTAACCCATAAATTTTTGATTTTCCAACTGTGAAATATGAACTTTGTACTTTATTAATTTTATTTGATGCTAAACAAATTCCGTTTGTTGGTAATTTTACTACCTCATCAAAATTAAACGCTGGAGAATTAAAATTATTATTCTTATTCTTATAAATAGAATTATTTAATCCTTTATTATTAATTATAATCTCATTTGCTATTCCTATATGAGAATTTTCTGCTTTTTTTACCTCTCCTCCGGCAGCAGTTACTGCAACTTGCATTCCCCAACAAATCGCTAAAATATTTTTAACTTGTTTTTGGCATTCTCTCATAAACTCAATTTGTCTTTTTATCTCTGGTGTATTGTTATAGATGTTCAGACTACTTCCACCCCAAATTAATCCATCATATTTTGGAAGTTTATTTTTAACCTCATCTAAATTTTGATCCGAGGATGGATTAATAACATCAAAATGATAATTATTATTAAATACATTAAGACTATCTTTTAAACTCTCAGTATGTGTTTGAATACCTACTTTTAAAAAATTTTGATTTTCCTCTTTTAAATTTCCTTCAACTATTAAAATATTAAGATTTTTCATTTAGAACAAATTACCAGACATACTATGCTGATACATTATTTTCATGTCTTCAATGCTCAATTTTTTTGGATTACCATTCGTTGATGGATCCTCTAAAGCCATTTTTGATAAACGATCAATTTGTAAATCTTTTTCATTTATGACACTTGATAATTTATGTGGAATTTCAAATTTTTCTCTTAAATCTAAAATCCATTTTAAAAAACCGTCAAAAGATTTATCTTTTAATTCAAGATATTCAGAGATCTTTGCAACTTTACTCTCAATCACATCTCTGTTGAAAGTTAAAACATACGGCATGAAAATTGCGTTTGAAAGACCATGATGAAGGTTATTTAGAGCATTTACTGGATGGCTCAGAGAATGAATTGCGCCTAGGCCTTTTTGGAATGCGGTTGAGCCCATACTTGCAGCAGTTAGCATGTTCATTCTGGCCACAAGGTTAGATCCATTTTTATATGCCTCTGGTAACCATTTAGAAATTAATTTCATACCTTCCAAAGCTATTCCATCAGCCATTGGATGATAACCTGGGGCACAAAACGCCTCTAGATTATGAGCTAACGCATCCATGCCTGTTGCGGCTGTCATTTTTTTTGGTAAATCTTTTGTTAAAACTGGATCTAAAATGACTATGGACGGTAAAAATTTTGGATGAAATATAATTTTTTTAACTCCTAGATCTTCATTTAAAATAACAGATGCTCTCCCCGTTTCAGAACCTGTTCCAGCTGTAGTGGGTACTGCTATAATGGGAGCAATATTATTTGGATCAGCCTTAGTCCAGTTATCGCCAGCATCCTCAAAGTCCCACAATGATAGGGTTTGACCTATCATGAATGCAATTGCTTTTCCTACATCAAGACCACTTCCACCACCAAAAGCAATCACACCATCACAATTTTTTTCTTTATAATGTTTTACACCATCGCTTACATTTTTACCTGTTGGATTGCCAATCACATCATGAAATAATTCTGCTGATAAATTATTACTTTTTAAATGTAACAAAGCATCTTTAACAATAGTTGATTGTCCAAGTCCTTTGTCAGTCACCAATAAAGGTTTCTTTATATTTAAATTATTACAGGCTATACTTAAATCTTTAATTCTATTTTCACCCACCCACATTGAAGTAGGATAATTCCAATTAAACTTTTTCATAAATTTTTAGTTAATAATATCTGATATTTTTGAAATTTGACCAATCTTAAAAATAAGTGCATCCTCTTTATTAAATCCATATTTTTCAGCATTATCTTTAAATCTTATTGGTGGTTCCATAATAGGTTCTAAAGATAATACAAATGTTCCCCAGTGCATACCTAGAACCTTTTTACTTTTCAAATCTTGACCAATTTTAAGGGCCTCTTCCGGATTAGTATGATAAATAGATTTATCTTTATAAGGCATAATTGGATAAAAATTATATGCACCAATGTTAATTATAGTTAAATCAATTGGTCCATATTTATTTCCTAAATCTTTATAAATATTTCCATATCCTGTATCACAAGCAAAAAATATTTTTTTTCCTTTATATTCAATTAAAAAACTTCCCCACAAAGTTTTGTTAGTATCTGTTAAGCTTCTTTTCGACCAATGAACAGCTGGAAGAAAAGTAACTTTTAAATCTTTATTAATATTAATTTCATCATACCAATCCATCTCATTGATATCTCGATATCCATTAGTTTTAAAATATTTACTGAGTTTAAGTGGAAGTAAAACTTTAGATTTTTTGAAAGGAAATCTTCTTATTGTCATCATGTCTTGATGATCATAGTGATTATGGGTGAGTAAGAATAAATCAATCCTAGGTATCTCGCTTAATTTCAGGGCTGGTTCAGTAAATCTTTTTGGTCCAAATATTAGAGGACCTGCATTCTTCGAAAAAACTGGATCAGTTATAATATTGGTATCTCCTAATTTAATGATAAATGTAGCATGACCAATCCAAGCAATATAATCGCTATCTTTATATTTTTCCAAATTTTTTAAAACTTGTTTTTTTTCTAAAACGTGGCCCTCAGAAATCGCCATATTAAGTTTTTTTTTCTCTTGATTAAAAATTTTGTATGACCATTTTACATTTGGATCTCTTTTAGGTGAGCCCTCAGGATTCCTAAAAGTACCGTCAGATAAATGATGATAAGGTTTTTTTTCCATAGCAATTAAAAAACTATTTAAAAATAAAGTTAAAGTTAAAAAGTATAAAATTTTTATCACATTCTTTCTTTTTTATTTAATATGAATTTTAGATTTTTAATCTTTAATTATCTTATACTCAAAATTTTGAGTTGTTTCATTAACCTGTAAGAGTTTAGCCCCATTTTTACTGTGAAATTTTGTTGCCATTTCAGTAAGAGGTGAGAGTGTAACTAGTCTATTTAAATGATTAGATTTTTTAATTTTTTTAAATACTTCCTTTACAATCAATTTTCCTCCACCTCTTTTTTTTGACCAAACAGTATAGGCTATTGCTATCTGGCCAACATTTTGACCTCTATGAGTACTTTGTAAATGAGCATCTTGGCTAAATTTATCTAGTTCATCTACATTCTTAGGGATAGCATTTGTGTAAGCAAAACACATTACAGCATGAATTTCTTTTTTGTATTTAACGCCATAAATTTTTCTTCCATAACTTCTTCTAAAAGAAACATCTAATTCAGGTCTTACTGGATCTTCGGAGATATTACAATCTTTGAGCTCTACTAATTCTGCTCCTTTAACCCATCCAAAAAAATCATCTATATTTTTATTTATAATTTGTTTATTTTTTCGAATTCTGGCTTTAATTCTAGGTTTAAATTTCTTTGAGTTTTTAAAACTATTATTATCCAAGTATTTCTCTGCTAACTTATTTCTCACATTTTTAAAAATTTCTTTCATTTTCTAATTTTTTATCAATTGAATTTAAAAATATAATAAAGCAAATATAACTCCTAAAATTATTACTGAAATTGTAGCAACAATATAATTTATCTTAATATTAAATTTTTTATAAATCGTTTCATTTATTTTTTCCCAAAAAAGGACTATCAAAAATACAATAATTGCAGGTATGATAAATTTAATCATCGACTATGTGTTTTTGTCTCCTACGTATACTGAGACACCTCTTGAATTAATATCTACATCAAATTTCTTGTGTAAAGGAGGGAATGCTCTTTGTGAACAGTCTAATCTATCACATGTTCTACATGACACACCTATTGGTATTTCTGTAGATTTATCATTAATATTTAAGTTTTCTGAATATATAAATTCTTTTGCATATTTTGCTTCACATCCCAGTCCGATAGACAAAATACTCTTTGATTGCCCAAATCTTCCAATTCCTTTTTCAACTGTTCTAGCAATACATACATACTTTTCACCATTAGACATTTTGCTTACGGCAGCTTGAATAATACCAGGTCTTGTCAAAGCTGAGTAAACGTTCCAACGAGGACAGGCGCCACCGTATCTTGGAATCTCTATTCCTGATAACGAAAATCTTTTAGATATATTCCCAGCCATATCTACTCTTAAAAAATGAAATGGTATCCCTGGTAATTTTGGATCTTGTAAACATGTTACTCTATGAGCTACTTGTTCAAAAGATGTGGCAAAAGTATTTTGTAATAACTCTAAATCATACTTAAGTTTTTTACATTCTGTATGAAAGAGTTTATAAGGCATTAAAATTGCAGCACCACTGTAATTTAATAAAGCAATTTTTGTTAATTTTTTTGACTCATCAGATGGAAAAGTAAATTTAGATAAGTATTCCTCGATTTCTTTATCGGCACCTTCTTGGGCTATTTGGGCGGCTGCGTGTAGTTTTTTTGTTTCTAGAGAACTGTAATCACTCAATAATAGTTCTTTTTTATTTTTTCTGTAGAGTTTTGAGAAAGGTTTATTTTCTTCAGGAATAACATCTTTTACTGTTATATCGTATTCTGATTTTAAATAATCGCAAAGAGCGATATATCTAGTCCTATTATTTTTTTGAACTTTCTCAAAAACGTTATTTGCAAAATCCTCTAATTTTGGAAAATAGTTTTTATTTTCTTGTAAAAAATCTGAAATAACTTCTCCAGGAAATGAATTTTTTCTATTATCAACAATTTTACCGGATATTGTTTCAATTTTATTAATCATTTCATGATCTTTCTTTTTTAAAATATCCCCAAGTCTTACAATTGCTCTGCCAATTTTTGGATTAGTACCTACAAGATCTTTTACTTCAGGACCTAGAATATCTAAATCTTCGAACAATTTATCATCTAGTATTTCTGATAAAGTATTTTCTAAATTTATATCTGATTTTGAGGTTAATTGAGAAAGCTCAATATTCAGTTTTTCACAAATTTTTAAAAGTAAATCTCCATCTATTTTTCTTTTTCCACCTTCAATAAGATTAAGATAACTAGGAGATATATTTAAATCCTCAGCTAATTTATTAGCTTGAAGCCCTTGCTGTCTCCTAAAAGCCTTGATTTTTGGTCCTATTTTAAGATTTAATTGACTCATATTTTCTATTAGTAAATTTTGTAAATTTATTTTTACAATATTTTTCCTTAATTTACAACAGTTTTATACTTTTAAATAGATTTTGTAAATTTTGTAAATTATAAAATTTACATGGACGAAAAATTAAAAAACAACGAAAATGAGGCTCAAATCATAAGACATGAGGACCTTGCAAGACATAATAGCAGAGGTATCTACATGAGAGATGATCATTGTGATTGGGGTTCAAGCGGAATGAAAGATTTGGTTGAAACGATTAACGACTCAAACTAATTTTTAACTCCTTATATTCATTTTCAATTACTTGAACATTACAGGGTCAATAATGAGCGCAGAAAAGATTTCATATGATTTAAAAAGATTTGCAGGCATCAAGAGAGATTATACCCCTGAAGAAGTTGAAAGACTTAGAGGCTCAATAAAAATTGAATATTCAATTTGTAAACAACAATCAACTAAACTTTGGAAATTATTAAATACAGAAAATTATGTTAATACTCTTGGATCTTTGTCAGGTAATCATGCGGTTCAGCATGCAAAAGCTGGTTTGAAAGCAATTTATTTAAGTGGTTGGCAAGTAGCAGCCGATGCTAATAGTGCTGGAGAGATGTATCCTGATCAATCTTTGTATCCTTATGATAGTGCTCCGAAATTAGTAGAGTCTATGAATAACGCATTAATTAGAGCTGATCAGATTCAGCATATGGAATTAAAAGATGGTGATATGAAAAAGGAGAAGAGAATTGATTACATGCTTCCAATAATTGCTGATGGAGAAGCTGGTTTTGGTGGACCTTTAAATGTATTTGAACTCGCAAAAAAATTTATTAAAGCAGGTGCTGCTGGTGTTCATTTTGAAGATCAATTAGCAAGTGAGAAAAAATGTGGCCACATGGGAGGGAAAGTTTTGGTTCCAACTGGTACCATGATAAAAAATTTAAAAGCTGCTAGATTGGCAGCTGATATCGCAGATGTGCCTTTAATTATTCTAGCTAGAACCGACGCAAACGCTGCTAAATTAATCACAAATGATTTTGATGAAAATGATAAACCATTCCTAACAGGGGAAAGATCTCCAGAGGGTTTCTATTATGTAAAAGCTGGCATTGAACAAGCAATATCAAGAGGTCTTGCATATGCTCCCTACTCTGATTTAATTTGGTGTGAAACTGCTACACCAAATCTTGAAGAAGCAAAAAAATTCGCAGATGCAATTCATGAAAAATTTCCAGGAAAACTTTTAGCATATAATTGTTCTCCATCATTTAACTGGAAAAAACATTTATCAGACGATGAGATAGCATCATTTCAACAAAAAATTAGTCAAATGGGTTATAAATTTCAATTTATTACTTTAGCAGGATTTCATACACAAAATATTGCAATTTTTGAGTTAGCTGAAAAATATAAAAAAGAAGGTATGACAGCATACTCAAGAATTCAACAACAAGAATTTGCTCGTGAAAAAGATGGATATACTAGTGTAAAACATCAACGTGAAGTTGGTACATCTTATTTTGATGCAATATCCAATACAATAAGTAGCGGGAAAAGCTCTACCACAGCAATGGCAGGTTCTACAGAGTCCGAACAATTCTAATAAAACTACTCCTCTTGTATTATTAGTAATTAACTGGCCCAGAAATGGGTCAGTTAAGATTTGATTTTATAACCTTTTTTAAGAAGAACTGTAACTACTGTTATGCAAATGGATAAAAATAAAAACATAGTTCCTATACTTATCCATATATTGAAATCAGAAACTCCATAAAAAGAAAATCTTAAACCATTTATTAAGTAAACAACTGGATTAAAATAAGTCACAGTTTGCCAAAATGACGGCAGCATATCTAATGAATACAAACTCCCACCTAAAAATACCATCGGTGTCACAAACAAAGTTGGAATTATAGACATTTGCTCGAAATCTGAACTAATTAAACCTATTAAAAAACCAAATAAAGCAAAAGTAAATGCCACTAAAATTAATAAAAATATCATAAGCAATGGATATTTGACTTGTACATCAACGAAAAATAATGAGGTGATAAATATAATTATACTTACTATTAGTGTTTTTGTTGCACCAGCTCCTACAAAAGCAAGTACGACCTCTAATGTTGAAATTGGAGCAGCTAAAATTTCATAAATTGTTCCATTAAATTTTGGAAAGAAAATTCCGAAAGAGGTATTACTAATTGATTGGGTTAATAATGTTAACATCAACAGACCAGGCACGATGTAAGATCCGTAGCTTATTCCATCAATTTTTTCCACATACCCTCCAATTACTGAACCAAAAACTATAAAATATAGCGAAGTCGTTAATACTGGAGATAATACAGATTGAGTTAAAGTTCTTCTAAAACGATCCATTTCATGAAGATAAATTGCTCTCAACGCATAAAGATTAATTTTCATTTTTTTCCCTGACTAAATTTACAAAAATTTTTTCTAAAGTACTTTGTTCGGTTTTTAAATCTTTTAATTTTAGGCCCGCATCTTTTAAATCTTGTAGTAAATTTGTAATTCCTGTCTGTTTCGCCTGGACATTATAAGTATAATTCAAGCTCATCAAGTCCGGTGTAAAAGATAAGTTGTATTTTTGGAGTGTTGTTGGTATTTGATTTATTTTTTCTTGTAAATCTATTGTAAGTTTTTTATGACCCATTTTTTTTAATAGTTCTTTAGTCTCATCAACAACCACAATCTCTCCTTGATTTATAACTCCAACTCGATCAGCTATAGCTTCTGCTTCTTCTATATAATGGGTAGTTAAAATAATTGTAACACCAGTTTTTCTCAAATTTTCAACAACCTGCCACATTTCTTTTCTTAGCTCTACATCAACACCAGCCGTTGGTTCGTCTAAAAATAAAATTGTTGGTTCATGAGATAAGGCTTTTGCAATTAAAACTCTTCTTTTCATTCCACCAGACAATTGCCGAAGTTTGAGATCTTTTTTATCCCATAAACTTAATTGTTTTAAAACTTTCTCGATATGATTTGGATCTGCTTTTTTTCCATAAAGACCTCTCGAGTAAGAAACATTATTAAAAACTGTCTCAAATTGCTCTAAAGTTAATTCCTGTGGGACTAAACCTATTCTTGAACGAGTTTCTCTGTAATCTTTTATGATATCATAATCATCTACACTAACATTGCCTGAGGTCGGATTAACTATTCCACAAATAATACTTATCAAAGTAGTTTTACCTGCTCCATTAGGACCAAGCATTGCGAAAATTTCACCTTTTCTAATCTTTAAATTTATATTCTTTAAGGCATTAAAGCCATTGTCATAAACTTTTGATAAGTTGTTTATTAAAATTTGATTATCTGACATGCGGCATTTATATAGTTATTAATGGATTTAATACAATCAACTTATATGAAACTTTTTAGCTTTAATAATCAACAAAGGTAAAAAAGTCGCTATTACAAAAGATAAAAAAAGCAAAGATTGTGTAACAAAAGATGGAAATAGATCTATTGGTATGAAAACTCCAACTAATAAACTTTTAGAAAAATCAGGAGAAGGGAATAATAAAAACCCACCTAATAATCCAATCAGTATAGAAATATAAGCTAAATTTTCATTGATTGATTTATCATAAAAACTCAGAAAAACAGTTAATACAAAAGCACAACAAAATAGGTCTGCTAATAAGAAAAGATACAAAATATCAAATCCTTTTGATGCAATAATAAAAGAGATGAACGATAAAAATAAAATTATATATTTAGAAAAGTTTAAATAATTAGTTTTTTTACTCAAATTAAATACCGCTTTTCCATCTAAAATTACCAAACTTGAAATTGCATTAATTAATGTGTCTGCAGTTGAAATTGTTAATGCCATACCAAGAATTATTATAAACAAAGATAAATAAATTGTTTGTTCTTTAAGTAATAATGAAAAAAATCCCAGATCTGGTCTATTGCTAGAGTCAATTGAGAAAGCCACCATTCCTGAAAAGCCCATAAAGAAAACAATAGGAATTATTATTAAAAAAGAAATAATTAAGCTTTTTTTTAAAGTTTGGTAATTTTTAGCTGCATACACACGTTGCCAATTTCCTTGATGGAATAAATTAGTTGCGGCTACTGCAATAAAAAAAGTTAAGCCTGCAGTATAATTTGGAATGTAATTACTACTCAGAAGTTGAGGATTTTTTTTTAACACAAAATCAAAAGAAAATTTAGAACCTGTAAACGAAGTAATATAAATAAACGAGATAAATAACAAAACTCCTATAACAATCATTTGAATATTATCAGTAAAAATTGAAGCCTTTAATCCACCATATAACGTATAAATTAGAGTAGAAGAAAGAACTACTAAAGCTGTAATCCAAAATTCAGTGCCGGATATATAATTGATCAAAACTGAAATAGCGGTTACCTCAGCGCACAAAAAAATGAACATATAAAATATGGTCATCAATAAAATTAGCTTAAATAAACTTTTACCAAATTTTCTTCTCATAAATTCTATTAAAGAAGATCCTTTGGGGAATTCACTTCTAATTTTTTTTCCTAGGTAAATTAAAAAAAATAGTGGAAAAGCTGTACCTAAAGAATAGCCAATAACTGCACCTATCCCTCCCCAAGTCGCAGCAGATGCAGGTCCAAACAAAATCCAAGCTCCTAATGCTGATGCTGTTAAACTGGTGGTTAATGAAAAGACACCAATATTCCTATTAGCAGTTAAATAATTATTTAACCCTTTGAATTTTTTAGTGTGATTAATTCCCAAAAAAGCAAATAACAAACTGATAACAATTATTAAGATTAATGAAGTGGATTGATCTAAAAAAAAAGAATTATTCATTTGTTTCCCTTTCTGAATTACCGGACAGGTTCTTAGGGTTTAATCTCAGTCTAAAAAGACACCCCTTTAAATATAATACTTTAATATTATTAAAAAAAAAGAAGAATAATGTTTAGAAATTTAATTTCTATTTTCTAAAACAATTATTCACTAAAATTGCCATTAAAATCCACATCACAAATACCTCGCCATTTGTAAATGAATAATCAGCTCCAGCAAATCCCGCTATAAAATTTATTGCATAAATTATTATAGTTGAAATAACTAAACTGGTTACAAGATTTATAAGTCCGCTTAAGTAGTTCATGATTAATCTTAACTACAATTTAATTGAATGCAAATCAAATTTCTATTTATAGGGGAAGATTTTTTTTGATGCTGGAAGACTACAAAAGACCCAGGTTGTATTCAAGAAATTAATTTTGATTTTTGTTAAATATATTCCTTGAATACAACCTATCTAAAATTTATCTTTTTTATACAAGGAGGTAGTTTTAATGAATCAAATGCCACCTGACACTTAGCTGGGTAGCTTTATATTTCATAAAAACATAAACGAAAAAAATAAAAGTCCATTAGGACTTAAATGCCAAAAAGGCGACTAAGGGGAGCTCTTTTGGTTGGAGAACGAAAGAGCGAACCCCTTCGTTTAATCTTAAAATTTAATGTGGTGCTCTAAATTTACTATGACAAGCTTTGCAATTGCTCCACATCATTTGAGTTAAAGTAGCTCTTACATCATCAGCATCCTCAAATAATGATGATAATTTAATCATATCGTCTGATGCTTTTTTCATTAAATCATTAAACTCTTTTTTATTTTCCCAAATCAAAGGTAGAGCTTCAGTTTTAAAACCCTCTTTTGAATTATCCGGAAAATATTCTAACAAAGTTTTATAATTTTCACTCATTTCTATCATTAAAGATTTAGCCTTATCAAATTCTCCTTTACTAGCCAAAGCTTGTACTCTTTTTGCAGTACTATAATTTTTGCTAAACAAGGCTTTTCTTCCTTTTATTATTTCCTCAACGGACATTTCAGAATTAGCTGGAAGCGACAATATTACGAAAATTAAAATGCAGAAAAAATATTTAAATACATTTATGATATGATTAATTAACATATGCGATTAAAAAACACTCTAACAGAATATGGAGCTATTTCAAAAATATTTCATTGGTTAAGTGCCGCAGTATTAATAATTCAAATTCCTCTAGGTATGTATCTAGTAGACATGGATTTCAGTGAAAAAAGATTAGCCATAGAAAATATTCATGTTGCAGTCGGTATAAGTATATTTTACTTAACTATACTAAGACTTATATATAAAACTTTTAATCCTACCCCAAACTTAAATAATAATATTTTTCCTGGGCAAAAAATAATTGCAAGATTAAATCATGTGTTTTTATATATTTCAATTTTAATGATAACAATCTCGGGTGCTCTAAAAAAATTATATAACGGTGAAGAGCTTAATATGTTTTTTTTCAATCTTGAAATTCAAGATAATTTTGAATTAGCAGAAATATTTTATGAAATTCATATCCTGGGCAATTATACACTTATCGCATTAATATCTTTACATATTTTTGCTGTTTTAATTCATAAAATATTGTTTAAGGAAAATTTGCTTAAAAGAATCTTATAAAATAATACAAGTTAACTTGTCTTTAAATTTCAGTTGATTTTTATAACTTAATTTAATTTCTTCAATCCCTTGGATAAGTTGTTTTTTTGATAATGGTATTAATGTAGAAATATATCTATTTTTAATCATATCGAGATATTTCTTTTTACTTATTCTTACGTTAAAAATAAATTTTCTTTTAATTCTTTGAGGATATAAATTTGTAATAATTTTAAATATCTTTTTATCTCTTTTAAGAGATTCATTAAGTTTTAGTTTCATTAATTTAAAAGTTGGAATTTCATTATTTTCTGTATCTAAAGTAAAAATTATAATTTTACCTTTTGTATTTAATATTTTTCTTAATGATTTTAATAATTTTTTTACTTCACTTAATTTTATTAAATGAATAGTTTGTTTAATCAAAATTAAATCGAACTTTTGATTTTTTGTCAAAGAAAGATTTAAAATATTTGCTTTTTTAAAATTAATTCTTTTATCTCTATCTTTATGATTAACAATATCTATACCTAAAGGTTTGTATTTAAGTTTTAACTTTGATTTTAAAGAACCTAAAATCTTCCCTCTTCCACAACCAATATCTAAAATTTTAAAATTTGAATTAATTTTGGTATTTTTGATTAAAAAATTATTAAATGAATTAATATAATTTTGTGAAGATAACCAGGTTTTATTGTCCCAATTTTTAATGACAACTGATGCCATATTTTTTTAATCTCCAATAATTATATGGCCATGGTGTTAAAAAACCCACAATAAGCATTAAAGGTACAACCCACCAGGTTAATATTGCTCCACCAGTTAAAAAGTAATCAGTTAAATTCATTGTGATTTCCATGCTTATCATTGAAATAAAACTCATCCCCAATGCTGTTTTTAAAGCTTTATTAAATTCCAAATTTTGACGGATTAAAATAATTGTTTCTAAAATTATACTTGTAATCAACCCATTGATAATTGCTAATATCATAATGGCTAAAACCGGGAATGGTATTTTGGTCAATTGAAAAAATAAAATTGTTCCAAAATCTCCGATCGAACACCCAAGTAAACACCACGCAGTATTTTTAGCACTTTGTTTCCATGTGTGTGAACAAGACCAATCAAATGTAGTGGATTCCATTCTTATATGATAATGTTTAGTTATGATTTTTAAACAACTATTTGATCAAAAATCTAGCACATACACATACTTAATTGCCTCATCTAAAGGAAGAGAAGCTTTGATAATTGATCCAGTTTTAGAAAACGTAAGTGATTACATAATTTTATTAAAAGAATTAGATTTAAGATTAGTAAAAGTAATTGACACACATATACACGCTGATCATGTGACAGGTGCTTCAAAATTAAAAGACATTACGAAATGTTCCACAATAATGGGCGATCATACTCCGGCAGATGCTGTTGAAATTAAAGTGAAAGATGATGAATATATAAATTTAGAAAATTTGAAAATTAAAGCTATGTATACTCCGGGTCACACTTCAGATAGTTATAGTTTTTTGATGGATAATTATCTTTTTTCTGGTGACACATTGCTGATAAATGGAACAGGTCGAACTGATTTTCAAAATGGAGATTCGAAAGATGCATATAACTCAATTTTTAATAAACTATTAAAACTTCCTGATGAAACTTTTTTATATCCTGCTCATGATTACAAAGGAGAGAAAGTGAGTACTATTGGTAAAGAAAAAAAACAAAATCCAAGATTACAGGTTAGTAGTGTAGATGAATATGTTGAGTTAATGAACAATCTAAATCTAAAAAAACCAACCGAAATTGATTTTAATGTTGCAAAAAATATTAATTTAGGTGCTTAATTTAAATTGAAGCTTTTAATGCTTCGTAAATTAAATCTTCGGTTGTTTCACCAATACTTCTATAAACTTCTTGATTACCTTTAAAAATTATTAATGTTGTTTGATATTGTACATCAAAAAAATCAGAGATTTCCTTTTTAGTTACATCGAATGAGAAATATTCAATATTATCAAATTTAATGTCTAATAATTCACCTTTATTTTTTGCATTCTGAAGAATTTTCATTTGACCAGCGCATGATGGGCAATATTTTATCCAAGAACTGATTACTACAATTTTTCCATCTGATTGAGCTTTATCAAACAACTCTTTCTTAAAAGTTGTTTCTTTTTCCATTGCATTTGCACTTAATGAAAATAAAAAGAAAATTGATATTAATATTTTTTTCATGATTTTTTATACCATAAAAATTAAAAACCAATAAGAAGCTAGCCCTGAGATAATTGTCGCAATAATATTTTGACTTATTATTCCAATTAACATTGCAATTATTGCTGCCATTATCTTTGGATTGTTTTCTAATTGGAAATCTCCAGAGTTATCCAAAAAAATAGCAGGAAATATAATCGCAGGAAAAATTGCTGAAGGCACAAAAGAGAGAATTTCTCTTATTCTATCATTGAACATTTCTTTCTTTAATAATGCTATCATTGAAAACCTTGTCAAAAAAGTTATCAAACCACAGTATATAATTAATAGCCAGTTACTCATTTTTTTTATTCAACTTAGTTAAAATTGCTGCTGTCAGTAAAGCAGTTACTCCAGCGACAATTACATATGCTTTATAAGGAACATAATTAAATCCAAACGTTGCCACTAACCCTGAAATAATTATCACAATCACATTTATCAATTTTCTAAAATCGTTAACCAATAATGCCAAAAAAGTTAAAGGCACTGCAAAACTTAAACCTAGTTTTTCAGGAATAAAAGCTCCCAAAACAATTCCTAAAAAAGTGGTTGTCTGCCAAATAACCCAACAAGTAATACCACCACCGAATAAATGAAAATATTTATTTTTATCTTTATTTTTTTTAAAATACTCATTTGATCTTGCAAAAGCTTGGTCAACTAAAAAATATGAGATTATAATTTTCCAAAAAAGTTTTAAATCTGATAAATGTTCTGAAACAACAGCTCCATACAAAAGATGTCTTGAGTTCACTGCTCCAACTGAACTTATTATAACTAAAGATGAGGCGCCTCCTGAAAATAATTGCAGTAAAACAATTTGTGAAGCACCACCAAAGACTATTAATGACATTCCCATTGTTTCTATTGGGCTAAATCCAATATCGATTGAAAGAACCCCAAATATTAAACCAAATGGAACAACTGGAATCATCAGTGGGCTAACATCAAAAATACCCTTTAAAAAAACTCTAAATTTATTATTCATTTTAGAGAGTTTTTATTAGAAGCAAACAATATGATCAATATGAATTGGTCTTTTTATGCCAAATTTTTCATTCTCCTCGTGTTGGTGAATATGATGAGAGTGAACAAAAACTGGAATTAATAAATTACTTGGCGTTTTAAGAGTGTAGATAAAATTTGTGCCCCTAAACTTTCTATCTATAACTTCAAACTTTAAATTACTTTGGTCATCATGATGCAAGTCCTCTGGTTGAACCAAAAGTTTTACTTTTGATCCTATTGGAAAAGGTTTATTAAAATTACCCGTAATTGTTCCAAGATCTTTATTTTCTAAACTTTTAGGACTTGTAACCTCTGCAGGAATAAGAATGCCTCTATTCAAAAAATTAACTACTTCTATTGAGTTTGGTAAATGATAAACGTTATATGGATCGTCAAATTGTTTGAGTTCTTGATTTAAAATAATTCCACATTTTGATCCTAAATAAAATGCTTCATAAGAGTCATGTGTCACAATTATTGTTGAAATTTTTAATTTATAAAGAATTTTTTTTAGTCTAACTTGAATTTCTTCTTTAAAACTTTGATCAACATTCGATAAAGGCTCATCTAATAATAACAAATCTGGTCGTGTCATTAAAGATCTTGCTAATGAAGCTCGTTGTGCTTCACCAGCACTTATCTCATGTGGGTATTTGTTGAGAATATGAGATATATCTAATAAATCGATAATCTCTTTTACATCAATTTTTTTTTCAATTTTTTCTTTATTTTTCTCTGAACCTAATAAAATATTTTTTTGAACATCATAATGTGGAAATAAACTATTATCTTGAAAAGCGAGAGATACATTTCTATTTTCAGGTTCAATATTAATTTTTTCTGATGAAAGAACTTTTCCATTTAATTCTATTGAACCTTTTTTTATTCTTTCTAATCCAGCGATCGTTCTAAGTATGGTAGTTTTTCCAATACCAGATGGGCCCAAAAGGCAAATTACATCACCTTCATTCTCAATTGAAAAAGAAACATTTTTAACTTTTGTTTTTCCATCAATATTAAAATCAACATTTTTTATTTCAAAAAAATTTTTACTCATTATTATCTCTTAATATATATTTAGATGTAATTATAATGAAAGAAGTTGCAATTAAAATTAAAAATAATGATGGGACTGCAGCAGCCTCTAATAAATCTTCGGATGCGGATATATAAGCTGTAGTTGCAAAAGTCTCAAAATTAAAAGGTCTCAAGATTAAAGTAATAGGTAATTCCCTTATAATCTCTAAAGAAATTAATATACAAACAAATAATAAAGAGTTTCTCAAGAAGGGTATATGAATATTCATAAATGTTTTTCGTTTTGAATAACCTAATAAATAAGAACTTTCGTCGACTGAGATATTAATTTTTTCATATCCAGATTTAATTCCATTAAAGGCCAAAGAATAAAATCTCACAAAATACACGAGAACTAATCCTAAAATAGAGCCAATAAATATTTTCTTGATAGAAAATAATCCTAGATTTTTAACAACACTCTCGTCGAACCAAGCTATGAAAGTGATAAATGCGACTGCTAAAATTACACCAGGTATTGCATATCCTGAAATTGATAAAGTTGATAAAATATTTAAAGTTTTATTTTTTGTAACTCTATTTCCATAGTTTGAGATTAAAGAAAACATTATCAATACAAAGCTTGATAAAATAACTAAATAAAGTGTATTACTCAAAAGATTAATAATTTGTAGATCAAATAAATTTTCTGGAAATTTAATTGTCCAATACAACATTTGACTTAAAGGAAATAAAAAACTTAAAAAGAAAACAAGAAAACAAAAAAGGAAAGCAGCTATTGATTTGGTTCCCTTAAGTTGTAACTTCTGTTTTTGTTTAAAACCTCCTTTTGAATTAAAGTGATATTTCGCCTTATTTCTTGATAAATTTTCTAATATAAACAAGGCAAAAATGAACAATAATAAGAAGAATGATAACTGATTTGCAAAAGCAAGGTCATCAAATGTTATCCATGAATTATATATTCCTGTAGTAAGTGTATTTATTGAAAAAAAATCTACTGCCCCAAATTCTGCTAGTGTTTCCATTGCAACTAAAGATAAGCCAGCAACTATTGCTGGTCGTGCTGCAGGAAGAATAATTGAATATAATGTTTTAAAATTTGTAAAACCCAAGTTTTTACCTAGGTCAATGAAGTTTTGTGATTGATATAAAAACGAAGCTCTAGCTAAAATATATACGTATGCAAATAATGAAAAAGAAAGAGATAGTATGACTCCAATCATTCCATCAAATTTTGGAATATATAAATTATAATTTTTATCTCCAAATAAGTTTTTTAAAATAGAATATGCTGTACCGTAATTTTCAAAAAAGGCTGTTAATGAATAAGCATAAATATATGGAGGAACTGCAAATGATAGTATCAATGCCCATTTAAAAAAATTACTTAATGGAAATTCATAAAAAGATACCAAGTATGCAGTTCCAGTTCCAATCAAAAAAGTTAATAATAGAACACTTATCAATAAAATTATGGAGTTAGAAATATACTCAAATAAAAAAGTATCTTTTAAAATTCCATAGTAATTTGATGTGGATTCAAAAAAACTTAAAAATACAGTTAGAATTGGAATAATAACAAAAATAGAAATGAAAAGAGAAGATATATACCAAAAATTTATTCTCATAATTTATATTCCGCCTTATAAATATGGAAAGTATTTGTGTCCACACTTTAAAAAAAGCGTGGACACCCAGAAAAAATCAAAAATCAAATACTTTTAGGATATGCGGAACCTCCATAGTTTTAATTTCTGAAATTTTTCTATCATTTATTCTTTTATCGATTTTTTTACATTCCAAATAACATGGAGTGCATCCCTTAGAGGATTTATTAAAATCAATATCCGAAATAAATTTCTTTTTATTTTTCACCATTTTACTTCCAGCCGGCAGCTGTCATTACTTCTAACGCATCTGCTTGTTTAGCTCCATAACTAGAAACTTTTGTTTTAAGATCTTGTTTAAAATCTAAACCAATATTGTTTACCACTAACGGATTTGCTGAAACGTTATCAATCATTGGAAACTCAAAGGTATTATTTACAAAATGTTCTTGAGACTCTGGTGTTAATAAAAACTCTACAAGTTTAATGGCATTAGTTTTATTAGGAGCATTTTTTACTAATGCTGCACAACTAATATTCATATGAGTTCCTCTATCACCTTGATTAGGAAAAAAAGCTTTAACTTTTTTTGCAGCTTCTTGTTGTTCGGGACCCTTTTTACCAGACAACATTAATGCAAGATAGTAAGTGTTAGCTACGGCAATGTCAGCTTCGCCAGCTGCAACTGCCATTATCTGTGCTCTATCATTTCCTTTAGGCGTCCTAGCCATATTAGACACAACTCCTTTCGCCCATTCAGCTGTTGCTTTTTTTCCATTATTTTTAACTAATGAAGCTACAAGTGATTTATTATAGATATTGTTGGATGCTCTTATAACTAGTCTACCTTTCCATTTTGGATCAGCTAGACTTTCGTAAGTTAAACCAGATAGCTCAGCTCCAGAAACTCTTTCAGGTGAATAATAAACTATTCTTGCTCTTTTTGCGATTCCGGTCCAATGGCTTGTTCTAAAATTTGCTGGCACTGCTGCTTTTATAGCTGCAGATGTTAAACCAGATTGAGTCATTCCCTTTGATTTAAATACTCCACATCTTCCTGCGTCAGCAGTAATGTAAAGGTCTGCGGAAGAGTCGACACCCTCTTCTATCATTCTTTTTTCAAGTGCGCCTGCCTTACCATTTATCAAGTTAACCTTAATTCCTGTTTTATTTGTAAACTTGTTATAAAGTTCAGCGTCAGCCTTATAATGTCTTGCGTTAAAAACATTTACCTCATTTGCCATCACAACTGATGAGGTAAATAAAGATGCTATCAATGCAAAAATTGATATTTTTCTCATTATTTCTCCATTCTTCCCCATGATTTTTTTGAGAATGAGAACTATTCTCATTGAGAATGATTATCAATCGCAAAGATGTCGCAGGCTATCTAAGACTTCCAGTCGCCTATTTTGCTGAATAAAAAATTCCTGAAGGCCTGAACTCTAGCTGTATTCTTTAAAGATTGTGGATAAACAAAGTGTGCCTCTGTGATTGGTCCCTCAGATTTAGGTAAAACTTTAATTATATTGGTCGAATTACTTACTAAATATTCTGGCAGTGCTGCTAAACCTACTCCAGACTCCACTGCTAATAAAAGTCCCATAACACTATTAACTTTCATTATAGGTTTTCTTTTTTTTCCGTCGTGCATTCCTAATTTTAATGCCCATTCTGGATTATAAACTGGTGAAGGTGCTCCTTTGCCAAATGATATGAATTTGTGTTTATTTAAGTCACTCACAGTCTTTGGCATACCATATTTTTCCAAATATTTGTTAGACCCATAAATATAATATTTTAGATCTATAAGCTTTTTTTGAATATAGTTTAATTGTTTAGGTCTTCTCATAAAGATACCAATATCAGCTTGTCTTGTGCTCAAATCCAGCTCTTTATCCTCAAAAATCAATTCTATTTCAACCTCAGGATTTAATCGCATAAATTCCTCAATTCTAGGTGTTAACCAATGAGTTCCAAAACTTCTAACTGTTGTAATTGTCAATTTTCCTGTTGGTTTATTTTTTTGATCTCCTAGTGAAGTTTCCACTTCTTTAAGTTTACTTATAACTTCGTGTGCAGTCTTAAATACATACTCTCCATTTTCGGTGAGCGTAAGACCTCTTGCGTGTCTTTCAAATAATTGAACTTTTAAATCTTGTTCCAAAGATTGAATTTGTCTACTTATTGCTGATTGACTAAGATTTAAATTTATTGTTGCATTAGTAAAACTTCCTGCCTCTGCAACTGCATGAAAAATTTTAAGTTTATCCCAGTCCATTATTTATTTAAATCAACTAAAACTCTTCCAGAAATTTCACCCTTTAATATTTTAGGATAAGTTTCAATCAACTCCTCCAAGCTAACAGTTTGAATAGATTTCTCTATTAAGTTGAAATCGATTAATTTTGCAGCCTCTCCCCAAATAAATTCTCTTCTTTTGATGCTACAATTAGCTGAGTCCATTCCCCAAAGTTTTATTCCTCGTAACATAAAAGGAATTACATTAGTATTTAATTCATTAGTGCTTGCATTACCACATACTGCAATAATCCCATTTGAATTAGTTTGAACAATTGCATTAGCTAAAATTTTACCTCCAACTGTATCGACTACCCCATCCCATAAACCTTTATCTATAAGTTTTGGATCTTTATCAAATTCACCACGATTTATAACATTTTTAGCACCTAATGATTTTAAGTAATCCGCTTTAGAATCTTTTCCTGAGACTGCAGTAACATTGTATCCCATATTATTTAATATCATAACCGCAATACTTCCAACTCCACCAGTTGCACCTGTAACTAAAACATCATTTACTTTTGCACCAAGCAATATTTCCTCTCGAGCTTTTATTGCAAATGCTGCCATTAAAGATGTAAAACCAGCAGTCCCTAAAATCATTGCTTGCTTACTTGATAAATCACTTGGTTTCTTTATTAAGAAATCTCCGTTAACTTTTGCCATTTGAGAATATCCACCATAAAAAATTTCTCCAACTCTAAAACCTGTTAAAATTACTTCATCGCCTGACTTAAATTTTGAATTTTCACTTTCTAAAACAGTTCCTGAAAAATCTATGCCTGGGATATGCGGAAACTCTTTTACTAACCTACCACCGTTTTTTAAAATCATTCCATCTTTAAAATTAAGATCTGAATAATCAACTTTAATAGTTACATCACCGTGTTTTAAAAAACTTTTATCTAATGATTTTACTTCTCTTGTAAAGTTGTCACCTTCTTGATTTAAAACTAATGCTTTAAATTGGTCTGACACTTTTAATCTTTTGAATTACTTATTAACCTTAAATATCTATTTTGATAACTTAAATCTTCTTTGAATTGACCTAAATAATAATTTGTGACCGTTGTAGCTTGTTCCTTTTTAATCCCTCTCATAGTCATACATTGATGAGTTGAGTCTATTGTAACTGCTACCCCTTTGGCATCTAATGATTGCATTAGTGTATTCGCAATCTGCATAGTTAATCTTTCCTGAGTTTGTAATCTTTTAGAAAAAACCTCGACCACTCTTGCTAATTTACTCAATCCAACTACCCTTTCATTAGGTATGTAGGCTACATGAGCTTTACCAATTATTGGTGCCATATGATGTTCACAATGACTTTGAACAGAAATATTTTTTTGAATAACCATGTCATCATACCCATCAACATCGCCAAAAGTTTTATCTAAAACTTGAATAGGATCTTCCTTATAACCTTTAAAATACTCCTTAAATGCTTTAACAACTCTTTTTGGAGTTTCTAATAATCCTTCTCGATTAGGATCTTCACCCATCCACGACAAAATAGTTTTAAAAGCTTCTTCTGCTTCTTTGTCAGAAATCTTCTTCGAATTTTGATTATTATTAATGTCTTTAACTAACTTCATGATGGGGTTTATACATATAAATGCGCATTTTTAAAATATTTAATATATCTCTATATGTGCTACATAATCACCGAATATGTTCAAAAAAAGAGAAAATGTGGTTGAAATCGAAGAGGGAGATCTTCTATCACCTAAATTTGATAATGATGGTTTAATACCTGTCATTACTATGTGCTCTCAAACAAAAGAAATTTTAATGCATGGTTACATGAACGTTGAAGCATTAAAAAAAACTATTGAAACAAAAGAAGCTCACTACTATAGCAGATCAAGAAAAGCTATTTGGCACAAAGGCAAAACAAGTGGTTTTATTCAAAAAGTGACTGAAATCAAAATTGATGATGATCAAGACTCGATTTGGCTTACTGTTGATATTGGAGAGGGAGCTAGTTGTCATGTCGGTTATAGATCTTGTTTCTATAGATCTATACCTCTTGGGCCGATTGAAAATGGTAGAGAAATTAAGATGAAATTTACCGAAAAAGAAAAAAAATTTGACCCGGAAAAAGTTTATAAAGGTCAACCCAATCCAACAAAAATTTAATTAAATGGAAATTAAATATCAAAATTTGAGAGTATTAGGTCCAGCAATATTAAAAGTCAAAATACCAGATGAAATACTTAATAAATTAAATGACTACATTGATAAAATTATCAATGATGAATCAAAATTAAAAAAACTAAATTATGGTGAGGCGCTAGTAGGTGATGTGACTCAGGAATTTTTATTAGAAGTAGAATTTGTTAAATCATCAGGTTGGTTAGAATTTTTGGGAAATTCTTGTAAGATTTATACGGAATTAAATGAAGGAAAAAAAATATCAAAATTTAATTTGCTTAAAACTTGGGTTGTTAGACAATTTCAAAATGAATATAATCCAACCCATTGGCATGGTGGTCATATTTCTGGAGCTGGATTTCTTAAAGTTCCTAAATCATTAGGACAAAGTACTCAGCAAAAAAAATCAAAAAAATATAGAGGTGGAAATTTGCAACTAATACACGGAGCAAGAATGTTTACTTGTCCTTCAACATTTAATATTACTCCTGAAGTTGGTGATTTTTATTTATTTCCTAATTATTTGATGCATACAGTTTTTCCATTCAAAGGTACTGAGGAGGAAAGACGTTCTATCTCATTTAATGCATCAATTGATGAGGATATATATAATGTATATGGTAAATAAAATTCAAAAAAATGTCCTTGGAGAAAATTTAGAATTATGTTCCAAAAATCCTCTTACTGGTTGGTATAGAGATGGTTGTTGTAATACTGATGAAAATGATCATGGGTTACATACTGTTTGTGCAAAAGTTACAACCGAATTTTTGGAATGGTGTAAAGAAGCTGGAAATGATTTAATCACACCTCACCCGGAGTTTGGGTTTCCAGGCTTAAAAGATGGAGATGGCTGGTGTGTTTGCGCAACTTGGTATGCAAGAGCGGTAGAAGCTGGAAAAGGTTGCCCAATTTTTTTGAAGCGAACCCATGAAAATACATTGAAAGTTTTGCCAATCGAAACACTTAAAAAATTTGCAATAGATCTTTCATAAAATAAATTTGGATTATGGGTGAAAATATTTTATCGGTCATATATCTTTTATTAGTAATTGCACTGGTCTTCCCAGGTTTTTATTATGCAAATAAAAATAAAAAAGTTTTTTTAAAAAATCTTATTATTTGGCTGGGTATTATTGGAATAGTAACAATTTTTGCTAATTTTTTAAAATAGCTAGTTACATATTACCATATTTAGGTCCACCGCCTCCCTCTGGAGTGACCCAAACTATATTTTGAGAAGGTTCTTTAATATCGCAAGTTTTACAATGAATACAGTTTTGAGCGTTAATCACAAATTTATTAATATTATTTTCTCTTTGAACCTCATAAACTCCTGCTGGACAATATCTTTGAGCTGGTTCGTCATATTTTTCAAGAGTATATTTTATAGGTAAATCTTTATCTTTTAGCTGTAAGTGCACTGGCTGATTGTCCTCATGATTAGTCCCAGTCAAATAAACTGAGCTTGTTTTATCAAAAGTAATAACATTGTCAGGTTTAGGATAATCAATTTTTGGCATTTTATCTGCAGGTTTTAAAGTTTCATGATCGGAATGCTTATGTCTTAATGTAAATGGAAGTTTTCCTCTAAATAAAATTTGATCAATTCCTGTAAAAATTATACCTAAAATTAAACCCCAATTAAAACTAGGTTTTACATTTCTTGCTTGATACAGTTCTTTATATAACCAGCTTTTTTTAAATAATTCCTCATATAATGATAAATCTTTTTTAGACTGAATATGTTCATTAATAGCCTCTGCAGCTAAAATTCCACTTTTCATAGCAGTGTGAGATCCTTTTATTTTTGGCATGTTTAATGTTCCCGCGTCACATCCAATAAGTAATGCGCCTGGCATAAACATTTTTGGTAAACTTTGAATACCCCCTTCAATTAAAGCTCTAGCGCCATAAGAAATTCTTTTTCCACCTTCTATAATTTTTTTTATTGATGGATGTGTTTTAAATCTTTGAAACTCATCAAAAGGAGAAAGGTGAGGATTTTGATAATCTAAACCTATTACATATCCTAAAAACACTTGTTTGTTTTCAGCATGATAAATAAAACTTCCACCATAAGTGTTTTTATCTAAAGGCCATCCAGCTGTATGCATCACTAATCCCTCCTCATGATTTTTTTCATCTATTTCCCAAATTTCTTTAAATCCAATTCCATATTGTTGGGGATCTTTGTCTTTATTAAGATTAAATTTTTTAATTAATTGTTTTCCTAAATGACCTCGGCAACCTTCAGCAAAAACTGTTACCTTACCAATAAGTTCAATGCCTGGCTCAAAACTATCTTTTTTATTTCCTTGTTTGTCTATGCCCATGTCCTGCGTGGCTACACCTTTAACAGAACCATCATCATTAAATAAAATCTCACTTGCAGGAAATCCTGGAAATATCTCTACACCAAGTGCTTCTGCTTGCTCAGCAAGCCATCTACATAAATTTGCAAGACTAATTATATAATTTTTATGATTTTTTTGAACAGCAGGTAACAGCCATGTTGGCCAACTTAATGATTTTGTTTTTCCTAAAAATAAAAATTTCTCCTTAGTGACTTTTGTTTTTATAGGTGGATTTAAATCTTTCCAATTTGGAATTAATTCGTCTAGTGCTCTAGTTTCAAAAACATTTCCACTTAATATATGGGCACCGATCTCAGATGCTTTCTCTAAAATACAAATATTTAAATTTGAATTTAATTGTTTTAGTTTAATAGCAGTTGTTAATCCTGATGGTCCTCCACCAACAATTACTACATCATATTCCATTGACTCTCTGGACATAATAATTTTTTACAGATTATATTATTTTTGTATAGTGTTTAATTTGTTCAGTTCCTCAATAAATTGGGGTACTGCTTCAAAAAGATCAGCTTCTAGACCATAGTCTGCAACACTAAAAATTGGAGCTTCACCGTCCTTATTGATTGCAACAATAACCTTACTTTCTTTCATTCCAGCTAGGTGCTGAATTGCACCAGAAATACCGATAGCAATATATAAATCTGGAACTACAACTTTTCCAGTTTGACCCACTTGATGATCGTTGCTTATATATCCAGCATCCACAGCTGCTCTTGATGCACCAATAGCGGCATTTAATTTGTCAGCAACAGAAGTAATTAATTTAAAATTATCTCCACTCTGCATTCCTCTTCCTCCAGAAACAACTACTCTTGCAGTTCCAAGTTCTGGTCTATCTGACTTAATTTCCTCTCTTTTTACAAATTTTGTATTATTAAACTCTTCACTTGGTTCAGCTTTTTCAATTGGCGCAGATCCACCTGAACTCTCACATGGATCAAAAGAAGTTGGTCTAATAGTTATACATTTTTTTGGATCCTTACTTTTTACTGTTGCAAATGCATTTCCGGCATAAATTGGTCTTAAAAATGTATCTGCGGAAATTACCTTAATAATATCACTGACTTGAGAAGTGTCTAAAGAAGCTGCAATCCTTGGCATCAAATTTTTACCAAATGTATTAGCTGAACAAACAACATGTGAATAGTTTTCTGCCAGTTTTACGATTACTGGTGCAAAATTTTCTGCTACAAAGTTTTCATAATGAGCTGCTTCTACTTGAATTACTTTTTTGACTAATGGTAACTCTGATAATTTTTTTGCTGCATCTCCACAGTTATTACCAATAATTACAGCATGAAGATCTGTATCCATTTGAGAAGCTGCAGTTACGGCATTCAGTGTAAAAGGTTTCAACTCTTTGTTATTGTGTTCTGCAACTAATAAAACTGACATTATATTACTTTAGCCTCATTTTTTAATTTTTGCACTAGCTCAGCCACACTTTTTACTTTTATTCCTGCTTTTCTTTTTGGTGGCTCTTCAACCTTAATTTGCTCGATTCTTGGTGATGTATCTACTCCTAAATCTGACGCATTTATTTGCTCAATAGGTTTCTTTTTAGCCTTCATTATGTTGGGCAAAGACGCATATCTTGGTTCATTAAGTCTTAAATCACAAGTTACAATAGCAGGAATATTAATCTCTATTGTCTCTAATCCTTCATCAATCTCTCTCGTAACTTCAAGTTTTTTATCCTTAATCTCTATCTTTGAGGCAAATGTTGCTTGAGGCCAATTTAGTAAGGAACTTAACATTTGACCAGTTTGATTACAATCATCATCAATTGCTTGTTTTCCCATAAAAACTAAATCTGGTTTTTCTTTTTCAACAATTTTTTGTAATAATTTGGAAACAGCTAAAGGTTCTAAAATACCATCAGCTTTAATAAGAATGCCTCTATCAGCGCCAACCGCTAATGCTTTACGAACAGTTTCTTGAGCTTTCTCTTCTCCAACACTTACTGCAACTACTTCGGTCGCTTTTCCTGACTCTTTAATTTTTACTGCCTCCTCAATCGCATTATCATCTGGGGGGTTGGTAGACATCTTAACATTTTCAGTTACTACACCAGTGTTATCCTCTTTAACTCTTACTTGAACATTGTAATCAATTACTCTTTTTACTGCGACTAAAATTTTCATTAGGCTCTCAAAAGTTTATTTTCAGCATCGTATGGACTTTCTTCTACTATTGTAGCTTCATACATTTTTCCAAGAATATCAACTTTAAGTTTCTCTCCAACATTTGCTAAATCAGGTTTGACCATTGCTAAGGCAATAGATTTATCTAATCTAAATCCATATTCTCCACCCGTTGCCCTTCCAACAACTTTATCATCTTTATAAATTGGATTGTTGCCTAAAACATCTGAGTCTGTTGTGTCATGAACCTCTAGTGTTACTAATTTATTATCAAAACCCTTTTCTCTCCATTTGTTTAGTGCATCAAGTCCTATAAAATTACCCTTGTTTGGATGAATAAATCTGTCTAGGCCAGACTCATAAGGTGAATACTCAATTGATAGTTCAGTTCCCACAAGTTTATAAGATTTTTCTACTCTTAAACTGTTCATCGCTCTGATGCCAAAAGGTTTAAGACCGAGATCTTTACCTGCTTCCATTAATTTATCAAAAATATGGTTTTGATATTCAATTGGGTGATGTAATTCCCAACCAAGTTCGCCAACAAAATTTACTCTCATAGCATTAACTGGAGCATATCCAACATTAACATTTTTTGCAGTTAACCATTTAAAGTTTTCATTTGAAAAATCATCGGTCGAAACTTTTTGCATAAGTTCTCTTGCTTTTGGGCCTGCTACTACAAGCACACCTGTACTATTTGTTAAGTCCTCAAATATAACTGAACCATCGGTTGGCATCCATTTTTGAATCCAGTCATGGTCTAATCTCAAATTCGCTCCAGCTGACACCAAATAATAACTATTTTCAGCTTCTTTCATGATTGTGAACTCAGAGTGAACACCACCTTTAGTATTTAGCGCATGACACAAATTAATTCTTCCGATTTTTTTTGGAAGTTTGTTAGCAACTAAGTAGTCTAAAAATTCTTCAGCCTTTGGACCTTTTATTCTGCATTTCGCAAAGGCCGTCATATCTAAAAGTCCAACATTCTTTTTAACGTTTTCACATTCTTTCTTAATTGCATCAAACCATTTTGATCGTCTAAATGACCAATGATCTTTTTGTTCCATGCCATCTGTTGCAAAAAAGTTTGGTCTTTCCCATCCAAATTTTTGTCCAAAGACAGCACCAAGATTTTTCATTCTCTCATAACAAGGAGATGTTCTTAAAGGTCTTGCAGCTGGTCTCTCCTCATCAGGATAATGAACAATAAATACATGACTGTAAGCTTCTTCATTTTTTGCTTTGAGATAAGATTTTGTTGCATAATTTCCGTAACGTCTTGGTTCAACACCAAGCATATCAATAGTTGGTTCACCATCAACGATCCATTCTGCTAATTGCCAACCTGCACCACCTGCCGCAGTTATTCCAAAACTATGTCCCTCATTAATCCAAAAATTTTTAAGTCCCCAGGCTGGGCCAACAATAGGATTACCATCTGGTGTGTAACATATTGCACCATTATAAACTTTTTTCACTCCAACTTCTCCAAATGCTGGAACTCTATGTATTGCTCCCTCAATGTGTGGAGCAAGTCTATCTAAATCTTCTTGAAACAATTCATATTCAGAATCTTTTGAGGGACCTTCCACATAACACGCTGGTGCACCATCTTCATATGGACCTAATATTAATCCACCAGCCTCTTCTCTCATGTACCATCTACTATCACTATCTCTTAATACACCCATCTCTGGCAGACCTTCTTTTTTTCTTTTTTGTATTTCTGGATGCGGTTCAGTTACAATATATTGATGTTCAACAGGAATAACTGGAATATCTAATCCAACCATTTCACCAGTTTGTCTTGCAAAATTTCCTGAACATGAAATGACATGTTCACATTCAATTGATCCTTTATCTGTTTCAACAATCCATCCTTCTTTATTTTGTCTCATAGATAATACTGTTGTGTTTCTATAAATCTCAGCTCCTCTATTCCTAGCACCTGTGGCAAGTGCCTGAGTTAAGTCTGCAGGTTGGATGTATCCATCTTCTGGGTGTTGAATTGCTCCAACTAAATCATCAGTATGACAAAGCGGCCAAATTTCTTTGACTTGTTGAGGTGTCAAAAATTTTACATCAACACCAATTGTTTTAGCTACACCAGCATATTGATGATACTCATCCATTCTATCTTTGGTACTAGCTAAACGGATATTTGAAACAACACTGAAACCAACATTCTTACCAGTCTCTTCCTCTAACTTTTTATAAAGATTTACTGCATACTTGTGAAGTTGACCAACAGAATAGCTCATATTAAAAAGAGGTAACAAACCTGCTGCATGCCAAGTTGAGCCTGAGGTTAATTCTTTTCTTTCAACTAAAACAACATCTGACCAACCTTTTTTTGCTAAATGATAAAGAGCGCTTACTCCAACAACTCCTCCACCGACTACAACGACTTTTGCTTTAGATTTCATTAAATGATTCCTACTAAATTTTTATTCATAACGAAACAAAATTGTATTATGGATAATCAAATTGAACTTCCTAGTGCTATTGGGCTAGAAACCATTGTGGTCAACCAACAATCCTTAAGGGGTCCTTCAGCAGTATATTTTTCCACTTGCCAGTTGAACTTATGATAAATCTTATCTTTATCTAAAATTATCACCTCAAATTGTACCCATTTGTCACCACCTCCAACCTGTGTAATTGTATGGCTTAAGTGATTTAAGAGCATTTGATATGAGTTACCTTTAATCATCATTTTGAAATTTGGTAGAGGGCCAGTATTTTTTTTGTTACTGGGATGCGCAAAATTCCAGGTTTGCTCAATCCCACTATCTTTATAATTTAAGTCGTTTTTTTGAAGACCACTTAATTGAATCTCGACAACTTTAGAGGGTTTTATATCACTATTAGGTTTTAGTAATTCAGCTTTAGTTATTGAAATTGAAAAGAAAAGAATAATAAAAACTTTAAATATTATCTCGAATTTTTTTAACATCTTTTAAAAATTTAATTATTAATTTAATTAAAGTATTTTTCATACTCTATCTTCGTGCATTTATTATCAATGTAAATGATGTCATTTGTCTCAACAATTTTTTTTGCTTCATCGTTGCTAATTTCTAATTGTAACCATAATACCTTTGCATTTATTTTGACAGTTTCTTCAGCAATTGTGACAACTTCATTCGATGGCCTAAACACATCTACTATTTCTACTGGATTATCAATCTCTGAAATATTTCCAAAAACTTTTTCTCCTAATATTTTTTCACCTTTCATGAATGGATTGACAGGATAAACTTTAAAACCATTGTCTTGTAGATATTTCATAACAATAGATGATGTTTTTGTTAAATCTTTACTTGCACCTACTAGAGCAATATTTTTATATTTTTTTAAAATTTCTTTTATATTTTCCACTCTATTTAATTCTCACTCTTTATCTTTTCTTCACAAAACTTCTTAGCTTCTTCAATAGTCATTGGTTGATCCAATTTTTGACTACCTGCAATACAAGCATCGATAGATCTTTTAAAATTATGGTCTCTAAAGGTAAAAATAAAATATATACCAATGATTATTAAGATAATTGTTAGAATATTTTTTACTTTCACTTATTTCTCCACTTTGGTTTTCTTTTTTCTAAAAAAGCTGAAATACCTTCTTTTGCATCCATAGCCATCATATTGTATGTCATCATTTGACTGGTATACGAGTACGCTTTTCTGAGTGGCATTTCTAACTGTTTATAAAAAGCTTGTTTTCCAATTTTAATTGTTAAATTTGATTTTGATGCAATTTTTTTTGCAATTTTCATCGTCTCACTATTTAATCTTGATTTTGAAAAATAATCATTAATTAAACCAATTTCCTTTGCATAATTTGCTTTAATTGGTTCACCAGTAAGAAGCATCTTCATCATAGGTTTTCTATTAATCTTTCTGCTAACTGCAACCATAGGAGTACTACAAAACAATCCAATATTTACTCCTGGTGTTGCAAAAAGTGCATCTTTTGTGCTGTAAGCTAAATCACAACTAGCAACTAATTGACATCCTGCTGCATAAGCTGCGCCATGAACTTTTGCAATAACAGGTTTTTTACCCTCAACTATTTGAAGCATTAACTTTGAACAAAGATTAAATAATTTTTTATATCTTTCTTTTTTCTTTAAGTTTTTAACTTCTTTTAAATTATGACCTGCGCTAAAACCTTTTCCAGCACCCTCAAGAATAATAACTTTAACCTTTTTATCTTTGTCTAATTTTTTTAAAACATTAATTAAATCTTTCAAATTTTTGTAAGATAAAGAATTGTATGTTTTTGGCTCATTAATAATAACTCTTGCTATATCTTTATTCTGATTAATGATTTTGATATTCATTAAAAACTATTTAAGTTTACCGTCTTTTCTCATCTTTGCTCTTATCTTAGTGGCTGAAATTTTTTGTATTTCCTCAGGTAAAACAATTTCCTCTATTTTGTAACCAACACCTCTTCCATAACAAATGTTTGTAATATTAGGAACTAACATAATTTTAAAACATCCCTCAAATTCTGGATTAAGTTTATCTTCAATATTTTTTTTTACTGTTTCAAAGTCAAATGGGTTATCATCCACACCTTGTACATCTCTGATTTGTATGCAAACTTGTCCAGTTTTCTTAATTATTTCTTTAAATAAAGTATAGTGACCATCATGAAAGGGCTGCCATCTTCCTAACATCTGTGCAGTTGGTTTTTTATTGTCCCATTTATAAGACATTATATTATTTCCTTTAATATTTTTGGTGCCCAATTTTTAGCATCTTGAGTGGTAACATGATAGTTATACTTCTCTGGTTTTACGAACATTTTATTAGTATCATCAAACCTACCTTCTTTAATAGTATCGACCCATATAATAAAATCTGCTGGAAACAACGCTCTCGCAGCAGGGGTTGGACAAACAAAATCTGCAACAACATAATTACCTTGATCTCTGAACTCTTTTGCCTTTGCCCACATTCTTTTCGCCTGCCTAGTTCTTCCCTCTGCTGAAAAATCCCAATCATTTGCTTCTTTTCTCACTTCATCAGCATTTAGCCACTTTGCTTTTAATAATGGAACTAATTCAGAGGCTAAAGTCGTTTTACCTGAGCCTGGCAAACCCATAATTAATATAATCTTCATGAATTAAGATAGTTAACAACCCACTCAATTTTAAGCAACAAATATCATTGCGTCATTTGATAAAATTCTTTGACAGCTTTTTCAAAAAAGATAATGATCTATAAAATGAATTTTTCTCTAGAAATAAGCCCAACAACTGATCTTGACACTGTTCCGCCTGTAAATGATATTTACATAACAATGTTACCCGGTGGTGATTACAGAGAAACAGCACAACAAGCGGTTGAGTTAGTTAAAAAAGGTTTCAATCCAGTACCTCACTTTCCAGCAAGATCAATGCAAGATGAAAAACAACTAAAAGATTATGTTTCAAGGTGTAAAGACGGTGGAGTTAAACAAGTTTTAGTAATTGGTGGCGGAAGAGAACCGATGGGAAAATTTGATAGCTCGTTTCAACTTTTAGAGACTGGTTATTTTGAGAAGATGACAATAGGAATTGCTGGACACCCAGAGGGGAGTCCTGATATATCCGATTTAGATTTAGAAAAAGCTATGATAGATAAAAAGCCTTATGCTGATTATATAGTAACACAGTGGTTATTAGATCCCCAGCCTATTATAGATTTTGTTTCTAAACAAAGCGTGCCAGTGCATGTTGGAATTACTGGGCCTCTAAAAATATCAAGCTTAATTAAATTTGCTAATATTGTTGGAGCAAAAAATTCCTTAAATTTTCTTAAATCTAATTTTACTAAGGCGTTAGATTTATTAAAACCTAAAGACCCTAATGATCTAATTGGGAAAGTTAAATCGCATACTGATTTCTTCCACATTTATACATTCGGCGGCTTGAAGGAAACAAACAAGTGGTTGAAGGAGAATGGTTATGTCTAAAGAATTTGACTATACTAAACTAAAGCATGTTACTTCTGTAGATCAATCAGATCGAAAAGTACCATACAATTTAAGACAAAGTGGGCCTACAAAAGTTGAAATGTTAATTTCAACAAGAGTAAGAAAGTCACCATATTGGCATTTATCAATGCAAGCAGGTTGTTGGAGAGCAACTGTTTATAACAGAATTTATCATCCAAGGGGATATGTGAAACCTGAGGATGGAGGTGCAATGGTTGAGTATGATGCAATTGTAAATCATGTTACTATGTGGAATGTTGCTGTTGAAAGACAGATCCAAGTAAAGGGTCCTGATGCAGAAAAATTTGTTGATTACGTGATAACTCGAGATGCAACAAAAATCTCTCCGATGCGAGCAAGATATGTAATTTTATGTAACGCTTATGGAGGAGTTTTAAATGATCCAATTCTTTTAAGAATTGCAAAAGATGAATTTTGGTTTTCTTTATCAGACTCGGACATTGGAATGTATTTACAAGGCGTTAATGCAGACGGTAAATTTAATTGCACTATTGAAGAAATTGATGCATGTCCTGTTCAAATTCAAGGGCCTAAATCAAAAGCTCTTATGAAAGATTTGTTAGGTGATCAGGTTGATTTAGAAAATATGCCTTTCTACGGTTTAGCTGAAGTTAAGGTTGCTGGAAGAAGTTGTGTTCTTTCTCAATCAGGTTTTTCAGGTGAAGCTGGATATGAAATATATTTGAGGAATGCAACTTTATATGCCGATGAGATGTGGAATGCAGTTCTTGAAGCTGGAAAGAAACATCAATTAATGGTAATTGCTCCTGCACACCACAGAAGAATTCAAGCTGGAATTCTTTCTTGGGGTCAAGATATGGATCAACAACATAACCCTTTCCAGTGTAATTTAGGTTATCAAGTTTCCTTATCAGGAAAAGGAGAATGGAAAAAAACTTCTGATTACGTAGGAAAACAAGCTTTAGAAAAAATGAAGGCTGAAATCAAAGCAGGAAAAAAACCATATAAGCTTCAACTAGTTGGTCTTGAGTTAGGAGGAAAACCTATTGATGATTATGCACCAGATTTTTGGTTGATATCTAATGAAGATGGTGGCGATCCAGTCGGTTTTGTAACATCACCTTGGTGGCATCCTGAAAAGAAAACAAATATAGCCATGGGATATGTCCCTTTTGATGGAACATTGAATGCTAATGGTTTTCCAAAAGGAAAAGTTGGAAAGAAATTTAAAGTTCATTTACCAGAGAAATATTCAGTTAAACCAGGAACTCCTGTTGATGCTGTTATAGTTGATATTCCATTTAAGGAATCTTACAACGCTAACACAAGAGAAGTGGTATCAGGTTAATTATTTTTAAGGGGAGTTTGCGCTCTCCTTAAAATCATAAATGACAAAGAGTTTCATTATTGCAGTTTGCATTATTATCGCTATTGCATTATTACTATTCCCATTGATTGTATCTTACAAAGAACAAAAAAATAAAAAAAAATAAATGTTTGCTGAATTTTTAAATATAATTTTTAAATCTATAAAACTGGATAAAACACTTTACAGCGATAACAAAAATTTTGGTGAGGCTGCGATATATTTTGCGGGTTTAATAATGATATTAGATGGTGTAGCTGGAGGTGTGGCTGCAAACACCGTAGTAAAAACTGCCATAGGAATGTCTGGTATTACGGCAATTTTAACGTGGTTCATTTGGGCAATTTTTATTTATGTGATCGGTGTAAAATTATTTCCAGATAAACAAACAAAAGTACCTTTTAAAAAAGTTCTGGTAGCAGTTGGTTTTGCTCATTCACCAGGTTTACTAAGATTTTTTGCATTAACCCCCGAATTAATGATACCAATCATTTTTCTCACTCAATTCTGGATTTTTGCAAGTTTAATTATTTCAACAAAACAAATTTTAAATTTAAAATCTAATTTTAAAGCCTTTGGCATAATATTTTTATCATTTTTAATTATTGCTTTTATGTCAATATCTTTGGTTATGAGTAGAATGAATGCTTTACCAATAAATAGTATCTAAATTGGAAAGATTGTTTTCGAAACCCTGCATGATTTACAAATTTTAAATCCAGTCAAAATTAAATTTTGGGTAACACTTTCATCAGTTTTCTTACATTCATCACAAATATCATTTAACTCATCAGTGTTTGTGTTATGCTGATTTTTTATATTATCATCTTTAATCATTATCAGTTAAACCCGCCCCTGCAGCACCTTTTTTTAAACTTTCTGTTTCTTCAACAAAAGTTTTTTCTGATAATTGATATAAACTTTTCCAATCTTGCTCAGTAAAGTTGTCATTATTTTCTAAAATTTTAACCTCTACGTTGTTTGCAATATTTGGACAATTTTTATTTAATAAGTTTGTGGAGATATTAACATTAATATTTAAAAGAAATTCATTTTTTTCAAACTTAAAAGAAATTTTTTTACCGATAACCTCTGAGCTTCTACTAAGAAATGGTAAAAATAGTAATGGGTATGCAATTTTGGAAAAATTAATAGTTTTTATTTTTTCAATTTTTTCAATTTGATCTAAAAAACTTACACCTAAAATAATTGGGCAGTAAGAAAATTCAGAACATTCGTTATTTTCATTAATTAGATTAAGATTCTCAAACTTTTTGTCTTTTTTTTCTTTTAAGTATTCATTTAAATTTTTAATCCCCTCAAAGTTAAACATTTCTAATAACCTTACACTTTTTCCAACTTCTTCACTTATTCCCCAAGAATAACCTAATGCTCTACTTGCGCGTTTAGAAGTTGTTTCAATTTCACTCAAAGATTTCATAAAATTTAATCAACGATAGACCCAATGCTGATTATAATCTTTTAATTCATGCGGAAGTGGTGCTCCTTGAAACATGCAAATTCTTAACCACTTATCTGATCTAGGATCAAATTTTAGTGCACCAAAAAAAGATAGCTTTAATCGTAGCATATCGATTGGAACAACGTTTTCATTAATTGTATTATCTTGAATTTCAGCATATGGAAATTTTTCAACGATAAATGCGCGTCTTACAACATGTCTTAAATCTGCATTATTCATTAAAAATCCATCAATAGTTAAATCATCTTTACATGAAATTAATTTATCATTTAGTTTTTTAATATCTCTAGCAATTGCAAGAGGTTGTTCTAATTCTGCACCCCCTTCCTCAAAACGATCTGCATACCTAGGCTCCTCTTTATTTTTAGAAATAAACCAAAAATTTCTTAAATTTGATTTATCTTTGAAATCAATCTTAAGAATATCTGGATATCTTTGCTTTAAAATATTTTTAAGATCTAAAACTGTTCGTTCTGTGGGAATTCTAAAATACTTTTCCTCATCTGAACTCATTTTTTTTATTAACGGCTGAACAATTTTATCAAAAGGTTCCATCATCATAGAGACTATATATTCAATAGTTTCTTCACAGGTTTCTTTCTCTAACCATAAATATATTTGATTGAAAGGATATGGAGATGTAAAATCTAATTGATTTTCGATATATTTTAAAAATTTTTTTACATTAAAAAGTAGTGAATTTATTTTTTTTATTTGAAATTTACTTTCAGAATTCCAACTTGTAATATTTTTTAAGGAACCTTTGACACATTTTTTGAATAAATCTGAATCTTTTGAATTTACATTTTTAATCTCTCTAATTTCTTTTAATGCGATTTCTCTTGATAAGATCCAATTATTTAACAAGGTAGGATGATTTACAATAAAAGGTGCCATTCCTAGTCCAGTTGAATTTCCAATACCAAGGTTTCTACAAATTTTTTTGTCTAAATTTACAGCTTTCTTTGGATTTTTATGCTTTGCTACATGATTAACTTGGTCAAAAGTGAATTGCCTTACTAAATAGACCAACATCATCTCTAATCTAAAAGGTCCGTTAATTTCTGCCCTATTTTTAATTCTAAATCTATCTGCTAAACCAAACTTTCCAGAACCATAAACAGCGGTAGTTCTATATAAGTATCCAACTTTTTCTAATAAATTTAGATCTGGCTGATTGCCTTCGCTTAACTTTTCAACTACATGATTAAAAACTCTAACTGATTTATTTGCTCTAGACAAAGTTAGTTCTTTATATGAAAGTCTACCAACTTCTTGTCTTGGAACTTCATTCTTCAATCTTTCAATATCTTTTTTTGAAGGAACCCCGTCATGTAAAGTAAAAGCAGCATCCCATTTTGTTGCAATAACTCTATCTGATCTATCATTATCATCTATTTTGTTTGCAAAACAAACTAATGAGTAAACTCTTTTATTTTTTTTGAAGGAATATATTGCTACGCCATATCCACCAGGATCTAAGTTAAATAAATCTCTGTTGTATTCCCAGTCTTTAAATTCATTTAAAAAACTTCTTAGAAATGATAATTTAGATTGGTGAAAAGACCCTAGTCTAGACAATTTCATTATTATGTTTGGATCTCTTAATTCAACTTTCATACTCTAAATATTTCTATAAAAATTATACCAATTGTTACCTAATATCCCATTAGTTTCTTCCTCAGAAAATCCAACTTTTCTTAATCCCTTCTCTATATTAAAAAAACCTCTAGCATCCTCAAACCAACCTGGTTGTTTAGGAAAGCCAGGTTTGTTCTTTGAGCCTTCTCCATAATTTTTATTTTTAGACCAGGTACCATTTCTCATCCATTCTACAATTTCATCGGGTTGATTCAAACACAAGTCAGATCCAATACCAATATTTTTGATATTCATTATATCTGACGTTCTAGCAATCATTTCACAAAAGCTATCTAAAGTACAATTAGTATTATTCTTTAAATGGTGAGGATATAAAGAAAAACCTAAAATTCCTCCACTATCACTTAAAACTTTTAATAGCTCATTAGATTTATTTCTTTTAGCAGCATGCCAAAAGCTGGGGTTAGCATGTGTGATTGCAATTGGTTTCTCGCTTATTTCAATTGCGTCTAATGTACTTTTTTCGGCAGAATGGGACATATCTATAACTATTCCAACTCTATTCATTTCTTTAATGACTTCACGTCCAAAATTAGTTACTCCACTATCAATTTTTTCATAACAGCCAGTTGCTAGAAGAGATTGGTTATTATAAGTTAATTGCATAAAACGACATCCAAGTTTATGTACTTTTTCTACTAAAGATATGTCATCCTCAATTGGTGAGCAATTTTGGAATCCAAAAAAAATTGCAGTTTTTTTTTCTAATTTAGCTTTTTCAATATCTTTGAAATTAGAACCTTGAAAAATTAAATCTGAGTTTTTCTCAAAAAGTTTTTGCCACTTTTTAATTTCATTTAAAAATTCATTGTAATCCTCATGATAGACAATTGTTACATGAACAGCATCTAGCTCTGCTTGTCTATTGATTTCAAAAACTTCTCTTGTCCAATTACAATACTGTAAATTATCAATTTTATATTTCATGAGTTTAATTTTGTTAAACCATATCAATATGTATTTGAAATTCTATTAATTTATTGAAATTTCAACAATTTTTTGAAATAAAGTTTCAATAAATATATTCATGAATAAAAAAAATCTAAAAGTTTCAATAGTGATGGGCAGTCAATCTGACTTTAAAACAATGAAATTAGCAAAACAAATTTTAAAAAAACTTAAAGTTCCCATGGAAATAAAGATTATTTCTGCACACAGAACTCCAATGAGAATGTATAAGTACGCGTCTGATGCAGAAAAAAATAATATTGGGGTAATTATTGCAGGTGCAGGAGGCTCGGCTCATTTGCCTGGAATGATTGCAGCACTTACTCAAATACCTGTATTAGGTGTTCCAATTGAGAGTAAAAAACTTAAAGGTTTAGACAGCTTGTTATCTATCGCTCAAATGCCAAAAGGAATTCCTGTAGGGACTTTAGCGATAGGAGAAGATGGAGCAATTAATGCAGCTATATTTGCTGCTTCAATTATTTCTAATAGTAATCCTGGCGTTAAATCTAAACTTAGAAGTTGGAGATTGTCTCAAACAAAATCAGTTAGAAAAAATCCAAAATAATTCAATGTCTGAAATTAGATTAGGAATTCTTGGTGGTGGTCAATTAGGTAGTATGTTGTCAGTTGCAGCAAAAAAATTAAATATCAAAACTCTGATTTACTCAGATGATCAAGATGCACCTGCACAAAATTTCTGTGATGAATTCATGTTTGGTGATTATAAAGATAAAAATAAAATTAACGATTTTGTTAAAAAGGTAAATATAGTTACTTATGAATTTGAGAATATTCCTTATGAAACTTTAAATAAAATAAATAAATTCATAACAGTCAATCCAAAGCCATCGATAAATAGATTAATACAACATCGTTTAGCTGAAAAAGATTTTGTGAATAAATTAAATATCAGAACCACAAGATATGTTGGTATAGAAAAAAAATCAGATTTAGAGACTCTTGATGATTTTTTGCCAGGAATTTTAAAAACAGCTACTATGGGTTACGATGGAAAAGGTCAATATCCTATTAAATCAGTAAGTGAGTTAAATGGATTAAATATAGATTTTTCAAAAGAATATATTCTTGAAAAACTAGTTAAATTAAAAAAAGAAATCTCGGTTATAGTCACAAGATTTGGTAATAACAGATACGAAATTTATGAGGCAATTGAAAATATTCATGAAAACCAAATTTTAAAGAAATCTAAAATCCCTGCTGATATTAGTAATAAACTTGTTGATCAATCTAGAGAGTGGAGTAAACAAATTTCCGAGGAATTAAAATACATTGGTACACTTTGTGTAGAATTTTTTATTGATAGAAATGATAATCTATATGTGAATGAAATTGCACCCAGAGTTCATAATTCTGGCCATTTAACTATTAATGCTTTTAATATCAGTCAGTTTGAAAATCATATAAGAGCAGTTTGTTCTTTAGAGCAAATCCCCTTAAAGAAATTACATAATGCAGAAATGATAAATCTAATAGGTAATCAAATTACCCCATATAGACAAAATATAAATTTAAACGATAATGAATTTTTTTTCGATTATCAAAAAAGAGAAATAAAAGATAAAAGAAAAATGGGTCATTTAACAAAAATTTTATAATGCTTAAAACTATTGAGGGAAACTTCGAAAATTCAGATGTTAATGAACTTTTAAAAAAACATTTTATTGAACTAAGAGCGGCTTCTCCTGAGGGAAGTGCGCATGTTTTGGATATCGAAGGTTTAAAAGTGCCATCTATAAAGTTTTGGAGCTTGTGGGATAATGATAAATTAATAGGTTGTGGTGCTCTTAAAATTTTAGAAAAAGATCATGGTGAATTTAAATCAATAAGATTACATGATGATTTTAGGAATAAAGGGAATGGAATAAAACTTATTGATCATTTGTTTGATGAAGCTAAAAAATTGAATATTAAACGAATTAGCATAGAAACTGGAGCAGGAATATTCTTTAAACCAGCAAGAAAATTATTTGATTTATGTGGATTTAAGCCCTGTAAACCGTTTGCACATTATAAAGAGGATAAAAATTCTATTTATTTGTCAAAGTTAATAAACAACACTTGAAAATTAAATTTTAAGTATTGATCTATTTTGTTGACAAAACTAATTAAATTATAAAGAAAGTCATCATTACTTAAATTTAAGTAATAAATTAACAAACAAAAAAGTAAGAAGAAAAATATGAGTCTACAAGGAAAAGTAAAGTGGTTCAATCCAACCAAAGGTTTTGGTTTTATTGAAAGAGATGATAAAGAAAAAGATGTGTTTGTACATGTTTCAGCTGTAAGAGATGCTGGTATGAACGGTTTAGATGAGGGTCAAGCTTTGACTTTCGATGTTGAAGATGGTCCAAAAGGTCCTTCAGCAGTTAACTTAAAAACTGCATAATTTTCATTACATAGATTATTGGCTATAAGATTTACAATTTGACAATATTTGTATATTTGTAGCCAATAAGAAAAATTTAAAATCAATAAAAATAAAAATAAAATGATTGGAATTTTAGGTGGCATGGGCACACAAGCTGGCCTAGATTTTTGTAATAAACTTGCGATTCTTTATAGAGGAAAGATTGATCAAGAATATCCATTATTTCTCCTTTTTAACAAATCAAATATTCCTGGAAGACCAGAGTCAATAGGTGTTCAAACTAAGAATTTATCAAATCGGAAAAAAAATAAAAAAATTGAAAAAAAATACTCATTGGTATTAAAAAGTCTATTACATGGATGTAATATACTAAAAAAAAGTAAATGTAAGTTTATTGTTATTCCCTGTAATACAGCACACTATTGGTATGATGATTTAAGAAAAAAAATAAAATTACCAATTATAAACATGCCTAAAGAAGTATTTATTCACACAAAAAAAACATGTAAGAAAAATTCTTCAATTGGACTATTAGCAACTGAGGGTACTTTAAACACTGGTGTTTACAATAAGTTTTTTGATAAAAATTATAATCTTATTTTTCCAAATATATCTTTACAAAAAAATTCTGTAAATAAAGCAATAAAATTTGTAAAAATGGGAAATGTAAAAGCTGCTAGTAAAATTATAAAACCAGCCATAAATTATTTAATCAAAAAAAGATGTAAAAAAATAATTTTAGGCTGTACTGAATTACCAATTGCTATATTCGCATTTAAATCATTCAAAAAAGTAAAAACTTCAAAAATTTTTTTAGATCCAAATTTGATATTAGCCAACGCGGCGATGAAAAAATACCGTAAATAATGAAATCTAAAGATAAGCCATATATTTTATATGTAGCAGAAAAGATATATTTAGAAGTTTCAGAAATTAAAAAAAAAAATAATGGTTTCTCTAATATTGATGCGATAGACGGTTTTATTGGATCAGATACTTACAAAGAAATAAGTAGCGGTAAATTTCATGACAATTGGTTTGAAGAATTAAAGAAAAAAAAAGAAAAAATTCCTGAAGAGACAATGAGGTTACTAAAAATACAAAGAGAAATGATGATTAAACAGTTAATCCAGTACCCAGAACTTTATTATACTAAAAGTCATTTTCCCTTAGAAATTTCTCAACGTGCGTTTGATCACTTGTGGAGAATGTGTGAAAGTTATGAGTTATGGTGTAAAGAAACTAACCAAAAAAAATTAATTCTTTTAAATCTTACTGATTAATTTTTTGTTTTATTAGCTTTTGATGAGTTAATTCAACTCTGTTTTCAACTAAAAGTTTAAAATCTTTGATTATTTTTGGCTCATTATTTTGATCAACTAATTTTTGGTGAACTGTCTTTACTCTTTTTTCAATTAAATTTTTAAAATCTTCATTTATTTGATTTTCTTTATTATTTTTTGATACTTCCTCTGTAATATAGCCAAGGGAGCTTTTACCTGTTTTTTTTTTAAATTCATTATCAAATACTAACTGCGCAGTAGCTTTAGCTAAATTTCCTGATGTAGCTACTGTAATTGCAGGACCTAACACAGCTGGTAGGGGAACGAAACCCGTCAAAAATAAAAATGACGTAAGAAATAAACTAAGTTTTAAAAATCTTATAATCACAACCTAATGCTATTTGATTTGGTTAGAGGCTACAATAATAAAATTGTCCAAAATAAGTTTTAATACTAATAGAATATTATGGTAATTCATCATATTTTATTACAATTTTTAACATGATCAAAATTTTTCCTTTTATTTTTATTATTCTTTGGTCATCTGCATTTATTACTACTAAACCGATCATCGATAATAGTGATCCATTTGCTGCCTTGGCTTTTCGTTTTTTTTTTGTGGCAGTTGGGTTTTTGTTATTCTCACTTTATTCTAAATATTCAATTATAATAAGAAGAAAAAACTTAATTGAATCAGTTCTTAGTGGTGTTCTATTCCATGGTTTGTATCTGGGAGGGGTTTTTTATTCAATTTCTATTGGCATGCCCACAAGCATTGCAGCATTAATTGTAACTCTTCAACCAATTTTGACAAATATCCTGAGTGGACCAATTTTAAATGAAAAGGTGACTTTAAAACAATGGATTGGTGTTTTGCTTGGATTTCTTGGAGCAACACTAGTTTTGGGTTTAGATTTAGGATCTAAGATTCCATTGCTGGGATTAGTTGCTACATTAATAGCACTTATTTCAATAACAGCATCAACAATTTGGCAAAAAAAATTAAGTAATAATTTACCTCTGTCAGTTAGTAATTTTTATCAAGCTGTAGGAGGATGTTTTTTTCATATTATTGTTGTTATATTTTTTGCAAAACCCTACATAGCCTTCACAAAAACATTTCTTCTTTCAATGGGTCATCAAATATTTCTTGTGTCTTTTGGTGCTTTTACAATTTTAATGTTTTTGATAAAAAAAAATTCTGCAAGTAAGACTGTTTCAATTTTTTTCCTTATTCCGGCAACATCTGCTTTAATGGCTTGGTTCTTTTTAAAAGAAAGTTTAACAGCAATTGATCTTTTAGGTTTTTTGATAACGTCAATAGGAGTTTATATAGCTACTAGAGATTAATATAGCTATTTATTTTCGTAACCAAACTCTAATGCTGCATCAGTAATAGAATGGTACAACGACTCTCCAAAACTTCTTAATGTGAACAACCTTACTTTAAATGGCTTATCATTAAGAAAATCTACTGTAAATGCAATATTATTATAAAGAGAATTTAATGAATTATTTTTCTTTACTACATCAAAATTAAATGGTGATCCTTTTTTTAAAACTTCTATTGCATAATTACCCTCAAGATCAATTACAGCTCTTGAGTGGGATAAATCAGTAATTGCAAAATCTATTTCTTTACATGTTGAAGAAATATCGTTGATTAAATCTTTTTTGGAAGAGACTAACAACCAATTTTTTGGGCCATTCCATAAAATTCTTGTGTTATCATTAAAACTCACATTTAAAGGAGTATCTTTCAGTTTTAAACCGTCAATATCTAAACTTTCAATCGGAATATTAGAATTTTTGAATTGTACAATTTGCACAATTAATAAATTTTTTTTCTCTGAGATTTTTAAAAGGTCATCGCCTTTTTTGTCCTCAAAGTCTCCAAATTGTCCTTGATGGTGAACATTGGCTAGTGCAGAAATTAAGCTCATGATCTAACTCGTTCACCTTTTGGGTCAACATAATGGGAAGACACTATCTCGACTGGGATTACTTTATTTTTTAGCGGGGACATAACAAATAACTTCTCTCCGATCATATTCTTACCATCCTTTAAAATTGCTAAAGAAAATGGATTGTCATGTTCAACACTCCAGCACGAAGCTGAAATATAACCTAATTTTGGGTTTGGAAGTGGTGCATTTGAATCTTTAACTAAATGAGATCCCTCTGGAATACTTGTTTTTTTATCTAATGGGACAACACCAACAATTTTTTGTCTATCTTCAGCTGCAAAAGCTTTTCTTGATAAAGATCTTTTTCCAATAAAATCTTTCTTTTTATTTAATAGTCCCTCAAGTGAATTGTCATAAGGAATAGTTCTACCATCAAGCTCTGAACCTGCAACATGCCCCATCTCAATTCTTAAGGTCGATAGTGCTTCTGTTCCATATGGTTGAATTCCAAACTCTTCTCCAGCTTCTATTATTTTTTCCCACATAAAATATCCATTGTCTGACTCAACATTGACTTCGTATGCAAGTTCACCAGAAAATGAAATTCTAAAAATTTTTGCTTTTACTCCAAATAAATCAGCTTCCATGTAACCCATAAAAGGAAGACCCTCATTCGAAACATCAGAATTTGGAAAAAGTTTTTTTAATACTTCTCTTGATTTTGGTCCAGCAACTGCTGCTCCCGCCCACTGTTCTGTCGTTGAAACTACATTTACATTTAATTCTGGCCAAACAAGTTGTAGGTAATATTCTAAATGCGATAAAACATTAGCAGCTTGAGCAGTTGTTGTAGTCATATGGTAATGATTTTCTGATATTCTTGTCGTTGTTCCATCATCCATAACAATTCCATCTTCTCTCAACATCACACCATATCTTGCTTTGCCAACTGGTAATTTTAACCATGCATTTGTGTAAACTCTATTTAGAAGCTCTGCTGCATCTGGTCCTTTAATATCAATTTTACCTAAAGTAGTTACGTCACAAACACCAACATTAGTTCTAACATTTTTAGCCTCTCTTTTTGATGCCTCAAATAAATTCTCTTCACCACGTTTGTAATACCTTGGTCTTAACCATACACCAGCATCAACAAAGACTGCATTATTTTTTTCATGCCATGAATGCATTGGAGATTTTCTTGTTGGTTTTGAATGTTTTCCTACTTCCCTTCCAACAATTGCTCCAATAGAAACTGGTGAATAAGGTGGTCTAAAGGTTGTGTGCCCAACTGCTGGTACAACCTTATTTTCAATTTTCGACACTAATTGTAAACCATTAAGATTACTTGTCTTACCTTGGTCTGTAGCCATACCAAGTGTAGTGTATCTTTTCACATGTTCAATAGACCTATACCCTTCTTTTAGAGCTATCTCTATATCAGAAACTGCAACATCATTTTGGAAATCTAAAAATCTTTTGTAGTTTTTTCCCTTTGGTAGGGGTACGCACCAAAATTTATCATGTACTGTAGATTTCTTTTCAACAACATTAGGAAAAGAGACCTTGTTCTCATTATTTGTTATTTTTTTTGATAATTGGTTTCCTTTTTCAAATGAGTCTTTTAATGTCTCCTCTAAAGTGTAAATTCCATTTGCGGCCCCTAAGGTTTTTTCATTTTGTTTAGATATACCAGGAACAAATGCATCAATATCTTCATTGAATTTTGTTTTATTTCCAGATTGTGATGCCAAATGAATTGTAGGTGTCCAAAACCCAGAAACACAAATACAATCACACTCAATATTTTCAATTGATCCAAGTTCCTCTTTATTATCTGAAATTTTAGCTATGTCAGCTGATTTTACTTTTTTATATCCTTGAGCAGCTACAACTACATATGAATTTTTAATATTGATATTCATATTTTTTGCTTCTTCGATAATCTCTGATTGAGGCTCTTTTCTTGTATCTAAAATTATTGGATCGATACCATTCTTTTTAAATTCAATTGCTGTTTCATAACCACTGTCATTATTTGTAAAAACAAGCGGTTTTTTTCCAACTAATACTCCGTACACTTTCATGTATTCCTTTGCAGCTGAAGACAACATTACGCCAGGAGTGTCATTATTACCAAATACAATAGGTCTCTCTATGGATCCAGATGAGATTAATACTTCTTTTGCTCTAATATACCAAAGTCTCTGCTTTGGATGAAATTTTTTTGTTTTTGGTAAATGGTCACTAATTCTTTCAGACATCACTAGCATGTTATGATCATAATAACCAAAAACTTGAGATCTGTTTTTTACAGTAACATTAGGCATTTCTTTAAGCACTGAAATGATACTATCTGCCCACTCTTTTCCTGATTGATTACCAATATTTACTTCACTAGTTAATAAAGTTCCTCCAAATCGTGATTTATCCTCAGCCAAAATAACTTTTGCACCATTTTTTGCAGCTGAATAAGCGCTTGCTAATCCCGAAGGACCTGAGCCTGTTATTAGCACATCACAATATTCATATTTATGCTCATATCTCTCTTTGTCATGTTTTATAGATGCTGTGCCCAAACCAGCAGCTCTTCTGATAAACGGCTCATAAATTTTATACCAAAAACTTTTTGGCCACATAAAAGTCTTGTAATAAAAACCAGCTGGGAGAAATATCTTTAAAAAATTATTTATAGCCCCCACATCAAAATTCACACTCGGCCAACAATTTACACTTTTCGCCTCTAAACCCTCAAAAAGTTCCTGTTCAGTAGCTTTTATATTTGGTTCTGTTTCACCATTTCTATATAATTGAACTATCGCATACGGCTCGTCAACTCCGGCACCAAAGAAACCTCTGGGTCTATGATATTTAAAGCTTCTTCCTATAAGATGAACACCATTAGCAATTAATGCAGAAGCAAGCGTATCGCCCTCATAACCATAATAATTTTTACCGTTGAATTTAAAAGAAATTTTTTTATCTCTATTTATTAATCCGCCACTTTCTAATCTAAAACTTTGTGTCATTATGAAATTTCTTCGTTTGCTTTAAGAGTTTTAAAAATTTCATGAGTAGCTGTATCTCTCTGAACTTTTATCCATTGTCTGCAACCTGATAAATGTTGCCATAACTCCCAATGTTTTCCCCTTAAGCTTTTCCTGTTATAAACAAAATTATCCCAATCTTGATCAGATATTTCTTTTCCTAATTCTGGTCGTTTGACAGTTGCATCTCCTCCATATGAAAATTCATTCTGTGATCTCATTCCACAGTGTGGACATTTAATATGGAGCATTTACGAAATCCAGGTTTTGGTACCAAGTCCCTTTTCGTCGAGTAAGTGACCAGTATTAAATCTATTTAAACTATAGCCTGCATTTAATTCATGAACTCTATCTTGTGCGATTGTATGTGCAAAAGTCCAGCCAGATGCAGGTGTTGCTTTAAATCCACCATAGCACCAACCACAATTTAAATACAAGCCTTCAATATGAGTTTTGTCTATTATTGGTGAGCCGTCCATAGACATATCCATTATTCCACCCCAAGTTCTAAGCATTTTCAATTTACTTAGGAAAGGCATCATTGCAATTCCTTCGGTTAGAACATGTTGAAGAGTTGGAAGATTACCTCTTTGTGCATAACTATTGTAGCCATCAAGATCACCACCCATAACCATTTCACCTTTGTCAGACTGGCTTATATAAAAATGTCCAGCACCAAAAGTAACTACTTTATCTAAAACTGGTTTTACTGGCTCAGATACACATGCTTGTAGTAAATGAGTCTCAATTGGTAATGTCATATTTAGTTTTTCAGCTAAAATATTTGTACTACCTGCAACACATAATCCAATTTTTTTTGCTTTAATATCTCCACGAGAAGTTCTCACTCCATTAATTTTTCCTGCAGACACATCAAATCCAATTACTTCACAATTTTGAATTATGTCTACACCCATATCGTCTGCCTGACGTGCATAACCCCAAGCTACAGCGTCGTGTCTAGCTGTTCCCGCGCTAGGTTGCATTAATCCTCCAAAGATTGGAAATCGTACATTCTCAGAAAAATCAGCCATAGGAATAATTTCTCTTACTTCTTCCCTATTTAGGAGAACTGCATCGATACCGTTTAATCTCATTGAATTTCCTCTTCGAGCATAAGTATTCATTTGTGCATCTGAGTGAGCAAGATTTATTATTCCTCTTGGAGAAAACATCACATTGTAATTCAAATCTTGACTCATTCTTCTCCAAAGATCCATTCCAAATTCACTGAACAATGCATTGTCATCATGCATATAATTTGATCTAATTATTGTAGTGTTTCGACCAACATTGCCTCCACCAATCCAACCTTTTTCGATTATAGCGACATTGGTAATATTATGTTCTTTAGCTAGATAATATGCTGTTGCTAAACCATGTCCGCCACCACCAATAATAACAACATCATACTCTTTCTTAGGAGTTGGATCTTTCCAAGCTAAGTCCCAATTTTCGTGATTTGAAAGGGCATTTTTAACAAGACTAAAAACTGAATATTTTTGCATGATTAAATTTTATAATAATGAGTATAAATAGTTCATATTTTTTTTATATATAATTTTTAGATATTTCCAAAGGCTTTAAAAAGAGATACTAATCGACCAGTTTTTTATTATTTTTTATAAAATTCAATGAGCGACATAAAATCAGATATTCAAATTGCTCGTGAAGCAAAAATGCTTCCAATAAAGGAAATCTTAGCGAAAGTAAATGTTCCAGACGAAAGTTCAGCTTTTAGCCCGATGGGCAGACATATTGCAAAAATAAACTTGGAATACTTAAATACATTAAAAGATAAGCCAGATGGTAAATTGATTTTAGTTACGGCAATAACTCCAACTCCTGCTGGAGAAGGTAAAACAACCACTTCCGTTGGATTAAACGATGGACTAAATAAAATTGGAAAAAAATCTATAGTGTGCTTAAGAGAACCAAGTCTAGGTCCGTCCTTTGGTATGAAAGGTGGTGCTGCAGGAGGAGGATATGCTCAAGTAGTCCCAATGGAGCAAATTAATCTTCACTTTACTGGAGATTTTCACGCAATAACATCAGCACATAATCTTTTATCTGCTTTAATTGATAATCATATCTACTGGGGAAATAAATTAAACATAGATGTCAGAAGAATTGTTTGGAAAAGAGTTATGGATATGAACGACAGGGCTTTAAGATCAATTAATATTAATCTTGGCGGTGTTGCTAATGGTTTTCCAAGAGAAGATGGTTTTGATATCACGGTTGCTTCTGAGATAATGGCTATCTTTTGTCTTGCTAATAATCTTGAGGATTTAGAAAAAAGAATCGGAAATATTACAGTAGCATACACTCGAGAAAAAAAACCAATCTACGCTAAAGATTTAAATGCACATGGACCAATGACTGTTTTGCTAAAAGAGGCAATCAGACCAAATATTACACAAACACTGGAAAATAATCCTGCGATAATTCATGGTGGACCATTTGCAAATATTGCACATGGATGTAATTCTGTAATTGCAACTAAAGCTGGATTAAAACTTGCTGATTATGTTGTAACTGAGGCTGGTTTTGGTGCAGATTTAGGAGCTGAAAAATTTTTAGATATCAAATGTAGGAAATCAAATTTAAAACCAAGTTGCGTTGTTATAGTAGCAACTGTTAGAGCTTTGAAGATGCATGGTGGTGTTGCAAAAGATGATTTAAAGAATGAGAATGTAGATGCACTAAAAAAAGGATTAATAAATCTTGAAAGACATATTGAAAATGTGAAAAAGTTTGGTTTACCTGTAGCAGTAGCTATAAATCATTTTATAAAAGACACTGATAAAGAAGTGAATGCTTTAGTAGAATTTTGTAAAAAGCTAGGGGTTAAGGCTAGTATTTGTAAACATTGGGCTGATGGTGGTGAAGGAACAAAGGATTTAGCTAAACACGTAACAGATTTATGTGAAAAGAATGAAGCTAAATTTAAATTTTTATATGAAAGTAAAACTCCACTTTTCAAAAAGATAGAAACCATTGCAAAAGAGATTTATAGAGCTAATGAAGTTATTGCTGATACTAAAATCAGAGATCAACTAAAAAACTTTGAAGAAGCTGGTTATAGTGAATTACCTATATGTGTTGCAAAAACTCAATATAGTTTTTCAACAGATCCAAGTCTGAAGGGTGCTCCGACTGGTCATTCATTACCAATTAGAGAGGTTAGGCTATCATCTGGTGCGGAGTTTATTGTTGTTGTTTGTGGAGCAATCATGACAATGCCCGGACTTCCAAGAGTACCAGCAGCTGACTCTATTAAGCTAAATAAAGATGGTGATATAGAAGGTCTATTTTAAACTTTTATCTTAAGTTTTTTATTTTCTTTAATTGTCTTAAGTAAATTAATCATTAGTGGGATTTTTTTCTTATCAATTTTTTTTAAAATAAATGGTGTGATCTCTCTTGCAAGCTCTTCACCTTCAATAGTTTCTTTAGGCATGAATCTTTTTTTTGCAGTTTTAAATGTGAATCCTTTACCTAAAAAACTACCCATTTTACTATTTCTTCCACCAGCAGCACTAACGTAAAGGTCACCCACTCCAGCGAGCCCAAGGATTGTTTCATCTTTACCTTTAAAATATCTATTTAAATATCTCATTTCAAAAACTGCTTTTTGAAATAAATTAGATGAAGAGTTAAGACTTTGACCAGCTCCAATGATCATTGAATATATATTTTTAATTGCTGAACAGACCTCTACTCCTACTACATCCCGGGAGTATTCTGTTAAATAATATTTAGTAGAAATTTTTCTTCCTATAGATTTTGCAATGTTAATATTCTTATTTGCTATAATCACACTAGTTTGATTTTTTCTGGCTAATTCTTTTGCCAAACAAGGTCCTTTTAGTACTGAAATATTTTTTAGATTATAGTTTTTTTGCAGTTGTTCTGAAATTGTTAATATCTTATTTTTTTTTTTTTCAAATTTTAACCCTTTAGTAAGAACCAAAATTGGTGATTTAACTCTTAAATCTTTTAATTCTTTACCAATAAAATCAATACCTGGGAGACTTAAGGCTATTACTATTAGATCAAAATTTTCTTTTAATAAATTTTTAGAAAATTTTCTAAATTTTAATTGTTTTGGTAATTTTATCTTAAGAGCAGAATGAAATTTTTTTTTTGAAGATAAATCTTTAATAAATCTTTTGCTATAGGGCTCAGTAATTGTAACATTATTTTTATTTTCTAAACTTGGGATTGTAAATGCAGAGCCCATTGCACCTCCACCAATAACTAAGATATTTTTCATAACAAATAATTATTTTATTGTAATTGTCATCATTTTGTTAGTAAAATACAGAAATAATTATTTAATTTAGTAGATTAATGACAAAAGTAGCAATTATTGGTGCAGGACCTTGTGGACTATCAATGTTACGGTCTTTTGAACTAGCAGAAAAAAATGGTGAAAAAATCCCTGAAGTTGTTTGTTTTGAAAAACAAGAAGATTGGGGTGGTTTATGGAATTATAGTTGGCGAACAGGATCTGATCAATACGGGGACCCTGTACCTAACAGTATGTATAGATATCTTTGGTCAAATGGACCAAAAGAATGTTTAGAATTTGCTGATTATTCTTTTGATGAGCATTTTGGAAAGCCGATACCATCCTTTCCACCCAGAGAAGTTTTATATAACTATATTGTTGGAAGAGTAAGTAAAGGAAATTTAAAAAAAAAGATTAAATTTAACACTAGAGTTATTAACACTATTTTTAAAAATGACAAATTCGAACTTAGTTATCAAGATAAAGTTAACAATAAAGTATTAAAAGATAATTTTGATTTTGTTGTTGTTTCAACTGGTCATTTTTCTGTTCCTTTTATTCCAGAATACGAAGGAATGGATACATTTCCTGGAAGAATAATGCATTCTCATGATTTTAGAGATGCAGAAGAGTTTAGAGATAAAAATGTAATAGTACTAGGTAGTAGTTATTCGGCAGAAGACATCGCTCTTCAGTGTAATAAATACGGGGCTAAAAGTGTTACTATTGGTTATAGACATAACCCGATGGGATTTAAATGGCCTGATGGAATGAAAGAGGTTCATTATCTTGACAAATTAGTAGGAAAAAAAGCAATCTTTAAAGATGGCACTGAACAAGAGGCTGACGTTGTAATTTTATGCACTGGTTACCTTCATCATTTTCCATTTTTAGAGGAAAATTTACAATTAAAAACTAGAAACAGACTTTATCCACCAAAATTATATAAAGGAGTGGTTTGGCAAGATAATCACAAACTTTTATATCTTGGTATGCAAGATCAATTCCATACATTTAATATGTTTGATTGCCAAGCTTGGTACGCAAGAGATGTTATTATGAATAAAATCAAAATACCTAGTAATGATGAAGTTGATAAAGATATTAATAAATGGGTTGCAATGGAAGAAAAGCTAGAGAACCCTGATCAAATGATTGATTTTCAAACTGAGTATACAAAAGAGCTTCATGAAATGTCTGATTATCCAAAAATTGATTTTGAGTTAATAAGAAAACACTTTAAAGAATGGGAACATCATAAAGTAGAAGATATTTCAACATATAGAAATAAATCTTTTTCATCTCCTGTAACTGGCTCAGTTGCTCCTATTCATCATACGCCATGGGCAACTGCTATGGACGACTCTTCAAAAACTTTTTTAGACAAATAATATAAGATTAATCAATACCTAAATGTTTTTTTCTTTTTTGGACATAGGCTCTAATCAAATTATCAAATATTAAAGCTATGAAAGCTACACAGATACCAAGTGTTAATCCAATTCCAGCGCCTTTTTTATCAGATAATGCTTTTAATATATATTGTCCTAAATCTTCTGTTCCAATAAATGCCCCGATAATTACCATGAATAAAGCAAAAACAATTGTTTGATTTATACCAAGCATCATATGTGGGAACGCCAAAGGAAATTCAATTTTAGTCAATCTTTGAAATTTATTTACACCCGACATGGTTGCAGCATCATGTAGACCAGATGGGACACTTCTTAGTCCCTCAATTGTATATCTTGTAGCAGGTATCGTTGCATAAACTATAACTGCAATAAGTACAGATGTATCTGTAATACCAAATAACATCATTACTGGAATCAAATATACAAAAGATGGGAATGTTTGAAAAATATCGCAAACGCCCAACATAAAGTTTGCTGAATGTTTATTTTGGAAACACAAAGTTCCTACTGTAAATCCAATGATGCATGAAACAACAACTCCAAAAGTTGCCATATATGCCGTAACTAAAGCTCTATCCCACCAGGGGCTGAAGGCAATAAAAAGTGTCAAAGCACAAACTACCAATGCTGAACGTAAGCCACCAATTAAATATCCTGCACCAACAACTAAAACTATCGTAGCGATTGCAGGCATTCTTAAATACAATGCTCTCATTGGCTGAAGTACATCTTGTATCAACCACGTATTGAACGCTTTAATGTAAACAAAGAAAGTCTCAAAAATCCAATCTACTCCTTTGTTCCAAAAATCAGCAGTTGATATTCCTTTGTTATGTGGAATTTCAAATAAATAATTGAAAGTATCTTTGAATAAAAAAGTTCCAATGTAAGCTAATATTATTCCAACAACAAATATAACTCCAAAAAATAAAAGATTTTTGTTTCTTTGATAGAAAGTAAGATTACCAAAATAATCTGTTTGTTTATTTGCCCAAGCTAAAGACATTTTATCTAAAAGAATTGCAATTAAACTGATACATAAGCCCGCTTCTAAAGCTAGTCCAATGTTTAATTGGTTTAGAGCCAACAATAAATTAAACCCTAAACCTTTTGCTCCAATAAAAGCTGAGATAACTGCCATTGAAAAACACACCATGATGACTTGGTTAACCCCTATTAAAATATCTCTCCTAGCAGTTGGAATTAATACTTTAAACATTAATTGAAAATTATTACATCCACTCATCCTTCCAGCTTCAATAACTTCTGGAGGCACTGCTCTTAGACCTAAAAGAGTTAATAATATCATCGGTGGTATTGCTACAACCATGGTAATAATCACAGCAGCATGGTCACCTACTCCAAAAAGAACTAATGCTGGAACCAATACAGCATATTGTGGCATCGTTTGCATCACTAGCAATATTGGATATAAAGCTTTTTCTACACGTTTACTTTTAAAAGCTGCTATTCCTAATCCAAGTCCAAAAATAAAAGATAATGGAGCAGCGACTAATATAAATGAAAGAGTTTGCATGGAAGGTTTCCATTGACCAAACAAAGAAATGTAAACCATAGTTAAGCCTGCAAACAAAGCTAGACCTTTACCGCTTAACTTATAAGAAAGTAATGCTGCACCTGCTGCAACGATAGTCCAAGGTAATCCTGGTAATTCAGCCCATGGGTTTTTGTCTATCCAATCCCAACTGGTGAAGGCAACAATAGTTTCAAGACCCCCCAATAAAATCTCTCTTATTAATTCTATTAAAAAAGTCATAAAGGCAGTCAAATTTCTACTAATTTGTAAAACTATAGGCCGACTTTTAAATTCTTGGGTATCTTCATTCCAAACTTCAATTGGCATCCATTCGTTCATTAAGAAAAATAATGAGTCATTAATCCAGATAGGTAACCATCCAAGCAATGGAGGCAATCTCCAAAAGACATCGAAAGCGTAATATCTTACCTCTTTACCTAAAAAAACATAACTACTTTGATTTGGATCTTTAACAAATTCTGCTTGACCCCTAATAAATTTATATGTTTCAGGAACATCAATCGCAAAGCATAAAGCAAAGAATACAATTAATAAAAATAACCACTGAAAAGTTTTCGGATATTTCTTTAAAAATTCCATAATTTAATTATTATTTTTTCTTCCCCCAAAGACAGTATTGATTATTTTTGTTGGATTGATAGAACCTATAATTTCATTATTGTTATCAACTACAGCGACTATTTTTTCCTGTGTAAGAATTTTTTCTGCAACATTCTCTATAATTTCATTTTTAGAGACTTTTAAATCACCTAAATTATCTTTCGATGTATCCATAACATCCTTAATCAATAAAACTTTTTCTCTCGGTACTTCTTCAGTAAATTTTCTAACATATTCAGTGGCTGGATTTAAAACAATATTAGCTGGTGTATCTAACTGCTCAATTATTCCATCTTTCATAATTGCAATTCTGTCAGCAAGTTTTAAAGCCTCGTCAAAATCGTGTGTAATAAACATAATTGTTTTTTGTAATTTATCCTGAAGTCTTAAAAACTCATCTTGCATCTCTTTTCTAATTAATGGATCCAAAGCTGAAAAAGGCTCATCTAAAAACCAAATATCCGGCTCAACTGCTAAAGATCTTGCTATACCTACTCTTTGTTGTTGACCTCCTGAAAGTTCTCTAGGAAAATAATTTTCTCTACCTTCGAGTCCAACTAATTTAACCATATCCATTGCTTTATTTATACTGTCCTCAGTTTTGATCCCTTTTATCTGAAGGGGAAAGGCAATGTTCTCAACAACAGTTTTGTGTGGAAGTAAAGCAAAGCTTTGAAAAACCATTCCCATTTTATTTCTTCTAAGATCTATTAGATCTTTATTATTTAATTGTAATAAGTCCTGGCCCTCTATGAAAATTTTACCACCTGTTGCATCAGTCAATCTTGAAATACATCTTAATAAAGTTGATTTACCTGAGCCAGATAAACCCATAACAACTAACATTTCTCCTTTTGCAACTTCAAAAGAAGCGTTGTTCACCCCAACTATACAACCATTTTCTTGAAAAACTTTAGCATCAACATTTCCATTCGAGTCTTGAAGCATCTTCTGCGCATTTGCTCCAAAAATTTTATATACGTTTTCACATTTGATTACTGGCTCAGACATAAATTTCAATTAAGTTATATGAAATTAGGATAAAATTAAATCCATAATATTGTTACTTCCCCCTTAAAAATTTTTAATATAATAAACCCTTGTATCTATTCCGGTACTTAGAAAACTTAATGCTTCACCACTGACAGTAATTGACTCGTCAACTCCAACATTATTTCCACTCACTGTAAAGCCTGCGAAACACTTATTTTTCTCTTCATCCCACTTAACAAAAGTCTCATCTATTTTGTTGCCATTAATTGTGTAAATTTCATGCGCTCTAAAATTTAAAAAGTTTGCCCCCATAATCGCACGTTGTGGAATTAGTTTTGTCGCTTTACAAACTTGCTCATAAACTTCGTCTGTTAATCTGAAGTGATCTGTGCCATCAAAAGTTACCAGTATTCCTGAGGGTAATTTAGAAATTAATTCACTTAATTTCTTTTCTTGTGCAATCCTCTCTTCTTCTAATTTCATTTTTCTAACAAGTTCATCGCCACCACCAAACATTATGTTAAGTACAAAAAAAGAAAATGATATTATTAGAATTATTAGCACCAATCCACCAAACTGTTTTGTAGTCTCGGGTAAATATTTTATTTTACTTAAAAAATTTTCTTTTGACATTTATTCTTGTAGCTTTCCATTTTTCCATATCCCTGTTTTTTGAGTACCATCAGACCAAGTAAAAGTTCCCTTGCCATTCATGAAACCTTTTGCCCATTCACCTTCGTAAGTTGAACCATCAGGAAAAATTAAAACACCGACCCCACTCCATTCGCTATTTTTAAACTCACCTTTGTAGATATATCCATTAGGCCAAGTTTCAATTCCTTGTCCGTTTTTCTTAGTACCTACCCACTCACCTTCATAGGTAGTTTTATCTGTGTAAACCCATTTACCAAAACCGTTTTCACAGTTTCCTTCTTTACATCCTGTGCTTCGCGCTATTGCAATTGTACTGATAAATAAACTTAAAATTATTGTTAAAAGATATTTTTTCATAATAATATTTTACACAAAACTATTTAAAAAAAAATTATACTTTTTTGTCATCTTTATTACATGAATAAATAGAAATATATTTTTCAGAGTTTTCACTTTTCATATTTTTCGTTATTTCATGAATTAATTCACCTGTTTTCCTTGTAATAATACCTGACTCAGAATAATTTTTTTCTTGATCGATTGATTTAAATAAAACTACATCTTTATTGACTACTTTGACATTAAGTTTTGATGAAACTGAGAGAAATGATGATAATCCTTTGATTAAAAGTGTTTCTGGTTTTTTTGATAAAATTTTAAAACTATCTAAACCCTTTTCATTTAAATCTTTAGCTAAAAAAGTTTGATAATTAAATTCTGAATTTTTAATTATTTTTTTCTCTAAATCACAAACAAACTCGAGATCAATATTTTCATTTATACTTACATCTTTTGCAAACGTTTGATTAAAAAATAATAAACTTATTAGTATAGTAAAAAAATATTTGATCATTTTACTCATTTAAAAAAAAATCTCCCCCAACATAGTTGGGAGAGATTTAAAGATTTAATTGCTATTTACCTTATTTAGTAAAAGCTTTCCAAACTTTCTCGTTATCTTTCAGCCATTTTTTAGCTGCATCTTCGTGAGTCATTTTATCAATGTCCACTAAAGCTGCCATTGCTCCAATTTGACTTGTTGAGAAAGAAAGTTTTTTAAACATTTTAGCTGCATCTGGATGAGTTTTTGGAAAATCAGCGTTAACTGCTTTTTTCAAATAACCATCTGGCGAACCACATTTTCCATCTCCACCATCTTCAGGTCTGCAACCTGCAGTGTACGGGGGAAAGTCGATAAATGTAAAACCAGCACCATCAGTAAAGTTTGGTGTCCAGTTAAAGATAATTGTTCCTCTTCCTTCTTTTTCAGCTGCTGCTAACTCTGCCCAAAGTGCATCTGCACTTCCAGCAAATTTAACCCACCAAAGATCTCCTAGACCTAAAGCGTCAACCCTTTGAGGGATTAAGTCACCGTGCCAAGTTTGTGGACCTTCTAACATTCTTCCTTTTCCATTCGGAGAGTCAGGTGTTGTAAAGTTTTTAGCACAGTCCGGGTTTTTCAAAGCAGTCCAGTCTGGTAGTCCTGGGCATAAACCTTTTTCAGCAACCCAATTAGGATATCCCATATCCTCTAGAGTTCTAGCTTCATGGTCACCCCAGTCAAGTAAACCACCTTTATCTAAAGCTGTTGTAAATGATTTACCAAAAGCAGATTCCCATACCTCGTGAGAGATAGTTACGTCACCAATTCTAATTGACTCGTATACTGCTTGTGAGTCAGCATTTACGTATTTAACGTTATTACCCATGCTTTCCATTATTCCACCAATAACGTAAGCCATTACAATTTGGCTTGACCAGTTATGAGTTGGGATAACGATGGGTTTTTTGCTATCTGCATTTGATAAACCAGCAAAACTTACTGCTGAAATTATAACTGCAGAAATTAAAGATATTATTTTTCGCATTTATTCCCCTTTCTTAATATTAAGTGCATTCAGTATGTGCCTAAGTAAAATGATAGTCAACTACAAGATTTATATATATTATGTAGAAAGATTTATAAAAATGTCGCAAACTACTTTAGATATTAAAGAACCTGGTCTTAATGTTTTACCACCTGGAGTTGAAAGACATGTCGTTAACGCTGGTGGTCTCACAGGTTTGCAAATATTCCCGGATGATGAAATAGAAATCATTAATGAGGAAGGAAATCAAATTTGTGAAATCATTTGTTTTGATAAAGATGGAAAATCTGAGCTTGGAATTTTAAATCAAAAAGAAAATTGTAAAAAAAGTTTTATTAAAGAGTTGCTTAAAGGTAAAGATGAAAGCTCTTTAATAACAAACCTGCAATTAAAAAAAAGAAATTTAGATATTAATAAATCAAAATCATCAATTTTGTTTGATGAACAAACTCCAAGTGGTGAAAAAATAAAGATAAAATCTAAAGATAAATGCTACGCTATTTTTGCAGCCCCACAAAACAATATGCTGGTATCTGAGCAAAATCCTTCAAGCGATTTAACGTTATTCATTAAAAGATATAAAATAGTTAATGATAAAGAATTATCAATAATTCCTGATCCTATATATGAGCCAAATTATGAGGAAAATATTGAGAGACAAACTGCAATTTCATTCGAAGTTAAAGAGGGAGATTTTATTCAAGTAATAAGTCCAGCGGGCAGACAATGTTCTGACTTTGTTGCATTCGACACAAAAAAACTTGATAAGAATGTTGAAAAAGGTCTTGATTGGCAAACAACGAGGACTTTTATGGGAAATACTTTTCCAGGTCCTGGTTTATTTTCAAAATTTTACGACACCGATCATGAACCATTAGTTGAAGTCATAAGAGATACTGTTGGAAAACATGATACATTTAATCTGGCTTGTACTTCAAAATATTATGAAGACGCTGGCTATTTTGGTCATCCTAATTGCTCTGAAAATTTAAATAATGCAATGGCAAAATATGGTGTTCAAAAACAAAAAGGATGGCAGGCTATCAATTTATTTTTTAATACTTCGGCAACAGGTTTAAATTCAGTAATTTCAGATGAGTCATATGCAAGACCTGGAGATTATGTAATGTTCAGAGCTTTAAAAGATTTAACAATTGGGACAACAGCTTGTCCTAGTGATATCGATGCATGTAATTCATGGAATCCAACAGATATTTTTGTTAGAACCTATGACAAAAAAAAAGAATTTTCAAAATCTTTTGCATTTAGAATGAAAACAGACTCTGAAAAAAAACTTACTAGAAACTCTGGCTTTCACGAAAAAACCTCTAAGCTTACTAGAAATTTTATTGATGCTAGAGGTTTTTGGCTACCTAATGATTATACCAAGCATGGTGTTGTTGAAGAGTACAATGCTTGTAGAGAAAAAGCAGTCTTGATTGATTTATCTGCTTTAAGAAAATTTGAAATTATAGGTCCTGATGCTGAGGAATTGATGAATTATACATTAACTAGAAATATTAAAAAGCTTGCTGTTGGTCAAGTTGTTTACTCTGCGATGTGTTATGAAAACGGAATGATGTTTGATGATGGTACATTATTGAGATTAAGTGAAACTGGTTTTAGATGGATTTGTGGAGACGAATATGGTGGTGAATGGCTTAAAGAAATAGCTAAAAAGAAAAACTTTAAGGTCAATGTAAAAAATTCAACGGATCAAATTAGTAACGTATCAATACAAGGCCCAAAAAGTAGAGAGATATTAAAAAAAATGATTTTTACTCCACCAACACAACCATCTATAGATGAGCTGGAATGGTTCAGATTTACTATTTGTAGAATTGAAAACCTTCAAGGTATTCCATTGATTGTTTCAAGAACAGGATATACTGGCGAACTTGGTTACGAAGTCTGGTGTCATCCGAGTCATGCCTCTGACGTTTGGGATAAACTTATGGAAGCTGGAAAAAATGATGGCTTAATTCCTGCTGGATTTGCAGCTTTAGACAAACTTAGAATTGAAGCTGGTTTAATTTTATTTGGTAATGAATTTGATGGTCAACAAGATCCTTTTGAGGCTGGAATAGGTTTTGCTGTTCCATTAAAAACTAAAGAAGAAGATTTTATTGGTAAAGAGGTTTTGAAAGAAAGAAAAGCAAACCCTCAAAAAAAACTTGTGGGATTAGAACTTATTGGAAAAGAGGCGGCTGGACATGGTGATTGCGTGCACGTTGGAAGATCTCAAGTAGGTGTAATAACTAGCGGTTGTTTATCCACGACTTTAAATAAAAATATTGCTTTATGCAGAATCGATACTCAGTATTCAAGTGAAGGGACTGAAGTTGAGGTTGGTAAAATTGATGGTCATCAAAAAAGAATTGCTGCAAAAGTAGTTGGGTTTCCACATTTCGATCCGAAGAAAACAAGAGTCAGATCCTAATGCCAAAATCAGCGAAGGATTTATTGGAATTTTGGGAAGATCAGATGAAACTTTCTCACACTTCTAGTAATTACTTTTTTAGAAAATCGCCTTCACATTATCATATGATGCTTTTAGTGATGCATGCGTATAAATATAAAGAAAATCTTACTGTTGAGGAACTTAAGACTAAACTATTTAAAACTTCACGTCCAAAGTCAGCTTTGATGATAAATGAGGCTTGTGAAAAAGGTTTTTTCTTTTTAGAAAAAACCTCAAATGATCAAAGAAAAAAGCACATTAAACCAAGTGAAAGTTTTATTAACGAGTTCAATAATTATATAGAAACACTAAAACATCTGAGTTTTTAATATTTATACAAGTTTTACTTATATTTTTTATATATATAAAAAACTATATATTTAAGTCGCACGAAAAATAAAGTTTACTTATGTCATTACCGACAAAAGCAAAAGTAGTAATAATCGGTGGGGGTATCCACGGTTTAAGCACTGCTTGGAAATTATCTGAAACTTATAAAAATCCTGGTGACATTGTAGTCCTTGAAAAAAAAGACACTGCTGCTGGAGCAAGTGGAATTGCTTGTGGAGTAGTTAGAAATAATTATTTTCAACCAGCAATGAGAGAATTAATGGCACACTCAGTCTCTGTTTGGGAAAGTGATCCAAAAGCATTTAAATATAATCCAGTTGGTTACTTACAAATATCACCTGAGGTTATGCATGAAGATGTAGCAAGTATTTATGAACAACAAAAGGCAATTGGGTATGAATCTGATTTTATAGAAGGTGAGAAAGATTGCATGAAATACATGAAGAGAATGTTTGATGACTGGCAAGCCCAAGGTATCACTTCTATTCTACATGAAAAAAAGGGTGGATACGCATTTAATAAAGACTCTATTAAAGCTTTAGAAAATAAATCTACTTCTAATGGTGTTCAAGTGATGAAAGGTGTAAAAGTTACAGGATTTAAAAGAGGAAGTAACAGTAAAGCGGTTACAGGAGTTGAAACAGATAAAGGAACAATTGATTGTGAACAAGTAGTAATCGGAGCAGGACCATGGGCTAGAGATTTTTGGAATATGCTTGAACTTCCTAAATCAGCAAACATCAAAGGTAAAGATGGTAAAATGCATGTAACTGACATGTGGACTTATTGGATGCTCCAAGAAGGGGTTATTGGTGTTGAACCAGATTACTTAAAAACAAACGATGGAAAACAGCCACCTGTAGTTCACGTAGACTCAACTGCACCACTATATTCTGACAAAACAAAAAAATTAATTACAGATAAAATTTGGGGAATTTATTATAAACCTGATATTGAGGGTTTAGGAGTTCAAGGTGGAACATCTCCTTATATTGTTAAAAAACATTTTGATCAGGTAAATGTTGATCCTTATGGAATTGAGTCTCCAGAGTATCAAACTACTGATGCGTTTAGTGATATGTGGTGCTCTGCTTTAGCTCATTGCCAAAAAAGATTTGAGGGAAAATCTGATTTATATAGAAAAGGTCCATCAGGTGGTCTTGGATGCATGACACCAGACTCATTTCCAATCTTTGATAGATTTTTTGAAAACGTATACATGATTGCTGATGCTAACCACGGATATAAAATGATTGGTGTTGGTGAACTTGTAGCCAAAGAAATTCTTGGTACCGAAAGTGATTTATTAAAACCGTTTAGATTCAACCGTTACGAGAAGGGCGAACTTCACCCTACTTCGAACAGTCCGTTTCCTTGGAGTTAAACTCTTAGCCTAGACACTAATAAATTTTTCAGTTACGCTTGAATAAAATTATAATTCATTGAGGGGAAAAATGACGGATCTAGAAAAGCATGTAAACCGACCTGGTAGAGAGAAACAAGTTAAAAAAGTTAGAGAAAAAATTAACGAGCTAGGAATTACATATATTTATTATCAATTTATTTCTGTAACAGGAAGAGTTGTAGGTAAGGGAATACCTGCAGATCATTGGGAAAGAACAGCAGAAAAAGGTTTTCAGTTAGTATACGGAGCTACAGCAAACTTATTTTTAGATCGTCATAACAATTATATAGGTTATGGACCTGAAGCAATGGAATTAGTTGGTATACCTGATCCAGAAACTTTTTGTCAATTACCATGGGATAAAAGAGTAGGAAGAGTTTTTGTAACATGTTTCAGAAATAGGGAAGAGAGAAATAATCCAGGCGGACATTTAACTTCTGACTGTAGAGGAAATTTAAGAATTTTTATGGATGAATTCCAGAAAAAGCATGGTTTAGAATTAAGAGTTGGAACTGAACCTGAAATGATGTGGCTGACAAAAAATGATGACGGTACTCCTACAGGAAAAGGGTTTTCAAAACCATTCTGTTACCACATTGATCAGTTTGAGTCATTGAGACCAGTATTCATGAAAGTAATTGAATACGCAAAAGCTATGGGTCTAGATATGATCCAAGGAGATCATGAAGATGCACCAGGTCAATTAGAATTAAACTGGACATATGACAATGTTCTTCGAAATGCAGACAGACTATCAACTTATAGACAAATATGTGCTCAGGTTGCTAGAGAACATAATCTAATTGCATGTTTTATGACCAAACCATTTATGGGAGTTTCTGCAAGTGGTTGTCATACAAATATGTCTTTATGGAAAGGTGGAAAAATTAAAACAAACAAACTTGGACACAAATCTTTACCAGGAGTTGAAGAAGTTTTTGGTTATGTTGAGGGTGGAACTAATACATTTATGCCTGATACAAAAGATATGCAATTGCCGGGTAAAATTGGTTTACAATCAATAGCAGGTATTATGGAACACCTTCCTGCTTTAACGGCCTTAGGATCTTCAACAGTAAATTCTTATAGAAGATTATGGGATCAAGGTTTTTGGGCACCTGTTTATGCTGACTGGGGTTACCAAAATAGAACTTGTGGATTAAGAGTATCCGCGCCAGGAAGATTTGAATACAGGTCTGTAGACTCAATGCATAATCCTTACTTATTGGGTGCTGCATTATTAAAAGCTTGTGATCATGGAATAAGTAATAAAATGAAACCAGCTGATCCAGAATCAAGAAATATTTACGAAGCTCAAAAAGCTGGTAAGGATGTAAAAAAACTTCCTTTAAGTTTAGGAGAGGCTTTGGAAAGGTTATCAGAAGATGAAGTAATTAAATCAGCTATGCCTGATGAAATGTATAAAGTTTTTCATTGGTATAAAAATGATGAATGGGAAAGATTTTTAGGAGCAACAACTCAATGGGATCTAGATACTTATCTAGATTGCTTACCATAAAAAATACGGAAAGAGGAAAAGTATATGTGCGGAATTGCGGGATTAATTCATAGAGGGAAATCCTCAAAAGTTGGTCATGAACTTCAAGGTATGTTGCAAGCTCTGAAACATAGAGGAGAAGACTCTACAGGTTATGCTTTATACGGAGATACTGATGGAAAAAATTTTATCATGCGTTTTAAAGTTGGAGAAAACGTGGGTGAAGGCAGTACATCAGTTGCTGAAGATGTGTCTGTTTATGATGAAAGAAAAAAAATTGTTGATGGTTATCTTAATGAAATGGGTGCAAAAATTATCAAAGAAGAAAGAATACTTCCCTACTCTTTAAGATATGAAATAGAATATAATAAAAAAGATTTATTAGAATTTTCTCAGAAGATCGAAAGCATTCCAGGAGTAGAAATACTTTCAATGGGTAAATCATTAGAAGTAATTAAAGATCTTGGAAATGCAAAAATGGTTTGTGACAGATATAATCTAGACAAACTCGTGGGCACACACGCAATTGGTCATGCAAGAATGGCAACTGAGTCTGGTGTAGATATTAAATCTGCTCACCCATTTTGGGGTTATCCGTTTAGTGATGTATCAGTTGTTCATAATGGTCAGCTTACAAATTACTGGAATAATAGAAGAGCTTTAGAAAATAAAGGAATGAGATTTATGTCTGAGTGTGACTCAGAACTTATCGCAGTTTATTTAGCTGAAAAAATGAGAGATGGAGCATCTTTAGAGGAGGGCATGAAAGAGTCTCTTACAGGATTAGATGGTGTTTTTACTTATTTTGTAGCTACAAAAGACTCCTTAGGTATGGCAAAAGACACTATGGCTGCGAAGCCTTTAGTTTTGTATGAATCTGATGATTTGGTAGCAATGGGTTCAGAAGAAATAGCAATTAGATCAATTTTACCACAAGAAATTGATACTTATGATCCATTCGATGGAGAGGTAAAAGTATGGCAAATATAAAAAGTGTTTCTAAAAAAACTAAAGCCCAAGCTATGGGTATGCACACTGAGGTTTTAACAGGACGAACACAACAAAAATTCTTTAATCCTGATGAAGCAGAAAACTTCTATTATTTTGGAACTCATGATGTTGATTTTAATAAAAGAACTGACCTTGATGTAAAAGATATGACTGCTGCAGAAGCAAATAAAGAAATAGATAATTTGATGGGACAAGGTTATGGAACAATCGTAATTAAAAACCCACAAGGAAAACATAGTTTAGGTGTCGGTATTTTAAATAAATTAAATTTAATTTTTGAAGGAAGTTTAGGATATTTTGGAATGGGTTCATGTGATGGTCCAATAGTTCGAATTAATGGAAGGGTTGGATGGTCTTGTGCAGAAAATTTGATGGCAGGTAAAGTTGTAATTGAGAAAAATGCTGGATCCTGTTTTGGAGCTGCTATCAGAGGTGGTGATTTAATCTGTAAAGGTAGTGTTGGTGCAAGAACAGGTATTGATATGAAAGGTGGCACAATAATTATCGGTGGTGATGCGGGTGCGTTTACTGGATTTATGATGCAAAGAGGAAGAATCATCATTCTGGGTGATGTCGGTATAAATTTAGGTGATTCGATGTATGATGGGACAATTTTCGTAGGTGGAGAAATCGGCTCTTATGGTAGTGATGCTGTAGACGCCGAGTTGACTAAAAGTGATCAAGATTGGTTAAAAAGAAAATTAAAGGTTGCTGAGATCGGTGAAAATTTTGATGTAAGTAAAATGAAAAAAATCGTAGCGGGTAAAAAACTTTGGAATTATGATAACTTAGAACCTACTGAGAAAAAAGGAGCAATTTAATGGCTAAGAAAAAAAAGAAAAAAAATGGTAAATTAAAAACTAATGGTAACGTAGGTGGAAAAGCTGACGTCCATTTAAGTTCTAATGGTGGAAGAAATAAAAGTTTATTAGGTCATAATGCTATTTTCACACCAGAAGTAATTGATGATATTCATATTAAATCTCAGTTAGGAAGATACAGAATGCGTGGAATGGCATTAATGAAAAAAATTCCAACATTTGATGATTTAGTATTCTTACCGGGAACTCTAACTAGATTCGTAATCGAAGGTTACAGAGAAAAATGTGAAACTAAAACTGTTATCGGACCAAGATGTGAAAATCCAATTGAATTAGATATTCCAGTTTATATTACTGGTATGAGTTTTGGTGCTTTATCTTATGAAGCAAAAACTGCGTTAGCAAGAGGAGCTACAATGGCAGGTAGCGCAACATGTTCAGGTGAAGGTGGAATGATACCTGATGAAAGAAGATATTCTGAAAAATGGTTTTATCAATGTATTCAATCAAGATATGGGTTTAACCCACATCATGCACAATTGGCTGATGGAATAGAAGTTTTTATCGGACAAGGACAAAAAGTTGGTATGGGTGGTCACTTAATGGGTCAAAAAGTAACTGACCAAGTTGCTGAAATGAGATCACTACCATCAGGTATTGACCAAAGATCTCCTGCAAGGCATCCTGACTGGTTAGGTCCGGACGATTTAGCATTAAAAGTAGAAGAACTTAGACAGCTGACAAAAAATAAAGTTCCAATTCAATTAAAATTAGGTGCATCAAAGGTTTATGACGATGTTCGTATGGCTGCAAAATGTGATCCTGACTCTATTTATCTAGATGGAATGGAAGGATCTACAGGAGCAGGTCCGCACATTGCTGCTGCAAACACTGGTATCCCTGGTATTGCGGCTATCAGAGAAGCAAGAAGAGCTTTGGACGATGTTGGAAAAACAGGAAAAGTTACATTAATTTATGCTGGTGGAGTTAGAGATGGTGCTGATATGGCAAAAGCATTAGCTTTAGGTGCAGATGCAATAGCTATTGGTACTGGTTCTATGATTGCACTAAACTGTAACAAAGATATCCCAGAGGCAAATTTTGAAAAAGAAATGGGAGTAAAAGCAGGTGAATGTTATCACTGTCATACTGGAAGATGCCCTGTGGGAGTTGCTACACAAGATCCAAAATTAAGAGCTAGATTAAATCCTGATGATGCAGCATTGAGAGTTTATAATTACTTACATTCAATGACTCTCGAGGCACAGTTATTAGCTAGAGCTTGTGGTAAAACAAATATACATTCTTTAGAACCTGAGGATTTAGCAGCACTTACTTCTGAAGCATCAGCTTTAGCAAAAGTTCCGTTAGCAGGTACTAATTATACTGTTGGAGTTGATAACTTTCATAAAATCTAGATGTAAAAATGGCCAAGAAAAAAAATAAAAGAAAAGTTTCTAAATCAGTAGTCGTTAAAGATCAACAGCTAGGAAAGAAAAAAGAAACTGCTAGAGAAAAGATGATTGGCCAATCTATTGGCTATAGATATGACGTTAATCTTCTGCCAGATTACAAAAAAATGACACCATTCCTTAAGAAGTATGTAGAAGCAATGGGCTGGGATGATTTGAATTGGTTAGAAGATGTTCATATGGGTTATGAGGAAGGAAGGCCAGCTGTATTTTGTAGAAATGCTAATGGTTGGGTTACAATTCCATCATCAATTAAGTTGCCAGATAACCAACAAGACAGAGATATGATAGCAAGAGAACTTTTGGTAAAATTTCAGATGTCACCAAAACATCCTCTTGTTGATTTGAAAAAAGCATACCTTAAATTTTAATTACACAATCTAAAGTTGATTATTTTTTAAAATCTATTGTCAATATTAGGTTTTATTAGATTGTTTCATTTGTAACAACTTTCATAATTTTATAGGATTTTAAAAACTAATATGGAGAGAGAATATGACTGATCAGTTAGGTGCTCTTACTACTATATTTACGGAATTTTACTACTGGATTACAGTGGTGCTGATGTTTTTAATTCACGTCGGTTTCTGTATGTATGAAGTTGGAGCTTCTCGATACAAACACCATCAACATACTCTTATGAAAAACACGATGCTGATACCTTTGGTGACAGTAACTTGGTTTTTATTTGGTTGGTGGATTTACTGGGCTTTCCCAACAGGACCGGGAATAGCACCTTCAATAATGAATGAAAGTACAGCATTAATCACTGATGAAACATTGTTTAGTGCTATGTGGCAAGTACCAACAAGTGATATAATGGCGGTTAATCTTGGAGATCACATTAATGGTGTTTTCTGGGCTGCCTTTTTATTATTTTCTTGGACTGCTGCCTCAATCGTCTCTGGAGCAATAATTGAAAGAATAACTACTTTTGCTTTTGGTATTTTAGCAATAGCAATTGGTTCAGTATTCTGGACAATTGATGCTGCTTGGGGATGGCACTTTGATGGTTGGATGTTAAAAATTTTAGGATATCATGATGCCTATGCATCCGGAGTAATTCACGCTATAGCTGGTGGATTTGCTTTAGGTGTTCTAATGGTTTTAGGACCAAGAATTGGAAAATTCTCATCAAGTGGTGAACCAAGAAATATTGGACCAAGAAATCCTTGGCTAGTAACAATTGGATTATTTCTAATTTATACTGGTTTCTGGGGATTCTATGCGGCATGTAATATACCAATATTTGATCTTGGACCAGAGTACGGCATGGAAGGTATATCTTATTGGACAGCTACAAACATTTATGTAACGCCTACTACACTTAGCGGTATTACTTTTAACTTCTTGATGTCACTATCAGGAGGATTATTAGCTGGATACTGGATTGCAAAAGGTGATCCATTCTGGACTTACTCAAGTGGACTAGCGGGTATTATATGTGCTTCAGCTGGAAATGATTTATATCATCCAATTCAATCAATGATCATAGGTATGATCGGTGTTGTAATTTCTTACAAACTACATTATTTCGTTGAACGTAAGTTCAAAATTGATGATGCAGTAGGTGCTGTTGCAGTACACGGTTATGCAGGATTTATAGGTCTTGTAATTTGTGGTTTTGTTTTAAATGGTTATCCATCATCTGGTTACAGTGTTGGAGCTATGTGGGACGGAACTACCTATGCATCAATAAATCCTTTAGGTATGTTCTTAGGAGCAATAATTATGTTCTTTGTTCTGGGATTAATACCAGGCTATATCATTGCAAAAGTATTACACGGAATGGGTAAATTAAGAATTCCGCGTGAAGCTGAAATAGCTGGACTAGACTATGAAATGATGGAAACTGCTAAATCTGACGAAAAAGCAGTTGCCTCAGCAACCAGGTAAAGGAGGAATAATATGGCGACAGTTACAAATTGGATTGATCACCTAAATAAACCAGCAGAGGAAGTTGCTGGTGCTATTTATCCTGGTGCTGGATCTAGTGAAGGAATATTAGTAATACTTGCTATAATTATATGGATTGGTTGGCATGTTTTGACTGCTAAATCTGAAAGTGATGAGCTTGAAAGATTAGCAAGAAAAAGACATGGTCCAAATGACCATAAAAGCAATATTACTGATTGGTAATTAAATTAAAAAATTTGGGCGCTACAACTTTTGTGGCGCCCTTTTTTTTGTCATATGTCAGAAGAAAACAAAGATAACGAGGAACTTAGACCAACTAAGATGAGGGGCGTTGCTTTTCCAAAAGCAAAGTATGGAGCAATATTAGCCGTAATTATAATTATTGTTGTAAATCTAATTTTTTATAAGGAAACAATTTTATCATTTTTAAAATAATTGTGTTAACTTAAGTTATGCCAAAAAATTTATTCAAAATTGCTAAGGAAAAAAAAATTAAATATTTTTTGATAAGTTTTGTTGATTTATTTGGAGTGCTTAGATCAAAACTTGTGCCAGCACACGCAATAAAAGAAATGCAAGAAACTGGTGCAGGATTTGCAGGATTTGCTGCTTGGTTAGATATGACACCTGCAGACTCAGACATGTTTGGAATTCCAGATCCAGATAGTTTAATTCAATTACCCTGGAACAAAGAAGTTGGTTGGCTTGCATCAGATCTTTGGATGAATGGAAAACCTGTAGATGCCTCTCCAAGAATAATGCTGAAGAAACAAATTAAAAAACTCTCAAAACAAGGATTGACTATGAAATCTGGCGTAGAGTGTGAGTATTTTTTAATATCTCCTGATGGAGATTCCATCGCTGACACAAGGGATACTCAATCAAAACCTTGTTATGATCAATCTGCTCTAATGAGAAGGTACGATTTAATTAAAGAAATTTGCGACTGTATGATTGAAATGGGATGGGGTCCTTATCAAAATGATCACGAGGACGCTAATGGTCAATTTGAAATGAATTGGGATTACTCAGATTGCTTAAAGACAGCGGACAGACATACGTTTTTTAAATACATGGTAAAAACTATTGCTGAAAAACATGGTTTAAGAGCTACGTTTATGCCCAAACCATTTGAGAATTTAACTGGAAATGGTTGTCATGCACATATTTCGGTTTGGGATGGAAAGAAAAATAAATTTTTGGACAAGTCTAATAACTTAGGTCTTAGTAGAATGGCTTATAATTTTTTAGGTGGAGTAATAAAACATGCTTCATCTTTATCTGCTTTTTTTAATCCTACAATAAATAGTTATAGAAGGATTAATGCACCACCAACAAAGTCAGGTGCATCATGGTCACCAAGTAGTATCTCTTACACTGGTAATAATAGAACTCATATGATTAGAATTCCTGATCCAGGAAGGTTTGAATTAAGATTAATGGATGGATCGGCTAACCCTTATTTGCTGCAAGCAAGTGTTCTCGCAGCTGGAATTAATGGTATTAAAAACAAAATAGATCCTGGAAAGCCTCTTAATTGTAATATGTATGAAGATTTTTCAAAATATCCAAATCTGCCAAAACTTCCTGATGAGTTAGATCAATCGTTAAAACAATTAAAACAAAATAAAGAAATGAATGATGCTTTTGGTGCTGATGTAATCAATAGCTATATAAAACTTAGAAGTACAGAAATAAAAGAATTTAACAACATAGAAAGATTTGATAAATCAAAACCTATAACTAAATGGGAAAGACAAAACACTCTAGATTGTTAAAGTGAAGAGTTTAAAAAATCTTAAAAGCTGGAAATATAAAAAATTATTAAGAAATAATCGTTATAATTTTAAAAGAAGTTATGTTTTAAAACATCTTCCTTCTGCTTTAATCACTAATGCTTTTAAATCAATTTCGAGTTGGAAGAATTATAAAGCAACTCCCCTACTATCACTTGATAAATTAAATAAAAATTTAAAACTGAATAATATATTTTATAAGGATGAGTCTAAAAGATTTCATTTAAAGTCGTTTAAAGCATTAGGGGGAGCATACGCAGTAGAGAAGATATCTAAAGGAAAAAAAAATATTGTTATTTCATCAGCAACAGCCGGTAATCATGGTAGGTCTGTTGCTTGGGGAGCAAAAAGATTAAATTTAAAGTGTAAAATTTTTGTAAGTCAATATGTAAGCCAAACAAGACTTCGTGAAATTGAGAAATTTGGCGCCGAGGTAATAAGGGTTAAAGGAAATTATGAAGATTCGTTAGAGGAATGTAAAAGACTTTCAAAAAAAAATAATTGGCAAATAGTTCAGGATGTCTCTACCAAAAACTATAAATATGTTCCCCAGCTTACAATGGCTGGATATTCTATTATGATAAAAGAAATATCTAAACAAACAAACCATTATATAACTCACATATTTGTTCAAGCTGGTGTCGGAGGATTAGCAGCAGGTGTAGTTGCTGGGGTAGCAAAATATTTTAAAAGAATTCCAAGAATAATTGTTGTTGAACCTGATAGAGCTGATTGTGTTCTTCAGAGTGTTAAAGCAAATAAAATGAAAAAAATAAGAATAAAAAAAGAAAGTATTATGGGTGGGATGTCATGTAATGAAATGTCACTTGTCCCATGGCAAATACTTAAAAAAACTTCTAACTATTGTGTATCTGTTACTGACAATAATGTTGCTAAAACGACCGCGTTGTTAAAAGATAGAAAACTAAGTAGATTTTCAATCATAGGGGGTGAATGTGCAACCCCTGGAGTTATTGCTCTTATAGGTTTAGCTAACAATTTTAAAGCACGAAAATCACTGAATTTAAACGAGTACTCTAACATTCTTGTCATTGGATGCGAAGGAAATGCAGATGTTAAACTTTACAAACAGCTGCTATCTAAAGGGAGAAAATAATATTTATATGACAAAAAATGCAATAGCTTGGATAAGGGAAGACTTTAGAATCGAACACAATCCTGCTCTCTCATATGCCACACAAAATCATGAAAATGTTATTGCTTTATTTATTTATAATAAAGCCGATTTTGATCACAAAAGAGAAGCACAAAAGTGGTGGCTATTTAAATCTTTAGAAATATTTAAATCAGAATTATCTAAATACAAAATTAATCTTCAAATATTAGCGGGAGATGAATTAGATATATTTTCTAAAATTAAAAAAAAAGATGATGTTTCAATATATTGGAATAAAATTTATGAACCTGATGTAATTGCAAAAGGAAAAAAAATTAGAGATGTTTTCTTAAAAAATGAAGTCGAATTTAAATATTTTAAAGGAAATATTTTAAATGAGTTTCAGGAAGTTACCAAAAATGATGGAACACCCTTTAAAGTATTCACTCCTTTCTGGAGAAATGCTGAACAAAAATATTTAGGTTTACCACCAAGTAAAAATTATATTGTAAAGAAAAAAACAAAAATAATATCTTTCTTCAAAAATTGTGTTGAACCAAAAAGTATTTTACCAAAAAAAAATTGGTATAAAAAATTTGAGAATTATTGGAAAGTATCAGAAAATGATTCAAAAAAAGTTCTGAGCAATTTGATTAATGAAAAGATTAAAGATTACGGTTCAGCTAGAGATTTTCCTTCTATAGAAGGCACATCAAAGTTATCTCCTTATATCAAACACGGACAAATACATGTAACCACGATTTGGAAAAAATGTAACGAAATAAAATCTAAAGGTATTGGTTATAGAAAATATATCAATGAACTAGGTTGGCGTGAGTTCTCACATAGTTTAATTAATTATTTCCCTGAGTTCTTAAAAGGAAATTACAGAAAAGAATTTGATAAATTTCCTTGGGTAAAAAATGAAAAATTTTTGAAAGCATGGAAATCAGGAATGACTGGTTATCCGATTGTTGATGCTGGTATGAGAGAATTATATGAAACAGGTTGGATGCATAACAGAATAAGAATGGTAGTTGGTTCTTTTCTAGTAAAACATTTAAGAATTAATTGGACTGAAGGTGAAAAACATTTTAGAAATTGTTTACTTGATTTTAATAAAGCCAATAATGTAGCTCAGTGGCAATGGGTTGCAGGTTGTGGAGCAGATGCAGCTCCATACTTCAGGATTTTCAATCCTATTCTTCAAGGTGAAAAGTTTGATAAAGAGGGAAAATATGTAAAAAAATGGATCCCAGAATTAAGCAAAGTTCCTCAAAAATTTATTCACAAACCTTGGGAAATGGAGATGAAATATCAACAAGCAATAAACACTATTATAGGAAAAGATTATCCAAAACCAGTAGTGATACATGAAGAGGCAAGAGCTTCTGCGTTAAAAGCTTTTCAAAGTTTGAAAAAAAATTAAACTTCTCCTAAAAAATGATGAATTATAGTTCTGGTCTGTGGGTTTAATCTATGCTCAAATAAATAAATACCCTGCCAAGTTCCAAGTAATAATTCTCCATTTTCAACACTAAGAGAAATTTGATTATTGGTTAAACTTGATTTTATGTGTGCAGGCATATCATCTTTACCTTCAGTTGTATGAACATATAACTTATTATCCATTGGTGCGATTTTATTAAAATAATTGATTAAGTCAGTTTGGACATCAGGGTCTGCATTTTCTTGAATTATTAAAGAGGCACTGGTGTGTTGAATACTTAAATTAAGTATACCATTTTTAAATTTATTTTTCTTGATCCAATTGATTGTTTCATCAGTGAATTCATACAATTTTTGCCCATTGGTATTCATTTTAAAATTATTGAATTTTTGTATCATAAATTAAAGTTTGATGATGTTAGTTCATAAAGACGGCTAATTGTACGATTAAATGGTTCTTTTAATGATTTAGATGACGTTAATTCATCTAGATTTTTTTCAGCGGTGACGGCAATAGGTATTTTCTTATCATAAAATATATCAATTAAAGTTATGAAACGCTGTTGTTGATTTGAGTTTATGTCATCAAACTTTGGTATTTTATCAATAACCATGAATTTAGAGACTTTAGCTATCTCGAGATAATCCTCGGCGCCCAAGTTTTTGTTACATAACTCATCAAATGTTAATCTTACAACTCCCTCATAGAATTCTTTAATTAGAAATTCTCTCCCTTTAATATCAAGACTGAGAGTAGTTTTTTTTTTATCCTTTGTAATAATCCTAAAAAATTTGTTGATTTTAAAATTACTTTCTTGATTAAGTGGGGAGAAAAATCTATCATTTTGGTTTTCTTTTGATTTTCTATAATCATCCTCAATAACAAGTTCATGTTCGAGTGTCTTTTTTTTCATGATCTCAATAAAAGGTTTAAACTGATCTCGTTGGAGACCATCCTTATATAAATCAGAAATTTGAATATTAGAGGTGATAATTATTCTTATATTCTCACTAAATATCTTATCAAACAATTTACCCAATATCATAGCATCTACTATATTGGTAACTTGAAATTCATCAAAATATACTAATATAGCCTTTGATTTTAATTCTTTAACAAATAAATAAATAATATCCTCATCTCCCTTATTCTTGTTTTCATGAACAAAATCATGAAAATTTAACATAAACTCATTAAAGTGAAGTCTTAGTTTTTTTTCAGGCATAAAATCATAAAAAAAATCTAAGATCATTGTTTTTCCAACACCAACACCTCCATGAAGATAAAAACCTTTTTTATAATTTTCTTTTTTAAAAAAATTGAAGATCGAAGAATGAAAATTTTTATTATAAAAATCTTGAAGTAATTTAATTGTCGTTATTTGTTTGTGATTAATTTCTAAATTTTTTGAATTACAAAATAATCTAAATTTTTCCTCAAGATTTGCGGACATCAATTTTTTTTTGATTTAAAATCAATGCCATATTCTGATCTTGGACCTTTCCTTAAACCAAATGGACCAGAAATAAAAATTGTCATTGGTTTAGTCCCAGGCTCTAAATCTACTCTATGATATGCATTAGCAGATCTAAACCCAATATAGCCAGGTTTTCTCCAAAATTTTCCTTCTTTAGTTGTTTCCCAATAACCACCTCTTATCACAATCGTAATATATGGGAAAAGATGATTATGTACTCCTTCGCCGTGATCATCAGCTAACATTTCATGAATAAGTATATTAAATGGGAACCATTTTGGTCTATGTCTGAAAATTAAATAATATCTATTCATCCAAGGTTTTGCTAAATCAAATCTTTGGTGCGAGGGTCCTCTATCTAAAACAATTTTTTTTCTACCTAGCTTATCTAATAATTTTAAAAACATTAATTTAATTTAATTATAGCATTATCCTTTATTAAATATAAATTTTTGTCCACAATAAATGGTCGTGAAATTTTATCATTATCAACTTTTAATGTTGAAATTGTTTTTCCTGATTTAATATCAATAACTAACAATCTTCCAATATTTGTTGATAGATAAATATTTTTAAAACCTACAACAAATCCGGTGGGCAAAATTTCATTTCTTTTTTTTGGATTAAATCTATCAAATATATCTGTTACTTTAATTATATTACCTGTAATTTTATCAATGATTATCAAATATCCCTCTAAGGAGACTGATAGTAAATAATTTTCAACTAAAGTTGGTTTTAAACTAGAATTTACTTTATTTTCCCAATTAAAACTCCCAGATTTTAAATCAATAGCAAAAAATTGATTATTATTATTTGAAAAAAATAGGTTACTTTCGTCTGCTATTATGTCTGAGGTTTCAAGAGAAAATGCTGCCTCATAAATAGTGCTTTTTTGAGTGGGTAATTGCCATAACAAATCTCCATTTTTAATATTCACAGCACTAATATCTCCTAATGAGTTATTGAAATAAATCATATCATTTACTATTACCATTGATAATTTTTTTTGAGATCTTATTAAAGAAGTTTCTGTCTGAAAATTCCAAATTTCTTTTCCATTTTTCATAGAAAAACATCTTAATGTATTTGTAAAATCAATTATAAAAAATTTATCTTTATAAATTTTTATTTGCGAATTGAATGGTGCAGAATTATTTTTAGACCATACTAATTCTCCAGTATTAAGATTTAACATATAATATTTTGCTAAATTGTCTGCAACAATTAGAAATCTATTATCATTTGCGAATTGTAAAATTGGATTTAATTTTTTTTCAGATTTAGAATAATAATTTTTTTTCCATATTAGTTTTGAACTTTCATTAAATTTAAGAATCGTTCCTTTATTGTCAAAAAAAATGATATTTTTTTTAATAAATGACAATTCTGGTTCAAATTGATAAAAATTTTTTATTTTTGAAAACTTATATTTAGAGGACCTTTTTAATGATCCATCAAAATTTACTCTACCATCATTGTTGTTGAGATTATTTGATAAAATTGTTTTTGTTAAATTTGAACCAAGATTTAAGCTTATATTGGTATTTAATTCCTTACTAAGAGCTTTTTCATCAGTAAAAATTTTTTGAAACTTTTTTTCCTCTAACTCTTCGAGAGTATCTGAGGTCCAAAAACTAGAATTTTTGTTTAAAGAACATCCTGATAATAATATAGCAATCAATAAAAAATTTAGAATTTTATTCACTTAAATCTCTATTAAGTCTTTTTTGCGACTCTAGTTTAATCTCTTGATTTGCATTTTCTAAATTTACAATTTGATTAAAAAATTCTTTTGATTTTTGTAACTCATTTTTTGAGTAAAAGTATTCTGCCATCAGGTATAATGCATGAGATTTCCATACACTTTCTGACTTTATTAAAGGATTTAAAATATCTAAAAGGTCACTTTCATTGCTATCATCAGCATTATAAAGCGCTTTTTTATAAATATTCAAATTCTTTATCTCCTTATCCAAGGAGGTTTTGTCAATAATAACATCAAATAATTCGTTGATGGTTTTTCTTTCATCAATTAATTTATTGTCTATTATGAAATATAAAGATAATGGTGAATAGGTTGAATTTTTTTCATTAATTATTTTTATTAAATCCTTAGCTGTTTTTTCCTTATTACTTTCAGAATAATTTATAGTTATTGTATTAAAAGAGTCTGAAATCTTGATTTTTTTTCTATCCTGATATTCACCAAAAGCAAAATAACTAATTAAAAATATAACGATAAAACTTAAGCCTGAAATTATTTTTTTTTTATTGTGGATAAAAAAATTTTTTATTTTTTCATTTCTCGTGTTTGTATTTATTATTGATATATCTTCGTCCATATCTAAATCATATTTCTTAAAACATATTGAAGTATTCCACCATTTTTATAGTATTCCAATTCATTTTTAGTATCAATTCTGCATAGGGTATCTATTATTTTTACGTCTCCCGATGCATATTTAATCTCAACTTTTACTTTATCAGATGGATTAATTCCCTTTTCAATATCTACCACACTAATTAATTCAGAACCTAATAAATTCAGATTTTTTCTGTTCATATTTTCTGTAAATTGCAATGGCAATATTCCCATCCCGATTAAATTAGATCTATGTATTCTTTCAAAACTCTCTGTAATTACTACCTTAACTCCTAGTAATTTTGTCCCTTTTGCAGCCCAATCACGAGAGGAGCCTGTGCCATATTCTTTACCACCGATTACAACTAAATCGGTCCCTCTTTTTTTATACTCTACTACTGCATCATAAACTGACATAACTTTTTCCTCAGGGTATAATTTTGTAAAGCCACCTTCAGTTCCAGGAGCCATTTCATTTTTGATTCTTATGTTTGCAAATGTACCCCTCATCATTACCTCATGATTTCCACGTCTTGAGCCATATGAGTTATAGTCCTTTGGAAGAATTTGATAATTCATAAAATATTCACCTGTTGGGCTATCTTTTTGAATGTTACCAGCGGGAGAAATATGATCTGTAGTAACCATGTCTCCTAATATCAATAATGGTCTAGCATTTTTAATCTCTTTAAAACCTTCTGGGTCGTCACTAAGATTTTCAAAAAAAGGAGGTTTTTTTACGTAAGTAGAATTTTCATCCCAATTATAAATACTACTCTTCTCTGTTTTGATTTCTTGCCATTGTTTTGGTCCCTCGGAAACATTTGAATATCTTTTAACAAACATATCTGCATTAAGAGAAATCTTCAGTGTATCCTCTATTTCTTTGTTTGAAGGCCAGATATCTTTTAAAAAAATATCTTTACCATTTTTGCCTTTTCCAAATGAGTCTTTGATTAAATCGAATTCCATATGACCAGCAAGGGCATAAGCTACAACAAGAGGTGGAGAGGCTAGATAATTTGCTTTAATATGAGGTGAAATTCTACCTTCAAAGTTTCTATTACCTGATAAAACAGAGACCGCATACAAATTTTCTTTTTGAATAGCATCAACTATATTTTCTGCTAAAGGTCCTGAATTTCCGATACAAGTTGTACATCCATAGCCAACCAAGTTGAATCCTAATTGATCTAAATATGTATTTAGACCTGCCTTTTCTAAATAATCAGTTACTACTTGAGACCCAGGAGCTAAAGATGTTTTAACCCATGGTTTAACATTCAATCCTAATTCAACAGCTTTTTTTGCAAGTAGTCCAGCTCCAATTAGAACGTTTGGATTAGAAGTGTTCGTACATGATGTAATTGCTGCAATTAGTATTGAACCATCTTTAATTTCATAATCCGTATCTTTTACCTTAGAAATTTTATAATCATTTTTATCTGTAGCTTCTTTAAAAACTTTTTTAAAATTGCTTGATGCATCAGTTAAAAGAACTTTATCTTGTGGTCTTTTAGGGCCAGAAATTGTTGGAACTACAGTGGACATATCTAAAGAGATTTTATCAGTGAATTCAATTTCATCGCTTGCCCACAAACCTTGTTCCTTTGCATATTTTTCAACAATCGCGACTGTTTCTTTATCTCTTCCAGAAAATTCTAAATATTTTAGAGTTTCTTCATCTATTGGAAAGAATCCGCATGTAGCTCCATACTCAGGGGCCATATTAGCAATTGTTGCTCTATCTGCTAAAGTTAAATTTTTTAATCCCTCACCATAGAATTCAACAAATTTCCCAACTACTCCTTTGTCTCTAAGCATTTTAACAACCGTTAAAACTAAGTCAGTAGCGGTTGTGCCTTCTGGCATTTTTTTTGTTATTTCAAATCCAATGACTTCAGGGATTAACATTGAAATAGGTTGTCCCAACATACCTGCCTCAGCTTCAATTCCACCAACACCCCATCCTAAAACCGATAAACCATTGACCATGGTTGTATGACTGTCTGTTCCAACAAGAGTATCAGGGAATAAATATTTTTCTCCTTTGTATTCCTCTGACCAAACTACTTTTGATAAATACTCTAAATTAACCTGGTGACAGATACCAGTTCCTGGAGGAACAATTCTAAAATTGTTAAAAGCGCTTTGACCCCATTTTAAAAAGGAATATCTTTCGCCATTTCTTTTAAATTCTATATCTACATTCTTTTCAAATGAATCTTTTTTAGCTGATTGATCAACTTGAACAGAGTGATCAATAACTAAATCGACAGCAGATAGTGGATTAATTGTATTTGGATCTTTATTTTTTTCTTTTACAGCTTCTCTCATAGCAGCTAAATCAGCTACTGCTGGTATCCCTGTATAATCTTGGAGTAAAACCCTGGCCGGTCTATAAGCTATTTCAGTTTTTGATTTTTTAGTATCAAGCCAGTTTTTTACAGCTTCTATTTGTTTTTTATTAACTGATAAATCGTCCTCATACCTAAGTAAATTTTCCAATAAAACTTTCAATGACTTTGGTAATTTTGAAATACCCTTTAAACCATTCAATTCAGCTTTTTTTAATGAATAATATTTATAATTTTTACCGTTAACCTCTAGGTCAGATAATGATTTGTAAGAATTTTTATTTCCTGGTTTCATATCTTATATATAAAATGTAATTATGCTCAAAAGAAGAAGCACTGACATAACATAATTAAAGTATTTAATAAATTTCTCATTTGTCGCAAATTTTCTAAGATATTTACCAACAAATGTCCAAAAGGTAATGCTTGATAAAGATACTATAAAGGCAAATAAAACAACTTGAGTCGCATAATTAAGATAATTTTCTCCATATTCAACATAAGTGGAAACTATGATAATTCCAATCAAAACACCTTTTGGATTCAAAAATTGAAAAATAAAAGTATCTAAAAAAGAAATTGGATTTTCGTTTTTGTCCTCATTAGATGGTTTTGAGAAACTAATCTTATAAGCTAGGTAAACTAAAAATAAACTTCCCATATATTTCAAAATAGTTTGAATAATCGGAAATAGTTTAAAAACATTAACTAAACCAATTGTCAAAGCAAATACCACTGAAGTAAATCCAAATGTAACTCCAAAAATATGAGGGATTGTTTTTCTTATACCAAAATTAAAACCAGAGTAAGATGCGACCACGTTATTTGGTCCTGGTGTATAAGCAGCTACAATCCAGAATAGTGCCATAGATAAAAATTCAGGATGCATACTTATGCTATAGGTAAACCATTCTCTGCTTTTTGTGAGGGATGTACTAATGTTACCTTTCCTTCAGAGTCTATCGAGCCTAAAAGTAGAAATTGAGATTTCACACCTGCAATATTTTTTTCTGGAAAATTACAAACACCAATCACTTGTTTTCCAACTAAATTTTCCTCATTATAAAAATGAGTAATTTGGGCAGAAGATGTTTTAACACCTATTTCTTTTCCAAAATCAACTTCAACAACTAAAGATGGTTTTCTAGCTTTTTCATTTTTTTTGACTGAAAGTACTGTCCCAAGTCTAATGTCTATTTTCTCAAATATGTCGTAAGTAATTTGTTCTTTCATAAATGAGATATTTATATTAATTATTACTAATGAGTACAGAAGTAAATTTAGATAAATTATACGAGAATTCTATTAAAATTTTATCTGATTTAATTGGATTTAAAACTATTTCAGGAGAAGATAACAATGATTTAATTAATTATTGTGAAAAATATCTCAATGACTTGGGTGCAACCTCATTCAAAACATATGATGATGAAAAAAAAAGAGTAAATCTTTTTGCAACAATAAAAGCAAAAAAATCAAATGGAGTTAAACCAATAATTTTATCTGGTCATACTGATACAGTCCCTGTTTCAAAGAGCTGGAGTACAGATCCTTTCAAAGCAACAATTAAGGGAGATAAACTTTATGGAAGAGGTTCCTGTGACATGAAAGGCTTTATTGCATGTACTTTAGCGTTTGCTCCAGTTTTTTCTAAAGTTGATTTAAATAGAGATATTCATTTTTCTTTTACATTTGATGAGGAAACAGCATGCTTGGGTGCTCCAATATTAATTAAAGAACTTAAAAAAAGAAAAATTCAAGATGGAATTTGTATTGTAGGTGAACCTACAAAAATGAAAATCATAGATGCACATAAAGGTTGTTATGAATATACTACTTATTTTGAGGGATTAGCTGGACATAGCTCGATGCCCCACAAAGGTGTTAGTGCAGTTGAATTCGCATCAAAATATGCAAATAAGTTAATCGAGCTTAGGGAAGAATTAAAAAAAAGAGCTCCAAAGGACTCTATCTTTGATCCTCCTTTTTCAACATTACAAGTAGGAGGAATATTTGGAGGTATAGCTCACAATGTAATAGCTGACAAATGTCGGGTAGAATGGGAAACAAGACCGGTCATTAAAGAAGATGGTGTCTTTCTAAATCAAAAAATAGATAAATATGCAAATGAAGTTTTATTACCAGAGATGAAAAAAGTTTTTCCCAATTCAAAAATAACTAAGGAAATAATAGGTGAAGTCACAGGTTTCGATCGTATAGATAATTCAGAAGCATGTGAATTAGTCTCAAGTTTAACCGGTGATAATTCTAGAGAAGTTGTTTCCTTTGGAACTGAAGCTGGATTGTTTCAAGAAATTGGTATCAGCACAGTTGTTTGTGGCCCAGGTTCTATTGAACAAGCTCACAAAGTTGATGAGTTCATTGAACTTAATGAACTTAAAAAATGTTTAAAATTTCTTGAAGGAATTAAGAAAAAATCTACTCTTAATTAAATCCACCCACCTACAGATTTAACCTCTAGAAACTCTTCTAGACCATGTTCACCAGCCTCTCTACCAATCCCCGAATGTTTAAATCCGCCAAAAGGCGCATCAACAGCTATACCAGCACCATTAACATCTACCATTCCTGATCTAAGTTTTCGAGCAACTCTCTTAACTTTTTCTTTATCTTTGGTTTGAATATAATTTGTTAACCCATAGGGAGTATCGTTTGCAATTTCAATAGCTTCTTCCTCTGTTTCAAAAGGCATCACAGATAAAACTGGGCCAAATATTTCTGTTCTTGCTATTTCCATTTTGTTATTAACGTCAGCAAATACAGTAGGCTTTACAAAATAACCTTTTTCTAATCCATCTGGTTTACCTGGGCCTCCAGCTACTAATTTAGCCCCCTCATCAATACCCTTCTTAATCAAAGTTTGTATCTTGTTGTATTGAGTTTCAGAAATAACTGGGCCTATATGCTCTCCCTCTTTTTTTGGATCACCCACCTCAAAATTTTCTGTGTACTTCTTTAATCTTTCCACAGCATCATTATACATCGATTTTTCAACTAGCATTCTTGTTGGTGCATTACATGATTGGCCTGAATTTCTAAAACATCTCAAAGCACCTCTTTCTATTGCATCTGGATCAGCATCTTTAAATATTATATTTGCACCTTTGCCGCCAAGTTCTAAACTAACTCTTTTAAAATCTTTAGCAGCATTTTGAGAAATTAATGCTCCTGCTCTAGTTGATCCAGTAAATGAAATCATATTAACGTCAGGATGACTTGTTAATGCATCGCCAGTTGTTGCTCCATCACCATTAACTAAATTAAACACACCTGCTGGAATTTTAGTCTCATCAATAAGCTCAGCTAATATCATTGATGATAATGGAGCTAGTTCAGATGGTTTTAAAACCATAGTGCAGCCAGATGCAATTGCAGGCATCACCTTTAAACAAACCTGGTTCATTGGCCAATTCCATGGTGTGATTAATGCACATACGCCTTTAGGTTCATAAATAAGTCTTTGGTTAGGCGCATGTTCACCTAATGGTTTTTCAAATTCAAAATTTTTCAAATATCTTATAAATGATTTTAAATGTGCAGCACCTGTACCCGCTTGGAGTTTTGTTGCAAAATCTTTTGGTGCTCCCATCTCTATCGTAATCGCACTTGCAATGTCAGCCCATCTTTTCTTATAGTTTTCGTAAAGTTTTTCTAATAATTTTATTCTCTCTTCTTTTGATGAAAACGCCCAAGAACTGTAAGCTTTTTTGGCAGCATTTACAGCATCATTTACATCGTCTTTGTTGCCCAGTGTTATAACAGCACAATTTTCTTCAGTTGCAGGATCAATTACTTTGATTTCCTCTTTACTTTTTGGTGTTACCCATTTGCCGTTGATATAAAAATTTTTTTTATTTTCCATTGGAGATTCCTAACCTTTCTTTATTTTTTTGCAAATAGATTTGTTAACTCATAAACTATAGTAGCAGCTGCAAGTGATGTTACCTCAGCATGATCATAAGCAGGTGATACTTCAACAACATCTGCAGAGATTAAATTCATACCAGACAATCCTCTAATAACATTAACCATTTCTCTAGTTGTCATGCCGGCTATTTCTGGTGTACCAGTGCCAGGTGCAAAAGCAGGATCTAAAACATCAATATCAATAGATAAATATAATGGATTATCTCCTACTCTTTTTTTTATTCTTTCAGCAATTTTATCAGTACCTTCAGTTTGAAACTCATCACAATGAATTATCTTAAATCCAAAACTTTCATCATTTTTAAGATCTTCTCTGCTGTACAATGGACCTCTAATACCAACATGCATTGAAGCATCATCCATGAATAAATTTTCTTCACGTGCTCTTCTAAAAGGTGTTCCATGTGTATAAGGCGCACCAAAATAAGTGTCCCAAGTATCAAGATGAGCATCGAAATGAACTAATGCAACTGGACCATTATTAATTTTATTTACTGCTTTTAATAAAGGAAACGCAATTGTATGGTCTCCACCTAAACTAATTATACCACCAGTTTTTTTAAGAAGATCCAATGCTCCTTCCTCTATTTGCTTGATTGCTTCATCTATATTAAATGGATTACAAGTAATATCACCAGCATCAGCAACTTGTTGAACTTTAAAAGGCTCAACATCATAATTTGGATGATAATTTGTTCTTAAATGTCTTGAAGCTTGTCTAATACTTTGAGGACCAAATCTTGCCCCAGGCCTGTAACTTGTGCCTGCATCGAATGGTATCCCTACAATTACAACATCACAGTGCTCAACATCTCTTAGTTCTGGTAGTCTAGCAAAAGTTGATGGGCCAGCAAATCTTGGAACCTTTGTACCACTTACTGGTTGAATGGGTTCTTTGCTTCTTTTTTTTTTCATCACAAAAACTCTATCACATTCTAACAAATTGGAATATCTTCAATAATACTAATTATGAAATTATTAAAGCTCATTTTATTGTATTTATTTTTAATTTCCTCAAGCCAAGCAGATACAATTTACGAATTAATAAAAATTCCAAATCTGGAGATTTATAATCTTAAAACTGAAAACAAATTAAGATACTTGAATGCTAAACAAGCATTTACAATAGGTGTTGACAATAATATCAATTGTTTCAAATCATCAAAACAAGACCTAGATAAAAAATATAAGATTATTGAAAAAAATCTTAATAGATACTCTCAGAACTTTTTAAAAAAAATAAATTTAAAATACATTGTTATGTGTGAGAACTTATCGATCTCAGGTATCAATACTGCTGGGATACCTGATAATGTAATGAAAACTTTAATTGTAGATATTAAATTTAATGATAGATATTTTGAAAGAGTGTTACATCACGAAGTGTTCCACATAATTAATGATAGTTTCAAAGATATATTTAACCAAAAAATTTGGTCTAGTTTTAATCCTAAAGAGTTTAATTATGCAAAATGTTCAACATGCACTAAAAAAATAGGGTTAGAAACATATTCTAAAACAGCTGGTTTTATCACTGAATACTCACGATCCACCGCATCTGAGGATATGGCTGAGGTATTTTCTCATTTAATGTATGGAAATTTACCTGCAACGGTTGATCCTATTCTACAAAAAAAGATTGAATTCATCAAAAAAGGACTCCTAAAAATAGATGAAAATTTTATTTTATGATTGAAAAGATAAAAGCTTCAAAATCTGAAAAAATAATATTTATATTTGTTGTAATTTTAGGTTTATTTTCAATTACCTCTTTTGTTTTGCTAAAAGATAAATGTTTATTTGTTAAGAATTATGACCCAAATAAAATTAATTTTGAAAATCCAAATAACATAGCAATTCTAAACGTTGAGTGTGGAAATGTAATTATAGAATTATATCCAGAAATATCTCCAAACGGAGTAGAGAGATTTAAAACATTGATTAAATCTAATGCCTATGATGATGTAGCATTTCATAGGGTCATTAAAGATAAACTTGTACAAGCTGGTGATGTAGAATTTGGAAAAAAAGGAAACATTGATTATGGAAAAATTGGAAGTGGAAAATCTGGTTTAGGTACAATAAAATCTGAAGTTGATAAGGATTTTAACTATACCAAAGGAAGTGTAGGATTAGCTCGTTCTTTAAAATATGATACTGAAGATAGTCAGTTTTTTATAATTCTTCAGGATGAACCTTTGTATGAAGGAGAATACACACCCATTGGAAAAGTAATATTTGGCTTAGAAGCTTTAGAAAAAATTAAACATTTAAATAAATCTGAATATGTTTTAAGGCCTGACTTTATAAATACTCTTAGATTATTTAATTAACCAAAGGTTTTCCAGTAGCAAGAGTATGTTTAATTCTATCTTGAGTTTGTTTAGTTTCGATTAATCTCATAAAAGCATCAAGTTCCAATTTAAACAAATCATCCTCTGTAAGAGTTTTATCTTTGGTAGTTTCACCACCACTTAAAACGTGAGCTAATTCTTTTGCTACAGTCAAACCATGATCCAATATAACTTTATCATTGTAAAGTTTTTCTAAAATTTTGTTCATATCATCAATAACTGCTTTACCAGGTAAATTAAATCTAAGCTCATTTGGTGCTTTAAAATCCTTGTTTTCATTTAAGATTTTTTTCGATACTTCAAGCAAACTATTTCTATTCATAATTCTTTTATTTTCAGGCAATAAATATTTCAAAGGCTCTGCCTCAACTGGAGACGTAGCTGTTCTACCATAGCCAATTATATCAAATACTTTTAAAGGTGCATATTTTGGATCTTTCTTAGCCTCTTCAGTATTTATCCATCTAGCCAGCATTTCTTTACATCCACCTCCAGCTGGAATTAATCCAACAATAGTTTCTACTAATCCGATTACAATATTTGTATGTGAGGCTACAAAATTACTTTGTACTAAAACTTCAAAACCTCCTCCCAACGTTAATCCTGATGGAGCAGATATAACTGGGTACTTAGAGTACTTAAGATGTTTGCAAGTTTCTTGAAAATATTTAATAAATTTTTCTATCGATTTAAAATCATTTTTATTTGCAAATTCCATTGTATAAGTCAAGTTAACACCAGCAGAAAATTGCATACTTTCATTAATTATTATTAATGGTTTATCAGTTGCTTTCTTAAGAGCATCCATTGAGTCATAATCGAGCGCATTAGCTTTAGTCGTAAACTCAACAATATTAAAATCATTAAATCTATAAATTGAAGCTGAACTGTTGCCATCAACACTTGAGGCGGTTTTCTTGATCTTACCTAAAGTTTCAATTGATGTATATTTTTGCCTTTCACCATAAAAATTTTCATCTTTAGAATTAGATAAATTTTCTAAAAAGTCATTGCCTTTATATTCATCAACTTTATCGAAGAAATTTTTAACACCAATTTCCTCTAACATCTCAAAAGGTCCTTTCGCCCAGTTAAATCCAAGTCTCATTGCCTCGTCTATGTCATTAAATTCTTTGGTAATCCCAGGAACTAGAGATGAAGCATATTTTATTATCTTGGATAGTACTGACCAAGCATAGTCTCCATACTTATCATTTCTATTAATTAGAGCCTTTAAATCTACTTTGTCAGACTTAATGTCTATTTTTTGACTTGTTGAATACTCGCCAGTTTCAAGATTGATGGCTTCCATAATTTTTCCACTATCGGTCTTCTTCATTCTATAAAAGCCGCCTTTACCTTTTCTCCCTGTATATCCAGTTTCAATTAATTTCTTTACTAAAGGAATTTCTTTGGCAACTTCGTGGAACTCATCAGACTCAGGAAGTTCTTTGATAAAACTTTTTAAAACATCTGCCATTAAATCTATCCCAATCAAATCATATAATCCAAAAACTCCTGTTTTAGGTATACCCATAGGTCTACCAAAGATTGCATCTGCTTCCTCAACAGAAAGTTTCATTTTAAATGCTTCAGTCATTGCAATTTGCATTGCATACACACCTACCCTATTTCCTAGAAAACCTGGAGTATCATTACAAACAATTGCTCCTTTACCTAATTCAACTTCACAAAATTCTTTTAATTGATTTATCGTATTTAAATCATTGTCTTCATTCTTAACTATTTCTAGAAGACCCATGTATCTAACTGGATTAAAAAAATGGGTAATACAAAAATCTTTTTTTTGATCTTTACTTAAATTTTGAGATAAAACTTTAATTGGGATTGAAGAAGTGTTTGATGAAACTATTGCTCCATCTTTCCTGCTCTTAAAAATTTTATCATAAATTTGATGTTTTATATCAATTCTCTCAACTACTGCCTCAACAATCCAATCAGCATCTTTAACCACATCAAAGTCGTCAAATATATTTCCAACTTTAATATTATTAATTTTTGTCTTGTCAATTAATAAAGGTGGTCTTGATTTATGTATTCGTTCTCTAGCATTTTGACTTATTTCAGTTTTTAAATCTAAAAGTGTGACAGGGATATTAGCATTACAGAGATGTGCAGCTATACCACTACCCATTGTACCTGATCCAATAACTACTACATTCTTAATTTTCATTTGATTATTTTACTATCGATTAATTCCTCTAAGCCTCTCTGATCGTCTTCTCAAAAGCTCAGCGGTTACCAATATTAATGTTGATAGTATAATTAAACAAGTCGCAACAGCTAGAATTGTCGGACTTAATTGTTCTCTTAAACCTGTCCACATTTGAATAGGAATAGTTGTATTTTCTAATCCTGCTAAAAATAAAACAACAACAACTTCATCAAAGGAAGTTACAAAAGCAAATAATCCACCTGAAATAACTCCTGGTAATATTAGTGGCAACGTAATTTTCATAAAAGTATTTACAGGATCACTACCTAAACTTGCGGCAGCTCTAGTTACACTGTGGTCAAATCCTGAGAGTGTAGCAGTAACCGTGATAACAACAAAAGGTGTTCCTAAAATTATATGAGCAAGAACAATACCTGTGTGTGTAGCTGCTAAACCAGCTTTTGCCATGAAAAAAAATATTGCAACACCTGAAATAATTAAAGGTACAATCATTGGAGAAATTAAAACAGCCATTATCAGACCTTTGTAAGGCATGTGCCTGCTGCTCAAACCTAAGGCAGCAACTGTTCCTAGTATTACTGAACCTATTGTTGCAAAAATTGCAATTATGAAACTATTCTTCGCAGCTAATCCCCAAGGATTTTTAGTCCCATAGATCATATCTTTATACCATCTTAAAGAAAAGGCATCAGGGTCAAGGCTTTTCATCCCATCAGAGAAACTTAAAAATTCTTCTGCGTTGAAAGATAATGGAAAGATTACAAATAAAGGAGCAATAAGAAAAAAGAAAACTGCACCACAAATTGTTAAATAGATATAATGCCAAATTCTATAATGTGGTTCTGTATATTTTGGTAAAGCCATATTAATTATCCTAATTTGATATTATCTATTCCTACTATTTTGTTATAAAGCCAATAAATCACCAACACTCCACTTAACAACATTAATCCCATTGCAGATGCGAAACTCCAGTCAAGGGTGCTTTTCATGTGAAAGGCAATCTGGTTACTAATTAAAGTTCCAGATGCACCACCAACTAAGGCTGGTGTTATGTAATATCCTATCGCTAAAATAAATACTAATAAACATCCTGCACCTATTCCGGGTATTGTTAGTGGGAAGTAAACTTTCCAAAATGCTACAAATGGTGTTCCACCTAATGATTTTCCAGCTCTCATTAAGCTTGGTGAGATAGTTTTCATTACACTGTATAATGGGAGTACCATGAAGGGTAGCAAGATTTGTGTCATTGCTACATAACTTCCTGTTTTGTTGTACATCATCTCAGGCCTATTATCATCTGCTACCAATCCTATTCCAACAAAGAAATCATTTACGATACCTTGTTGTTGCAACAAAATCATCCAACTGGCAGTTCTTACGAGTAATGAAGTCCAAAACGGGAGCAGCACGCAGATCATTAATAAATTACTATATTTCATTGGCAGAGTAGCTAACAAATGAGCTATTGGATAGGCCATCAAAAAACAAAAGACCGTCACAAAGAATGCAATTTCCAGAGTTCTTAACCATAATACTCTGTGAATTCTCCTATCTTCTTCAACACTTACTATTTTCCCTTCCTCATTTACATACATATCCATTCCTTTTAGATATTTTTGACCTGTAAATTCAGGGGCTCTTCTTTGAATTGCTCTCCAGTACTCAACATCAGCCCATCTTTTGTGTACTGCCATTATTTGTTCTTTATAATTTCCCTCTTCAAATTTTTTAGATGCTCTTCTTAATTTTTTGATAATGCTTTTAAAGCCGTTCTTTGTGTAATTTAATTGAGTAGATAGTTTACCTTCTCGTTTATCTTCAACAAGTTTTATAAAGTCCTCATGAAAAGCTGCGAAAACTTCCTCATCTGGCAACTCTTGTCCGTCCCAATTTTCCATTGCTTTAAAAGTTTTTGGAAGCATTTGTGTTACCATTTTATCGTCGATACTTCTGAACAACATGTCACCTATTGGAAAAACATAGGTAATAATTAAGAACAATAATAAAGGGGCAACAAGCAAGAAAGCTTTGATCTTATTTTTTCTCTCAGCTTTTTTAAGACTTACCTCTAAAGGTATCCCATCTGTAGTTAGAATCTGTTTTATTTCTGAGCTCATAAATAAAAAGGGCGGTTATAAATAACCGCCCTTAAATTATAATATATAATTTAGTTCTTTAAAACTTAAATTATAGACCAGCTTTCATAGCTTCCCATTTTTCACCAAGCTCTGTTCCGTTATCAGCCCAGAAAATTGGATCTACTAGGAAGTAGTTTTTAGTGTTAGCTGGTGCAGTTGGCATTTGTGGTACCATGTTAGTCTTACCATCTTTATACCAAGGCTCACCTTTTTCCATAATACTAATTGAAGATTTTCTCCAAGGAGCATATGCAATGTATTTAGCACTTCCTGCTAACATTTCAGAACTAGTCATCATAGCTAAAGCTTTTTTAGCCATACCATTAGCATCGTTTGGTCCACCTTTAACTTGCACGAAATATTCGTAGTCAAGACCTTGGCCATCCCAAACTTGTTTGATTGGTGCACCTTCTCCAATTTCAGCATTGAAGAATCTACCATTCCAACCAGTAGCCATTACTACTTCACCTGATACTAACAGTTCTGGTGGTTGAGCACCTGCAGACCAAAATACACATCCACCTTGTGGATCTGTACATAATTCTTTGATCTTGTTCATCGCTCTTTCAACACCTTTTTCTGTTTCTAAAGCTTTGTAGATTTTTGCTCCGCCTTTACCTGGCTTAATACCATCTGCAGCTAAAGCGATCTCTAAATTAGTTAGAGCGCTTTTGTAGATAGCTCTTTTTCCAGGGAATTTCTTTGTGTTAAAGAAATCTTTGATAGTCTTTGGAGTACCTTTAACGTTTTCAGTGTTATAAGCGTAGTTCCAAGAATATAAAATATTTCCTACAGCACATTTACTTGGCATCGCAGTAAAGAAATCTTTACTTGCTGGAGTTCCATCTGGAGCTGGTGGGAAGTCTTTGTCAAAATCAAATTCAACAAATAATCCTTCATCACATCCAGTGATAGTATCCATTGCGAACACGTCGATTATATCCCACGTGATCTTTCCAGCTTCTTTTTGTGCTTTAATTTCTGATAAACCACCTGAATAATCAACCCAAGCAATGTTAATGCCTAGTTTTTTAGCAGTCGGATCACCATATCCTAACTTTTGAGACTCAGTATAAGCCCCACCCCAAGACACTGCAGTTACTGTTGTTGCGAATGCTGAAGTAGTTAGTGAAAGTACAAAAGAAATAGCTAGTAATATTTTACTTAGTTTTTTCATTTTTCCTCCGTTTAAACGTTTAAAAAACTAATTAAAACAACTTCAGGGGAGAGAGTCAACAACCCTTTTTATCTACTTATTCAATAATTGTGGAATGTCTATTTTGGGTCAAGTGCCCGTGCGTCATCACTGTTCCATCCGATATTAATCTCGTTGCCAAGTTTGATATCTAAGTTAGATGAACTATTTGGAACTTTTAAAATAAACTCTGGGTTGCCTAAAAGATTTATTCTTACTCTTGTATGGTCCCCATGATAAATTACTTCTTCTATTTTTCCTTTATGAAGATTATCCATTTTTGTACTTGGATTAATCAAAGCTCGTTCTGGTCTTAAAGAAACAGTAGTCCGCTCTCCTTTACCTTTGACTGAGATTGGATTAGCTAGTATTTCTGCATTTGCTAATTTTACTTTACACTTTCCTCCAGAAATATCTGAAACTTCACCACCAAAAGTATTATTCTCTCCAATAAACTCGGCGACAAATGAATTTACAGGTTTCTCGTATAATTCGTCGGGACTTGAGAGTTGTTGAACTTTACCATCATTGAACACTGCAATACGATTAGACATTGTCAAAGCTTCACTTTGGTCATGAGTAACATAAACAACTGTAACACCAATACTTTCATGAATATGTTTAATCTCATATTGCATACTTTCTCTTAAATTTTTGTCTAAAGCTCCTAAAGGTTCATCCATTAAAACTAGTTGTGGATCAAAAACTAATGATCTTGCAACGGCTACCCTTTGTTGTTGTCCACCTGACAATTGACCTGGCATCCTTGCAGCGAAACCTTGAAGGGATACCATTGATAATGCTTTATCAATTTTTTTATCAGCTTCATCTTTTGGAATTTTTCTAACTCTTAATGGAAAAGCTAAATTTTCATACACAGTCATGTGTGGGAATAAAGCATAATTTTGGAACACCATTCCAATTCCTCTTTTGTGAGGAGGTATACTGGATATGGCTTTACTATCTAAATAAATTTCACCATTAGTTGGTGTTTCAAAACCTGCTAACATCATTAAGCAAGTAGTTTTACCAGAACCAGAGGGTCCCAACATTGTAATGAATTCTCCTTCAGCAATATCTAATTGAAGGTCTTTAACAACTAAGACTTTACCATCGTAGCTTTTATCGACTTTATCAAATTTAACGAAATCTTTTTTTGATGCCATAATTTAAAGAACTTTAAAACATTTGTGAGAATAAATATCAACCTTTAATAATTAGCTTTTAACGTGAAGTTCTCTTGAGAAATTACAAAATAATTCTGAACCTTTATCAGTTACTCTAATAGCCTCTGATGCCTCAACTCCCCAATTTCCAAATTGCATTACTGCAATCATATGAAAAGTAACGTTGGGCTGTAATAATGTTTTGTCACCTTTTGAAATATTTAAAGTATGTTCGCCCCAATCAGGTGGATAACCTATCCCGATTGAATAGCCAGTTCTTGAAGTTTTCTCAATTTTATATTTATCTAATATTTTCCAAAAAGCTTGCGCAACATCATCAGCAGTATTTCCTGTTTTAACTTTATCTATACCCGCTTGAAGTGCCTCGTTAGTTTTTTTCATTGTATCAATTTTTTTTTGGTCGGGTTTTCCAAGTAAAACTGTTCTGGCCATTGGACAATGATACTTTTTATTTACGCCAGATAATTCTATAATTGTGGCTTCTCCTTCAACAAACTTATCCTCAGACCAAGTTAAATGAGATGCAGAAGTTCCTTTTCCAGTTGGAAGCATTGGCACTATTGAGGCATAATCCCCTCCAAATTCTAAGGTTCCTTTAACTAAAGTTGACCATATTTCTGAAACAGCATCACATTGTCTTACACCTGGATTAATAGCCTCAAATGCTTTTTTCATACCCAGTTGAGTGATCTGCGCAGCTGCTTTCATATATTTGATTTCAGCGTCTGACTTAACAAGCCTAACCCAATTTACTAATCGTTTGCTATCTAACAATTTTGCATTAGGTAATCCTTGTTTTATTTTTTCATAACAATAAGCGGTAAAATAATGACTATCCATTTCAACGCCTATAGATAATTTATCCCATTTTTTTTCCTTTATTAAATCTACTAAAGCATCGTAAGGATGTAACGGCCAAGTGTGAATATATTTTTCATGATACTTAACAATATTTTCATCTTTCAAATAAGTTTTTATATAAGCGCCACCAGCATCTTGATCTCTAACAAAACAAATCGGTTCATCAGCATTAGCATGAACAATCACACATTGTGCATAATAAAAAGACCATGCATCATAGCCAGTTAGATAATTCATATTTGAAGGGTCTTGTGAAATCAAAATTTCAATACCTTTATCTTGCATTGAATTTTGAACTTTTTTTAGTCTAGATTTGTACTCTTCAATTGAAAAATTCATCAACTAATTATTAAACAACACCCCATAACCATCAACCTTATTTTGATTATCAATTTGTTTAAGCGTGTCCCAAATTAAGGTTTGATTACTTGATAATATTACCTTACCTAGTTTTTTTTCGATGTCATTTATAATTGATAATACTGGGAGTGCTGTGCAAGATACAAACAACGCATCACTATTTGACAAGTCTTGTTTAACTAAGACATCAAATAAATGTTGTGGATCAACTTTGCCTATATCTAAATCAGAAGCTATATCAAAATAAGATAATTCAGAAATTTCTATTTTTTCATTCTTAAAATAATTAATGACCGATTGATTAATCTCGTTGGTATATGGAGTAAATATTGAAACCTTATTTATCTTAAGTGTTTTAAGAGCATTTATAGCAGAAGTAATAGGTGTTGTTACTTTTGTATTAGGTTTTGCTAAATTTACTTTTTCATAGATTGATTGATAACCTGCAGCAATAGTTCCTGATGTACATCCATAAGCAACACAATCTAATTTTTGATCTGGTAAAATATTTTTGGTCACTTCGGGAATATCATCTGCCATCTTTTTCAAGGTTTCATTTGTAAGAGGATTGTAACAATTTATTCTATTTGAATACAAATCTATATCTTTGCCATAAATTATATCATTAAAATCTTTTTCAATTCTAAAATCGCTAGCTAAAGTTATTAAACCTATTCTTGGATTATTTTTTTTAATAAATTTTGGCTCTATTTTATTCAGTTTCATTTTGAAAAAGAATGTTTAGCTTTAGGAAATTGTTTTTTTAATACTTCAGATTTAAATTTTTTCACACCGTTTTCGATCAACTTTGTTATATCAACAAATTTTTTAACAAATTTTAATTTACTTTGACTTAATCCTGTTAAATCATCAATTACTAAAACTTGACCATCACAATTGACTGAAGAACCAATTCCTATAGTTGGAATCTTTATATGGTTGGAAATTTTCTTTGATAACTTTGTTTCTACACATTCTAATACAATAGAAAAAACTCCAGCATTTTCTAAAAGTTTAGTGTCTTTAAGTAATCTTTCACTTTCCTTTAGTTTTTTTCCTTTGAAGGTAAATTTTTTATCTGTCTGAGGTAATATTCCAACATGTCCCATAACTGGTATTTTATTTTTAATTAATCTTTTAACGATAGGAATTATCTTTTTTCCCCCTTCTAACTTAACAGCATCACATTTAGTTTCTTTAATAACTAATTTTGAATTCTTCAAAGCTTCGCTTGGATTTCGATATGTATTATAAGGCATGTCAACAACCATTAATGATTTCTTAATACCAAGTCTGACGCTTTTAGAATGATTAATCATGGTTTCTAAAGTTACTTGCTTAGTGGACTTGAAGTTATACAAAACTGATCCTAATGAGTCCCCAACCAATACTAAATCACAATGTTTATCAAGGATTGTTGCAACATTTTTAGAGTATGCCGTAAGACAAATAATTTTTGATTTATTCTTTTTATTAAGAATTTTTTTAATCTTTTTATTCATTTACTCTAATTCAATTGTACTCGGTGGTTTCGAAGTTATATCGTAAACTACTCTATTAATCCCTCTAATACTATTCACTATTTTATTTGAAATTTCTTGTATAAATGATTTTTTAAATTCATAAAAATCTGCTGTCATACCATCTTCAGATGTTACTGCTCTAAGCAAACACAAATACTCATAAGTTCTATTATCACCCATTACGCCAACTGTTTTAACTGGGAGTAAAGCTGCATAAGCTTGCCAAATTTTATGATATAGATTGTGATCTCTCAAAGCTTGAATAAAATAATGATCAGCTTCTTTTAAAATATTAATCTTTTCTTTAGTTATTATTCCTGGCATTCGTATTGCTAGTCCAGGTCCTGGAAAAGGATGACGAGAAATAATTTCTTTGCTTAAGTTTAGTTCTAATCCTAGTTTTCTAACCTCGTCTTTAAATAAAAATTTTAGTGGCTCAACTAATTTAAGTTTCATTTTTTTGGGTAGACCTCCAACATTATGGTGAGATTTTATTTTCGATGTTTGACTACCAGTAACTGATTTACTTTCTATTAAGTCAGGATAAAGAGTTCCTTGAGCCAAAAATTTTACATTTTTAATTTTTTGGGCATAACGCTCAAATATTTTTATAAATAAATTTCCTATTATCTTTCTTTTCTTTTCAGGATCTGAAATATTTGATAATTTTCTTAAAAACTCTCTCTCAGCATTCACGTATGTAAGATTAATCTTTAATTTTTTTTTAAATGTTGCAACAACTTGTTTTTCCTCATCTTTTCTTAAAAGCCCAGTGTTAACAAAAATACAGTGTAAATTTTTACCAATGGCTTTATTTAATAGTTGCGCAACTACACTACTATCTACTCCCCCTGATAAAGCACAAATGACTTTATTATTTCCTACCATTTGTCTTGCATCTTTTATCAATTTTATTTTTTGATCTTTAGAAGACCAATTTTTTCTCATTTTACATATTAAGAATATAAAATTACTTATTAGTTTTTTTCCATTTTCTGTGTGGGTCACCTCTGGATGAAATTGGACTCCATAATAATTTTTAAATTTATTTTCAACTACTGCAAATTTAGAATTCTGGCTTGAGGCAATTACCTTAAAATTTTTGGGTAATTTTGAAACTTGATCAGCATGACTCATCCAAACTTTAATTGACTTTTTTTTCTTAAATAAATTTTTAATTAAAAGACTATTATTTTTTTTTGTAATATTAGCTAAACCAAACTCTCTATGTTTAGACTGTTTTACTTTTCCACCATTTAATTTAGATATCATTTGATGACCGAAACAAATACCCAAAACCGGAACGCCTTTTTGAATTATCTTTTTATCGAAAGAGTATTTATTGATTTGATAAACATTTAAAGGACCACCAGATAGAATAATACCTTTGATTGTATGATTGATATTTTTGCTCTTAATTTTTTTGTGACTTATTATCTCAGAAAAAATTCCTAATTCTCTAACTCTTCTTGCTATTAATTGTGTAAATTGTGAACCAAAATCTACAATTAAAATCTTATTCAAATTTTGATCAAGACTCATTTTTTGGTTCTAAGTTTGCTAAAGAATCTAAGATACTTTTATTTTCATCACATAAATTTTTGCAAACTTTGACAAAGTCTTCTGATAGACTCTTTACTTTAGAGTAGTTTGATTTTTCTAATGCTATTTTCATTAACATTAACATTGCTTCTTCATTATTTGGTTCAATCAATAAAGTCGCCTCTAAATTTTTTTCCTCTTTCTTTTGATTTTTTTCCTGATTGTAAATTTTTGCTAAATATAAGTATGAATTAGAGTGCTTTGGATTAAATACAATGCTTCTCTCAAACATAAATCGAGCATCTTCAAATTTTTTTTTATTGTAAAGTTCTAGACCTTTATTAAAAAAGTTCTCACTACCTATAGAAAAATTAAAAATATTAATTAGAAAATAGAAAAGAACGGTTATTTTAAAGATTTTTCTCATTAATATTTATTATCACTTTTAACTATATCAACATTATGGACCATACTTTCGTAAAAACCAGCTTTTGTTATTTTAACAAATTTTGGTTTATCTCTTAGATATTTAATTTGTCTTGATCCTAAGTATCCCATAGAAGATCTTAATCCACCAATTAATTTAAAGATTATATTATCAACTTTACCTTTATATTTCGCAAATCCTTCTACTCCTTCTGGCACATATTTAGATGAGTCCTTTTGCTTTGATTGAAAATATCGATCTGCGGATCCTTTATTCATTGCACCAACTGAGCCCATACCTCTAAAATTTTTAAATAATTTTCCATTTCTCTTTATTAGTTTTCCTGGCGCCTCATCTGTTCCAGCAAACAATGAGCCAATCATAACTGCATCTGCTCCAGCAGCGAATGCTTTTGCTAAATCACCTGAATATTTAATTCCACCATCAGAAATAATCTTTACATTTTTATTTTTTATACCATTCCTTACCTCTAGTATTGCACTAAGTTGTGGAACCCCAATACCTGCAACTAATCTTGTTGTGCATATCGATCCAGGTCCAATCCCAACTTTTATGACGTCAACACCAAGCTTTAATAGAAATTTTGCTGCGGCAGGTGTAGCAATATTTCCAGCACAGAGAGCAGTTTTTTTGTCTTTTGTTTTTTTGATAAACTTAATTATTTCTGAGACCTTTTTTGTATGTCCATGAGCAGTATCAACAACAATCATATCAATTTTTTCTTTAAGTATTGCTTCTGCTCTTTTAAATTCGCTTGGTCCAGCTCCAACAGCTGCGCCTACTAAAAGTTTTTGTTTTTTTACTTTTTTAATTTCAAGAATTTGTTTTTTTATATCTAAATTTCTATGAATAATTCCTATCCCGCCTGCTTTCGCAATCGCGATAGCCATTTTGCTTTCAGTAACAGTATCCATAGCTGAGGATAATAGAGGAATATTCAATTTTAGATAGTTTGTGAGCTTAATACTAGTATCAACTTCTGAGGGTAAGATCTCAGAATACTTGGGAACAAGTGTTACATCATCAAAGGTGAGTGCTTCTTTTATAGGAACCATGATCATTTATATACGATTCCTTTAAAATTTAAAGAAACTATCTAAGATTTTTACAAATTATAAAACTTTCTTTAGAGTCTTTTCTACTAGATTTGGGTTTAAAAACCTTTACTTCCTTAAAAATTTTTTTTCCCAGTGCGACAATTTCATTGAAAGTACTACCCATAAATATTTTTGAAATAAAAAAACCCTTTTCTGAAATCACATCCTTTGAAAAAACCATCGCCTCTTTGCACAATTCACCAGTTTGAATTGAATCGATATTTTTTATCCCAGTTGTGTTTACGGCCATATCAGACATGACTACATCAGGTTTTTTTTTAAGATATTGTTTAATTTGGTCTTGAGTATCAACTGAAGTAAAGTCACCCTGAATTTGTAAGGTATTTTCTATACTTTCCATCTCTTTTAGATCTATAGAAATTATCTTTCCGCTCTTAACTACTTTTGCAACATACTGTGACCAGCTGCCGGGAGCAGCTCCAATGTCTACGACTGACATTCCACCCTTAAATATTCTAAATTTTTCATCTATCTCTTTTAGTTTATAGGCCGACCTAGCTCTATAACCGTCAACTTTTGATTGACGCACATAAGTATCACGTCTTTGTTTATTTACCCAATTTTTTGAAATCTTATTTTTTTTCAATTAAGTATTATATCTTAAACTTTTATGTATTTTATTTTTATCTAAAGTTTCTAATTCAATTTTAATACTTTTATCCACTCGCATATCCTTACCATCTTTCCAAATACCTGCTGCAAGATGCATTATACCAATTTTATAATTTGGTAAGTATGGTTCAACAAATGTACTTTGTTTCTGATCATATTTTGGAAGTAAATTACTTGTGATCCAATTACAATTTAAAGGAAGAAACTCTGTCTCTAAATCATCAATATAAACAGACATATTAATTGCTAGACCTTCAGATCCAAAAATATTACCTGCTTTTAGAGTTTTCTCTAAATTATTTTGCCAAGTACTCCATCCTTTAGAGTCTTTTTCTAAGGAAAAAACTCCAATATTAATATGTGGGGCAAAAGCTAATTTCCTAGCATCTGCATAACTAATTTTTGATTTTACAGCGTGTTTAAAATTTTGAGATTTAATTAACGCCAGCTTTCCAAAAAGCCAGTTTACTTTTGATGTAATCTTATATCCTGGACCAATTGTTTGGGTAATTCCAAGCTTTCCATAATCACAAGCCTTGAAATATAATTCCACGCAACTCCAATCATTTACCCATGCATCACAATCAATCCACAGATATTTTTCGTAGTTAGGAAAGTATTTAGGTAAAAAGGCTCTTGAGACCTGACTTTTCAACCATTCTTTACCTTTAACCTTATAACCAGGCACTTCAATATCCCATTCGGCATTTTTAATTTCATCAACTTTTTTAGATAAACTATCTCTCTGATCTTGTTTTAATCCTGCATCCAAAATGCAAATAGCAATATCTTCACTCTGTTTAAATCTTTTAATTGAATCTACTAGTTCTTCTAGTAAAGGAAAATAATTAGCATCGGCTAAAGAAACGATTACATTTTTTTTCATTAAAGTACGTCTTCAAGATCATCTTCGTCTTGAATTTTGTCATTTTCATGTTGTTTCTTAATTTTCTGAAAATGGAAAAAGCTAATTGGTAATAAAAGGACATAAATTGCTGCACTAATTGCAATTACATTAAAAGTATAAATTAATAACAGGCCAAAAAATAAAACTATTCCAAATAAAAGGAATATTGTTGTCTTTCTTGGAATCACTATCTTTTTAAAAGAATAGCTTGGAAATTTACTAATAAGTAAAAAAGAAGTTGTGATAAAAAAAATGGGTACTATTAAATCATAATTTAATTGAACAAAATTAAAACCGCTTAAACTAATTATCAAAGGCGTTAAAACTAAAATTCCTCCAGCTGGTGATGGGACTCCCTCAAAAAAATTATCTCTCCATGAAGGTTCTTGGTTTGAGTTAATGTTAAACCGCGCTAAACGTAATGCAACGCAAATTACATAAACTAAACAAAGCAACCAACCAAATCTTCCTAGAGTATTGAGCTTCCAGAAATACATTATAAATGCTGGCGCTACCCCAAAACTTATCATATCTGTGAGTGAGTCTAATTCTTTTCCAACTTTAGAAGTACCTCTGATTAATCTAGCTATTCTTCCATCAAGACCATCTATTAAAGCAGCAAATAGAATTGCTATAATTGCAAGTTCAAATCTACCATCTAGAGCAAATCGTATTGATGTTAAACCAATGCAAACCCCAATAAGTGTAAGCATATTTGGTAAGATCATTCTTGCTCTTTTTTTATCTGCTACGATCTTTAAATTATTTTTAGGTTGTTCCATATTATTTTTTAGCTAACAGTGTTTCCCCTGAAATAGCTTTTTGACCCACTTTTACTAATGGTTGGTAGTTTTCGTAATATACATCAGCTCTGCTTCCGAATCTTATCATTCCAATTCTATCACCTTGTTTTAACTCTTGATCTTTGTTAGACTCACAAACTATTCTTCTAGCTACAAGACCTGCTATTTGAACTACAATAATATCGTTATTATCTGTATCCTTAATTTTAAAATAATTTCTCTCGTTATCCTCACTTGCTTTATCAAGAGAAGCATTAACAAATGTTCCGGGTTTATATAAAATTTCTTCAATTTTTCCAGCACATGGAGTTCTATTAACATGACAATCAAATACGTTCATAAAGACACTTATCTTATTAAATTTTTTATTTTCTAAGCCTAGCTCTTTTGGACCATCAACTTCTTCAACTTTTATGATTTCTCCATCAGCAGGGCTAACCAGATAATTATTATCATCAATAATTACTCTTTCAGGATCTCTAAAAAAATAATAAACCCAGATTGTTAATACCAAACCAATTAAACCTAAAAAATTACTGAAACTATAAAATACGATTGTAATAATTCCTGAGATAACTAGGAACTTGTATCCCTCTGCGTGAATTTTTGGAAATATCTTACTAAACATGTTCTTCTATTTGATAATTTTTCATTAATATGTATATAAAATTACGAAATTCAATTATTAAGATATAAATAAAGTGAGCAAAATTACTGTAAAAAACCCCATTGTAGAGTTAGATGGTGATGAAATGACCAGGATAATCTGGGAATTTATTAAAAAAAAATTAATCCTTCCTTATATTGATATCGGTATTGAGTACTACGATTTGGGTATGAAGAGTAGAGATGATACTGATGACCAGATTACAATAGACTCTGCTAATGCAATTAAAAAAATTGGTGTAGGTATAAAATGTGCAACCATCACTCCTGATGAAGCACGAGTTGAAGAATTTAATTTAAAAAAAATGTGGAGGTCACCAAATGGGACGATAAGAAATATCATTGGTGGAACTGTTTTTAGAGAGCCCATAATTTGTTCTAACATTCCAAAATTAGTGCCTTCATGGTCAGATCCAGTTGTAATTGGTAGACATGCTTTTGGTGATCAGTACAGGGCAACTGATTTTAAAGTCCCAGGTAAAGGAAAGATGGAAGTTAAGTGGACATCAGAGGATGGTAAAGATGAAATTAAATATGAAGTATTTAATTTTACTGGACCAGGTGTTGCTCTTTCTATGTATAACCTAGATAAATCTATTGAGGATTTTGCAAGATCTTGTTTTAGCTACGGTCTTATAAAAAAGTGGCCCGTCTATCTTTCAACAAAAAATACGATCCTAAAGAAGTACGATGGACGTTTTAAAGATATATTTGAAGAAGTGTTTAATAAAGAATTTAAAGAAAAATTTGATAAGGAAAAAATTACTTATGAACATAGATTAATTGACGACATGGTGGCTTGTGCAATGAAATGGAGTGGAAAATATATTTGGGCTTGTAAAAATTACGATGGTGATGTTCAGTCTGATACGATGGCTCAAGGTTATGGTTCTTTAGGTTTAATGACAAGTACATTATTAACTCCTGATGGAAAAATTATGGAAGCCGAGGCAGCACATGGAACTGTAACAAGACACTATAGAATGCATCAACAAGGAAAAGAAACATCAACCAATCCTATTGCCTCGATTTTTGCCTGGACAAGAGGTCTGGCTCACCGAGGTAAATTAGATGGAAATGATGATCTTATAAAGTTTGCTAACACCATTGAGCAAGTTTGTATTGATTGTGTCGAAAGCGGTTCTATGACCAAAGATCTAGCTATATTAGTTGGGCCATCAAGTAAGTACTTAACTACAAATCAATTTCTAGATGAAATTGATAATAATTTAAAAAAGAAATTAAATTAAAGACTTAATTTTTTCAAAAGCTTCATCAATTTTGCTCTTATCTTGACCCCCTGCTTGAGCAAAATCTTTTCTACCACCGCCGCCTTTTCCACCAACTGTCTCTGATCCTAATTTTGCAAATTTTACTGCATCATATTTATCAACTAATTTTTCGGTAATACCAACAGCCAAGCCAACTTTACCTTCACTGCTGGCAAATACAATTACAATGCCATCACCTAATTCTTTTTTACCATTATCAACTAATTTTCTTAAATCTTTAGGAGGTAAATCTTGCACTTTTTGAAATCTAACTTTTATATTATTTATCTTATCATCTTTAATAATGTTTTTAGTTTTGTCTTGAAGGACTGAACTGACATTTAGTTGTTCAAGTTGTCGTGAAAGATTTTTTATAATTTCTTTTAAATCTTTATTATCAACATTTGGTTTGCCTCCAAGTTTAATAATTTGCGATGACAAATCTTTAATGGTTTCTTCATCTTTTTGAGTAGATAAAGTTGATAATTTTTCTTTATTTTTAATAAAATCCTCAAGTTGTTTATCTCTTAGAGCTTCAACTCTTCTAACGCCCGCAGCAATAGACGATTGGCTTACAGTTTTAAATTTTCCAATATCACCGGTATTTTTGACGTGTGTTCCTCCACATAACTCTGTTGAAAAGTATGCTTCTTTTTCTTTTCCCATAGACACGACACGGACTTCTTCTCCATATTTTTCACCAAAAAAAGCTAGCGCTCCTTTTTCGATTGCAGCCTTTGGAGTCATAATTCTTGTTGTTACCTCAGAACTATTTGAAACATATTCATTAACTAATTTATCAATAATTACTAGCTCTTCATCAGTAATTGGTTTCATATGACTAAAGTCAAATCTTAATCTATCTGGAGCAACTAATGATCCTTTTTGCATAACATGTTTACCTAGAGTTCTTCTTAATGATTCGTGGAGTAAGTGTGTAGCAGAATGGTAAGCTTTTAGATTATCTCTTCTCTCTACATCTATTTTCATTTCAACTACATCATTAATTTTCATTTCTCCAGTTTTCAAAGATCCGTAATGAACAAATAAGTCTCCAAGTTTTTTTTGTGTATCTTCTACTTCAAAAACAGAATTACCAGAAACAATTGTACCTTTATCTCCAAGTTGTCCCCCTGACTCTCCATAAAACGGAGTTTGATTGGTAATGATCATTCCTTCTTCACCAGAAGATAAAGATTTTGTTTCTTTGTTATCTTTAATTAGGTTTAATACAACACCCTCAGACTGATTAGACTCGTAACCTAAAAATTCTGTTGGACCAGTTTTATCTTTAATTGAGAACCAGATTGCTTCCTCAGAACTATCCCCAGAACCTTTCCAATTCTTTTTTGCAAGTTCTTTACTTTTTTTCATTAATTCATCAAATTTCTGATGATCAACTTTTAAAGATTTATTCTTTAAAATATCTTCAGTAAGATCTAATGGAAAACCATAGGTGTCATATAATTTGAAAGCGACATCCCCAGGTAAAACTTTGTCTATTTTTGCAATTTCATCATTCAAAATTTTGATACCTCTATCTAGTAAAACTAAAAATTTTTCCTCCTCCATTCTTAAAGTTTCTTTGATCAAAGATTGAGACCTTTCAAGCTCTGGATAGTTTCCTGACATCTCGTTTTTTAATGAGTCAAAAATTTTATAAAAAATTGGTTCTTTAGATCCTAATAAATGAGAATGTCTCATTCCTCTTCTCATAATTCTTCTTAAAACATATCCACGACCTTCATTTGAGGGTAAAACTCCTTCGGCCAAAAGAAATGAGCTTGCTCTTAAGTGATCAGCAATTACTCTAAAACTTGATATATTCTTGTCTTCTTGTTTGACTTTTGTTGCTTCAGATATTGAGCTTATTAATTTCTTAAAATGATCAGTTTGATAATTATCATGTGTGCCTTGTAAAAGAGCAGCAATTCTCTCTAATCCCATTCCTGTATCAACAGATGGTTTTGGTAAATCTATTCTTTTTTCTTTTGAGACTTGCTCATACTGCATAAAGACCAAATTCCAAATTTCAATAAAACGATCTCCATCTTGATCTTTGGTTCCAGGCAGTCCACCTTTTAAGTGATCACCATGATCATAAAATATTTCTGAGCAAGGACCACAGGGACCAGTTTCACCCATTGACCAGAAGTTATCCGATGTTGCAATTCTAATTATTCTGTCATCACTAAAACCTGCTATTTTTTTCCAGAAATTAAAAGCCTCATCATCTTCATTAAAAACAGTTACATAAAGCCTATTTTTATCTAAACCAAAATCTTTGGTGATTAAATTCCATGCAAGTTCAATTCCTCTTTCTTTAAAATAATCTCCAAAAGAAAAGTTTCCCAACATTTCAAAGAAAGTATGATGTCTTGGTGTATAACCAACATTTTCTAAATCATTATGTTTACCACCTGCTCTAACGCATTTTTGTGAGGTAGTAGCCCTTTGATAATCTCTTTTTTCTAGACCAGTAAATACATTTTTAAACTGAACCATCCCTGAATTAGCAAACATTAAGGTTGGATCGTTATTTGGGACTAAATTGCTAGACTCAACAATCTTATGATCATTTTTTTCGAAGTATTTAAGAAACGTACTTCTTATTTCATTTAATGATTTGTCCGCCATATTTTTAAAATACAGCTTTTTTGTTCTATGTCTAGATAACGATAGGGGGAAAGGCGCTTATAATAAGCGCCTTTATAATTTAAAGATGACCTTTAATTCTAGTTCTTTTTAGTAGGAGTAGTCTCTTTTGCAGCCTCTTCTTTTTCAGCTACTTTCTTCTCCTTTTCAATTTTTTCAGGACTTAATGGATTTCCTTCAATTTTCTTTGAAATCACACCAGCTTTTTCTCTAATTGCCATTTCTATTTCTGCAGCAACTTTAGGATTTTGTGCAAGATAAGTTTTTGCATTTTCTCTACCTTGACCAATTTTCTCACCTTTATAAGCATACCAAGCTCCTGATTTTTCAATGATATCAGCTTTAGCACCTAGATCGACTAACTCGCCCATTTTGCTAATACCTCTTCCATACATCAAATCAAACTCGACAACTTTAAATGGTGGTGCAACTTTATTTTTAACCACTTTAACTCTTGTAGTATTTCCAATGATTTCATCTTTGTCTTTGATTGCACCAATTCTTCTAATGTCCATTCTTACAGATGAGTAAAACTTAAGTGCGTTACCACCTGATGTTGTTTCTGGACTTCCAAACATAACTCCAATTTTCATTCTGATTTGGTTAATGAAAATCATCATTGTGTTTGTGTTTGAAATTGAACCAGTTAATTTTCTTAAAGCCTGACTCATTAATCTTGACTGAAGACCAACATGATGGTCTCCCATTTCACCTTCAATTTCAGCTTTTGGAGTTAAAGCTGCAACTGAGTCAATTACGATAACTGAAATAGAGCCTGATTTTACTAGTGTATCTGCTATTTCTAAAGCTTGTTCACCAGCATCTGGTTGTGAAATTAAAAGCTCTTCAGTATTTACACCTAATTTTTTTGCGTAAACTGGATCTAAAGCATGCTCAGCATCAACGAATGCACAAATTCCACCAGCTTTTTGAGCTTCAGCAACAACTTGTAATGCTAATGTTGTTTTTCCAGAAGACTCTGGTCCGTAAACTTCAATAATTCTTCCTTTAGGTAAACCACCAATTCCTAAAGCTAAATCTAAACTTAAAGAACCAGTAGATATCGACTCGATATCCATTGCTCTTTTTTCACCAAGCTTCATCACAGAACCTTTTCCAAAATTATCTGTGATTTGGCTAATTGCTGCGTCTAAAGCTTTATTTTTCTCTTTATTATCCAATTCTTGATCTTTACTAGATTTAACTACTTTTAAGTTATTTTTAGTCATTTTTTGCCTCTTTTTTTAATATTTTTGTCACTCGAATCATGCTTATAAATGTACACATTTTGTTCTCATTGGCAAGATTTATTTATTTAAGCCTAAAAAAGCTAATTTTATCTCAATTTAAGATATTCGCTATTGAGCAATCCAATAGATTTTAAAAGATTAAACTGCGAAAGAATGTAGTTTCTCTCTGAATCTGCTAACGAAATCTGAGCATTCAATAATAAAGAGTTAGACTGAATAACTTCTAAAGTGGTTCTATCTGATCCACTATTATATTCAGCTACAATTCCCTCATTTGCGATTTCTGCAGCATTCACCTGAGCTCTTACTGAATTAAGTAAACTTTTGTTTGATTGATAATTTGACCAGGCACTAGCAACATCCGTTTGATTTTTTTTGATCATATTATTTAAAAGAAGATTTTTTTGTGTCTCCAAACTTTTATTTTTATTCAAATTTGCATAATTCTTTCCACCTGAAAAAAATGGCCATGTCACTGTTGCTTTTAAAGTATCTTGCTCTTTTTCGTCATAAGTAGAACTTAGATCATCCGTTTTTGATCTATCAAAAGATAAGGTTGCTGTTGGAGCTAAATCAGATCTTGCACTTGTTGTATCTTTTTTTGATTGTTCATATTCAAGTTGAGCTATAATTAAATCTGGATTACCTTTTTTTGATATCTCTATTGCAGAATTTAATTCATTGGGTAAATTAACTATTGTGATAGATGATTTATCTAGTGCCTCTGCATCATTAATAGTCCCAATCACATTTTCATAATTTAGCTTACTGGTTAAAAAATCGTTTTCAGCTTGGATTAACTTTGCTTGTGCCCCAGCTAAAGAGGACTCTGATTGAGCAACATCTGATAAAGATATATTACCTCGCTCAAGCCTAATTCTATCTGTTTCGACCTGTCGATCTAACAGGTTAACATTGGATTTATTAATCTTAAGTTTTTCGTTTGCTGAAATTAACCCCGTATAAGCCTCAATTGATTTATATAGAATTTCTTGCTCTTTTTTTAAAAGCTTTGCTTTAGCTAATTCAATGCCAATTTTACTTTTACTTAATTCAGCACCTCTTCCAAAATCTATTAATGTTTGGGTAATTGTCAATGATTGCACAGTTGGGTCTACATCTGAAATCGTTGCATCTGTTCCGTTCTGATTGGTTAATTTATTGGTGTCCTCTGAGCTTTTACTTCCACTCAAAGTTACTGATGGTAAATATGAACTAATTGAAATTTTTAATTCTTGCTCAGAAATGTTTAGGCTTTCTCTTTCAGCATTTAATTCATTGTTATCATTATAAGCTTTTTTTAACGCTGCAGAAAAAGTTTCAGCATTTGCATTATTTAACAAAAATATAAAACTTGTAATTATAAATAAAATCCTAATCATTTCTTTTTATATACAGCAGATTTAATTTGATGGTTACTATTTAAATTGAATATAACAGATGCATATTTCGGCATATTTTTAAACATGTTTTGAGTAATTCTTTGATAAGTTTGCATAAAATTTAATACATCTTCTCTACTCATTATTTTTGATTTCACTTTGCTTTGAACCCAAAGTTTCCTCTCTTGTTTTAATCTCCATTTTTGTAACAAGCTAAAATTTTTTGCTTTTAGATAAACCAAACAATTTAATTGTGAATATAAGTTTTTATATTTTGATTTTAATTGGTTGTTAACATATTTTCTCCAAATCTGTTTTTGATCTTTTGCTTTCTCCAATGAATTAATTGTTTTCTTTAAAGTATTATTTTTTTCTGATTTTGCTCCAACACACCATCCTTCAAAAATGATTACATCTGGTCTCTTTTTTAAATCGTACCATTTCTTTTTATTATACCTGTCATCGATAGCTTTATTAAATGTTGGTAATTTTAATCTGTTGAATTTCTTACTTTTTGACTTTTTAAAAAAATTTAACATCATATTAATGTCATGTGTTCCGGGCACGCCTCTAGTTAAAAGCATAGGATGAACTCTTTTTGATAAATTTATTCGCTCTTTTCTTGTTTTATAGAAGTCATCTATTGAAATTCTAAAAACATTTAATTTAAAGTATTTTGTTAATATAATTCTGATTAAAGAACTGATTGTGGTTTTACCGGTTCCTTGTCCTCCTGCTAATCCTATAAAATACGGTTTTTTTTTATCAGCTTTTTCACTGATCCAAAAACATAGAGGAATTAAGAAAGATTTAATCATCCTTTCTTTATTTTTGAATTTATCAGCTTTTGTCTCTTGAGATTTAATGAACTTTAAACAGTCTTTTTTTACCCTACCAAAGCATAAACTAAATTGTTGCATGAAAATTATTTTTTGTCTAAAGGATGATTTTGACCATCGTTTACTGGAACATCTTTGATATCAAAAGTATTTATTTCATCAATACACCCAACATTAAATCCTGTCATCGCTGGATTTATTCTTGGGTTGTGATGGGTATAAATTCCACAATCTGAGCAAAAGTAATGTTTGGCAACTTTTGAATGAAATTGATAAAGTTTTAATTTTTCTTCACCTTTAACAATTTTAAAATCTTCATTTTTTACCATAGACATAATTGCTCCTTTTCTTTTACAAATAGAACAATTGCATTTTATTACTTTTGCTAAGTCTCCCTCTAAATTTATTTCAGCTTCTATAGCACCACAATGACACGATAGTTTTTTCACTATTCTCCCCATTTTCCATGAAACTCATAAACTACTGCAGGTTTATCACCTACTACCCAACCATCATGACCTGGTTCTATTGAATATGCATCTCCAGCCTTATAAGTTAATTCAGTTCCATCATCATGTTTTGCGCAAACTGCTCCTGAAACAATTACACCTAGATGTTTTGCTTTACAGCTATCTGTGCCAACTGTTGGCTTAATGTCTTGTGACCATTTCCAACCTGGCTGTAAAACTAATCTCATAACTCTTTGATCTCCTACTTTCACAATATCTATTTTAGCATTTTTAAAATTCGTGTTACTTTCGTCTGGATTGTCAAAAGTTTTGACTTCAATTGAACTCATTATTTTTCTCCTTTTATAATTAAATTAAAATTTAAAACTATCCTTGGTTGAAGTTATCCACAAGCATACAAAATATAGTTTTGATGTTCACGTTTTGATTCACTTTTGATTCAATTACGGACTCAAAATACAACCTCTTGCGTGCATTGTATAAATGGGCTATAAATTAGAACAAAACAAGAACATGAAACTAACTATTCCCTATTATCTGCATAAAGCTGGTGCTGGTTTCCCATCACCTGCCACTGATTATATCGAAGAAGATATCGATCTGAACATGCATTTAATCAAAAATGTTCCGGCTACTTTTATTATCAGAGTTCAGGGAAAATCCATGGTTGATGTTGGGATTAATGATGGAGACTTATTGGTTGTTGATAAAAGTTTAAAACCAAAAAACTTTTCAACGGTTATTGCAAATGTTCATGATGAGCTTGTGGTTAAAACTTTAGTTCAAGAAAGAGATAAAAAATTTCTATCATCTGGGTCTAAAGATTTTTCTAATAGAATTTTAATTAATGAAGAAGAAGATGTTTTTATTTGGGGGGTTGTGACTTATGTCATCCATTCTACGTACTAAAAAAATAGGCTTAGTTGATTGTAATTCTTTCTACGTTTCATGTGAAAGATTATTTAATCCAAAAATAAGAAAAAAACCTGTAGTTGTTTTATCCAATAATGATGGTTGTATCATTTCTAGATCCAATGAGGCAAAAGCTTTAGGGATCAAGATGGGTGAACCTTATTTTAAAGCAAAAGATATTATTATTAAAAATAAAGTTGAAGTTTTTTCATCAAATTATTCTTTATATGGAGATTTATCTAGAAGAGTAATGAGAACTTTAAAAAGATTTAATACTGAAATAGAAGTGTATTCAATTGATGAAGCATTTATAGATTTATCTAATTTTCCGGACTCAGAGGTTGAAAAAGTTGGAAGAGAAATTAGAGAGACAGTTTTACAATGGACTGGTATTCCAACTAGCATTGGTATCGCTAAAACCAAAACTTTAAGTAAAGTTGCAAATCACATTGCAAAGAAAAAGCAATCAGGAGTAACAAGTTTAATTGGTATTGAAAACTTAGATCCTATCTTAGAAAAAGTTGAAATCAATGATGTGTGGGGTGTTGGTAGACAACTTACGAAATTTTATCAAAAGAACGGAATTTATAATGCAAAACAACTTAAGAATAAATCTAATACGTGGATCAAAAAATGTTCAAATGTTTTAAGTTCAAGAACTGCAATGGAACTTAGAGGAGTGCCATGTATTAATTTAGAAACAACACAAACAAAGAGGAAGAGCTGTGTCGTTTCAAGATCATTTGGAAAAAGAATTGAAAAATTTCAAGAATTAAAAGAAGCGGTTGCAAACTATTGTTTAAATGCATCTGAGAAAATTAGATCAGAGTCTTTAGTTGCAAAAGCAATTACAGTTTTTGTCAGAACTAGTCCTTTTCAAAGAGACTATGGTTATTATTCAAATGCAAAGACAATTGATTTTCCAATTGCAACAAATAACAGTATTGAAACTGTTAAAAATGCAGTTTCAATTTTAGAAAGTATTTTCAAAAATGGATATCGATATCAGAAAGCAGGTGTCATGCTTACAGGACTACGTAATGATGATGGAAGAAAAAATTTATTTTCATCAGAAAAAGATGAAAAAATAAAAAGTTTAATGCGATCAATTGATAATACCAATTATAGATATGGAAGATCCACATTAAGTCTTGCAAGTGCAGGGGTTCATAAAAAATGGAACATGAGAAGACAGTATTCTTCTAAAATAGATACAGCTGATTTTTATTGCCTACCGACAATTAGGGCTACTTAGTAAAATGACAGTTAGGTTCTACAACTGTCCAAGATGAAGTACCAAAGTTTCTTTTAAAAATATTTCCAAAGTTAAGAACTATTTTTCTTTGATAATTATTAAGTTTACTTTGATTAGTAGACCATTGTTTTAATCTTTGAACATTCTCATGATCTGGAAATCGAGTTACATAAGCATAAAGCCATCCCCAATTACTACTTGATCTACTATCTAGATCTTGAACTTTATAATTCTTAGCAGGCCCAGGTGATTTCATCTCTTTCGCGTATTTAAATACAATCTCATTAGTTTCTGTGAAATCTATAAAAAACTTAACAAGATTGTGATAATTCTTTCCTCTATATTCATATTCCCAAATGTTATAGCCCTGGTTTTCAGCGATAATTGCTATTACTGCTAAAGCATTCATGGCTCTTCCTTGATAAAACATAGCTCTGCCACCACGTCTTGTTTCAATAGGTAAGCTTCCATCTCCTCTTTGGTGTTTAATTGCTGCCTCATAATTTTTAAAAGCTTTACGAAACTGAGTGCTATCGTTTAACAAAATTCCTAATTCCATGTGTGCTATAGCTGAGGAAAGTGCATGGTTATGGGCTCTTTTTGGAACACCTATTGCTTGAGTGCCTTGTTTATATGTCATGCCATACATGAGATGTTTATTTTTTTTGACAATTCTTTCAAACCAATCTTTTATTATTTTATCTTCATTATTAGGAACTTTAACAATTTGTTTAGCAAATGAATAAGCTGCCATCATTGGTGATGCTACCCAAAGATTAACTGTCAAAGTATCATTCCAATGTCTACCTTCATGATTAGATGGTCCTGTTCTTTTTGCAGCATCAGCTTTTGCCCAATCTAAAATTACTCTTTTTACATTTTCACAAGCTTCAATGCTTCCTCCGCCGCAAGGACGTTTAAAATTTTCAAACTTATTTAAAGCATACATAAATCTATTATCCAGACCGTATCCTGACGGAGCGTCAACTTTGACTACTGGTAAAACGGGATTAGTGGTTTGATTTACATACATATTCTTAATACATTTATCTAAATTTTCTGGAATTGGAAAAATAATTTCTGGTTTATTGACTGTTGCTTTTCTTTTTATTTCTTTAAAATCACTTTTTGATGTGTTGGTAACAATTAAAGATAATAAAATTAAAAGAGAAACTTTTTTAAACATTAACCAGTATTTTTCATCGCTGCAGAAATTCCAGCTATAGAAGTCAACAATGCATCCTCTAAATCTTTTCTATTTTTTTTATTTTTATTTTTTTTAAGCTTAGAGATAACAATAGGCTGAATAATATTTAGAACTTCTGAATAAATATTTCTCACTATAATTCCAGTTCTGAATTGTTTTCTTATTTTAAGAATTTCTTTTGGTGCAATTTTTTTATTTAATTTTTTAATAGTATCAAATTGAAATCTAAGTCTCTTTCCAACTCTTTTAAGTTTTTTATCTGCAAGAAATTCTTCATAAATTTTTGATATCTCTGGGTCAGCTTTTGAAATTACCATATCGAGCATATCGAGCATGGAATTGAAAAAAGGCCAGTTTCTTTCCATATCATATAAAATCTTTCTAAATTCTTTTATATAAGAATATCTCAAAGCCTCAGCACTTCCTAGCCAAGCCGGGAGCATAAGTCTAATTTGTGTCCAAGCAAATACCCAGGGAATAGCTCTCAGACTTTGGATGTTATCAACATTTTTTCTTTTTGAGGGCCTTGAACCAATTGATAATTTTCCTAATGCTTTATGAGGAGTAACTGTTTTAAAATATTCTATAAAATCTGAGCTTTGATTGATATTTTTTCTATAAGAATTTTTTGAAATATCAGACATCTTCTCGATTAGATTTCTCCATTCTTTCTTCGGAATAGGTGGTGGATTTAATGTTGCTTCAGTAACTGCACCTATGTAACTACATAGATTGTAATTAGCTAATGGTTCGTATCCATATTTTTGCTGGATAACTTCGCCTTGATCAGTAATTCTAATATTTCCATTCACAGAATTTGGAGGTTGAGATCTCAAAGTAGCTTGGATTGGACCTCCTCCTCTACCAGGTGACCCTCCTCTTCCATGAAAAAATGTTATCTTAATTTTGAATTTCTTTCCAAGTTTTATGATTTCCTCCTGGGCTTTATACTGATGCCAACTAGCACATATTTTTCCTGCATCCTTACTGGAATCTGAGTACCCAATCATTACTTCCTGACTATAATTTATTAATTTTCTATACCAACCTTGGGAAAATAAAGTTTCCATTATAGATTTTGCATTAATTAAGTCATCCAAAGTTTCAAACAAAGGAACTACCCTTAATTTATCTTTTATTTTGGCCTCTTTTTGTAAAAAGGAAACTGATAAGATATCAGAAGCTGATGTAGTCATTGAAATTACATATGCACCTAGACATTCTGGTGGTTCTTTAGATAGAGTTTTAAATGTAGACCAAACCTCTTTATTTTCTTTGTTTCTAAATCGAAAATTTCCTATTTTTTTAGATTTTGAAGTGATTGATGATCTTAAAAAATTTAATTTCTCTTTTTCACTAAAATTTAAATAATTCTTATTATATTTAGCTTTAACTAGCTCTGAAATTAATTGTTTGTGTCTAGAAGACTCTTGTCTTATGTCTAGTCGTGCAAGGTTAATTCCAAAACATTTAGCCCGTCTCATTAAATCTAATAAATCCCCACTAGCAATATTTTCATTTTGATTTTCCTCTAAAGATTCTCTCACAACTCTAAGAGGCTTAAGTATTTCCTCTCGAGAACTTAATAACTTTTTTTGATCTAGTGGTTTTTTTTGAACTAAATGTTGCTCGATTAATCTATGTGTAATTCGCATTTTATCCCTTAAAGGTCTTAAAAAAACTCTATAAGGCTCGAATGAATTTCCAACCTTTTTCAAAATTTTTTTTGAGCACTTTTCCATAGAATAAGATCTAATAATTTTAGTTAAGGCTTTTTCATATAATTTTGCAGCCTCCCACCTAGACAATAAAATTACTTTTCTTGTTACCTCAGCAGTCACATTGGGATTTCCATCTCGATCACCACCCATCCAAGAACCGAATACTATAGGATTAAAATTTTTAGGTAAATTTTTATCCATATTTTTAACAAATATGGAATTTAATTTTCTATAAACTTTTGGAATGGTATCCCATAGACTATCTTCTATGATTGCAAGTCCCCATCTGGCTTCATCAAAAGGAGAAGGCTTTATTCTTTTTAAATCATCAGTGTTCCAAATAATTGTAAGTTCATCAAAAAGTTGTTTATCGAGAACTTTTAGTTTTGAGGGATATTTCTTTAACAATTCTCTTTCCTCAAGTATTTCAATTATTTTATGATATTTTTGAATTAAAGTTCTTCTTTTTACTTCTGTTGGATGTGCAGTTAAAACTATACCTATATTTAAGTTTTTTGCTAAATCATATATCTTATTATTTGAAATAGTCTTTTTCCTAAATAAATCCTCAAAAATTTCCTCAATAAACAAGTTTTTATTATTCTTGATTTTTTTTTGATTATTTTCATAATCATTTAAACTCCTTGAAGCATCCACCAATTCAGACAAATTCATAAAATTCATAAAATGTGAAAACGCTCTTGTAAGTTTGAAAGTATTTTTTGGATCAAGATTTTTGATAACGTTTAATACTTTGTTATTCAATTTCTTTTGATTTGGTTTTTTTTTGTTAGCCTTAGATAATTTTCTTACCTTCTCAACTAAATCAAAAAATTTTTGATTTTCTTGAGTTTTAATAACTTTTCCAAGTACATTTCCTAAATATTTAACATCTTCTCTTAAAAGTTTAGTTGGAATTCTTTCATAATAAAGATCTTTTTTTTTCATTTAATTTCATCAATATTTTTTATGTCATTTAAAGAATTTTTAAAATCATCCATATTTTCTCTTAATGCTAAATTTGATACAGAATAAACAGCAATTAACAATAAAAACAATGGTAATGCGGTTATTATAGATGCATTACTTTTAATGATCCAAATATATATAACTATGAATAAAGCGGACCGAATTAAAAAAGTTTTTCTAAAAACACTTATAATCGCAAGCGAATGTTTTACCAGATTAATAAAACTCATTTGAGATGGTCCAAAGTATCTTGCTCCTCTGTGAGATGGAATAGAAATTAAATTTTGACTAACTTTTGTTAATGATCCTGAAAAACTATTCCAAGTAGCTTTTTCATTAATTAATTTTTCAACTGTTGATTTTGGAAGACAAGTATAATTACCAAATTTTATTGACTTGCCAGTAAAAACTAAAGTAATTAATTTATGTAATTGATAACAAATTTTAAATATCATTTTTTCAGATCTTTTTACTCTTTCTCCTACAAAGGTTTTTCCTTTAAAATTTGTTGCTTGATCTAAAAATAGTTTTATTTCATCAGGCCTATCTTCGCCATCTCCATCCATTGGTATAACGTAATCAAATTCCTCCTTTTCGAATATATATTTTAATCCAGTTGCAATAGATCTTGTATGGCCCTGATTTTTATTCATGTTCAAAATTTTGATTGATTCTATATTTTCAAAATCTTTTTCTAAGTCTGGAAGGTCGTGATTAGATGCATCATTTATAATGATTACAGAAATTTTAAATTCTTTTTTTAAATATAAATTATTTATTTCATTTATTACTTTGAAAAGTGATTTCCAATCATTGTAAACAGGAATTAAAATTTTAATTTTCATTTGATTTTTTTAATATCTTCCCAAACATATTTCATCTATACAAATAAATTGTGATGATTTTTTTAAAATCTCATCAGTTAAAAATCCCTCCCATACCGGTCTCGATTTAAGATGATAAGAAAGATTCCCTGCTTTCCATTCATCTCCAGTAACAAATTGTATCTCTTTTTCAAAATCTCGATTCCATATTGCTTGAGTTTTTTTTGCAATTTCTTTACCTGGATAATCGGTTCGTTTTTCAGTTTGAGAAATTGATATGTAAGAGTAAGTAACTGGAGATAGAAAAAATAAAAATAAAAAGCTATAGAAAAAAATTTTTACCTTTTTTAAATTTATTTGAAGCTTAAATATATAAATAAAAAAAACTCCAAAAAATAAGTAGAAAGGTGTCATCCACATTGTTCTTATTTTTGATCCTGTAATTATAGAGGTTAAAAGCATCAAAAAAATTGGTAAGATATTTATTGTCATCAAAAAAAGTAATTTCTTATCTTTAAAATTAAATTTTAATTTTATCTTTTTTATTAAAAGCCAAATTAAGAAAAAAAAAGGTACTAGTGTTCCTATTTGTTTAATCAAAAATATTATTGGATATTGAATATGATTTAAGATATTTGGATTTTCAAGACTTGTTCTCTTGATACCATAGAGTATCGTAATAAAATCATTTTGATAAAGCCAAATAAAATGTGGGACTAATAAAATTAAAAATACCTCAATAGTAATTAAATATTTAAAGTCTAATTTTTTTTTTTTTTGAAAAAAAATTAAGTAAATAAATAATAAAAAAATCGATGCTAGTAGATATACAAATAAATATTTAGAAAGAAAACCTAATGCTCCAAAAAGTCCAACTAAAAAACAATCTAGAAATTTTATTTCTTTTGAGGAGTAAATTTTCCAAGAAAAGTAAACCACTAAAGACCAAAATGGAAGTTGGCATACGTTAACATTGAACTCTGGGGTAGTAAAATTATAAAAATAGATTGAAACTAACAAAAATACAGATAATAAGCCTAACTTGTAATTTTCTAAAATTTCATTAGCAAATTTAAAAACATAGTAAAAAGCAATCAAAACAAATATCTGGCTTAGTAGATAATAAGCCCAATCTTGTGGACCAAAGATTTGAAAAAAAATCTCTGAAAAAAAAGCACTCATGGGTGGATGCTTATTAAACCCCCAATCCAAATTACTTCCCCATGCTAAAGCCTCTATAGTATCTAAAGGTAAATTGTTATTTGTTAATGTTGGAATCAATGTCCAAACAATTAAATGAGAAAAAAGGAAAATAAAAAAAATATTATTTATATTTCTATTTAAAACATTCATAATCAAATAATTACAATAATTAAGGTTGCTTGACACCCTTATTTTGCTGAATATACTCCCTCGAATTCAAATTTAATCAATGCCTAAAACAAGCAAATTAAAAAAAAAGACCCCAAAAATTAAAAGCAAAACTAAGAGTAAACCTAAATCAAAAATAATTAGCAAGCCAAAAGAAATTGTTAAAGCTCCAATCAAAATTTCAAAAAATTATATACCTAAAGATAATGAAAAATATATGTGTGAAAAACATAAAGTTTTTTTTAGGATGAAATTACAAGAGTGGAGAAAAGAATTAGTTAAAGCTAATAATCAAGCTCTGTATAATGGAAGTATGGATGATAATAGTATTTCAGCTGATATAGTTGATCAAGCTAGTTCATATACTGACAAAAATGTAGAAATGAAAGCTATTAACAGACAAATTAAACTAATATCAGAAATAGATAAGGCACTAGCAAGAATTAGGGAAGATACTTATGGATACTGTCTTGATACAGCTGAACCTATAGGACTAAGAAGACTTATGGCTAGACCAGTAGCAAAGTATACTATTGCAGCTCAAGAAAAACATGAAAAAGATGAAAAGGTTCACGCAGATGACTAAAAAAAAGAAAAAAACTAAAAAAGTTCATAATCCAGTAACTTATTATTTTACTAAAAAGTATATATATTATTATTATGGGTTGTTTTGGATAATTTTGTTATTTATTGTTTTTAGTTAATGGATACAAAAATACTTTTGATAATTATCATAGTCCTTGCCATAGAGGTTTCAGGTCATGGAATTTTTGCTTCTTTGTTTAGATTGTTAAGTTCAATGAATTAGTATGGTTTGGGTGGAAACTCATTTTTGTCCATAAAAGCAAATCCTTTTTTAACACTATCTCTTTTTGAAATTTCCTCATACCATCTGGTGAGATTTTTAAAATTTTTAAGACCAATATCATGCCATTCGTGTCTTGCTATCCATGGAAATGTTCCAATGTCTGCAATAGTGTAATTGTTACCTGATAAATATTTTGATTTGGACAATCTCTCGTCTAACTCTTTGTATATTCGTTTAGAAATTTTAAAATACCTTTCCTCACCAAATTTACTTTTTCCAGGATTATAGTGATGAAATTGATGATGTTGACCTAACATTGGACCAATATAACCCATTTGAGCCATCAGCCATTGGTTAATTTCTAATCTTTCTTCAGAATTATAAAATTTTCCACTTAACTCAGCTAAATAAATTAAGATTGCTCCAGACTCAAATACAGTTTTTTTATTTTTATGATCAATAATTACAGGAATTTTACTTAAAGGACTTATTTTTTTAAATTCATCTTTGAATTGCTCACCATTATTAATGTCGACTTTGATTACTTTGTAATTAAATCCAATTTCCTCAAGCATAATACTAATTTTTTTGCCATTAGGTGTATTAGCTGAGTAAAGATCTATCACTCTTTTTTTCCAAGTCTTTTCAATAAGTTTGTTGAAGTTGTTGTGAATTCAAATCTATATTTTTCGTCAGGTCTTGCTAATTTAAAACATGCTCTTGCTGCTAAAGCTCCTTCATGGAACCCTGACAAGATAAGTTTTAATTTACCAGGATAATTACAGATATCACCCACTGCATAAATACCTTTTTGATTAGTTTCAAATTTTTCAGTATCTACCTCAATAGTTTTTTTATTGAGATTAAGACCCCAATTAGCAATTGGTCCTAGTTGCATAATAAGACCAAAAAAACCTAAAACATATTCAGTCTTTAAGTTTTTTATTTCATCATTATCATGTTTGATATCAATGCTTTCTAGTGTTTGTTCCCCATGAACATTTGTCATTTGATATTTAGTAAAAAGATTAATTTTACCTTCTTTTACCAATTTGTGCATTTTATTAACAGTAGCTTGAGCACCTCTAAATTCATCTCGTCTATGTATCAAGTTAACATTCGACTCTTTTGATAACTCAATAGCCCAATCTAATGCACTATCTCCTCCTCCAAAAATTGAAACTGTTTTTCCTTTGAATATGTTTTTATCTTTTACTGAATAAAATAATGATTTGTTTTCAAATCTTACGCACTCTTTTGGTGGAAATTTTCGAGGCTCAAATGAGCCAACACCACCTGCAATAATTACATTTGGTGTCAAAAAAGAATTCCCACTGCTAGTTTTTACTAACCAATTATTATCCTCTTTTTTTACTTCTTCAACTCTTTCGCTTAAATGAAATCTAATATCAAAAGGTTTTAATTGATTTAATAAATTATTAGTAAGTTCTTCACCTGTACACTCAGGTACTGCAGGTATATCATAAATTGGCTTATCAGGATAAAGTTCAATACATTGCCCTCCAATTTTATCTAAATTATCAACTATCTCACAATCTAATCCGATTAATTTTAATTGATGTGCGGTGAACAATCCTGTTGGACCTGCTCCAATAATTAATGCATCAGTTTTTTTCATTTAAGCTTGTTTGGATGGTATGTTTACTTCAAGTCCATCTAATTCATCTGAAACAATTATTTGACAACTAAGCCTACTATTTGTGTTTGGTTCAAATGCCATATCTAACATATCATCTTCTCCATCCTCTTTTTTTGGAATTCTATTAAACCAATCATCTTTGACATAAACATGGCAGGTTGCACATGCCATTCCCCCACCACAATCTGCATCGATGCCAGGGATATCATTTTGAACAGCTCCCTCCATAACAGTTAGACCATTTTGCACCTCAACTGTATGAATTTGATTATCAGAAGTTATGTATGTTATTTTTGCCATTCAATTGAATATAGGGATCAAAAAAAATAGGGCAAGTATGCAAAAACATACTCGCCCTAAAATTATTTTAATTACTTAGTAATTATCTTGCTCTTGAGCCAGCTCCTGAACTCATTGCAGCAGCCCAGATTACTAGACCAAATGCAATTTTGTTAATGAAGTCAGCTAAGTTGTAAACAACGTTTAATGAGTTTGCATCTACACCACCTGTTAAGTAACCAAATACATAACCTAATGGATAAATAGCCCAACCTACAGTTACAATCATTCTCATTGCACCGAACGCCGTCACAAGAGCTTTGTTACCGCTTTTAGCAGCAGCTCTTCCAGCTTCACCAGAGAATATTTCATATAGAATGTAAATCCATCCAGCCATACCGATTACAAAACCAAGTGTAGCATTGATGTATCCAGCTTCTCCTAAGTATCCTCCGATTAACATTACTAATGAACCGATTAACAATCTCCAGAACATTCCAGAATTTGCTTTTCTTACTGCTACTAGAATTAAGTAGAATTCTACCATCTGTAATGGCACAGTAATTAACCAGTCAATATATCTGTATACTGTTGGTGAGTCACCTGTAGCAACCCATACTTCTCTCATGTACATGTAGTGAATGAAAGCAATACCAGTTACAAGACCTGCAACAGTTACTGATGTTTTCCACGCAGGGTTAACAGTACCTCTCTCCATGAAGAAGAAAGCTGTAGCTGCTAACATACCCATTGAAATTATCCAAAAAGATATTCCAACAAAGTCATCCTGAGCTAACATCGTTGCGTCTGCTGCGTTAGCAACACCTGCATAACCCACTAGGGCTAAGGCTGCTAGAGCAAACAGTTTAAGTTTTTTCATAAAAAACTCCCTCTTTAGTTAGTTTTTACTTTAGTTTATATAAACTAAGCTTAGGCATCCCTAAGCAAAAGTTGTGGTTAAATACCAAATAAAATCACTTTATAGAAGACATAATTGTCATTAATTTACATTGATTTTACTCGTTTTTTAAAATTAAATACAATTTGTGATTTAAAAACCACAATAAATTAACTAACGAATCAACTTTATTATGTCAGATAAATTCCAAGATATTTATAGGAAATCAATCGAAGATCCGGAGAATTTCTGGAGAGAAGCTTCTGACGATATTTTTTGGTTTAAAAAACCCTCAAAAATATTGAATAAGTCTAACCCTCCTTTTTACAAATGGTTTGAAGATGGAGTTACAAACACTTGCTACAATGCATTAGATGTTCATATTGATAATGGTCAAGGTAAGAAAACTGCTCTAATTTATGATAGTCCTATAACAGGTAACAAAAGTAAGCTCACTTATGAAGAATTAAGATCAAAAGTTTCAAAATTTGCAGGAGCATTAAAAAATCAAGGTGTCAGTAAGGGTGATAGAGTAATAATTTATATGCCAATGATCCCTGAAGCAGTCATTGCAATGCTTGCTTGTGGAAGAATTGGAGCAATTCACTCAGTTGTTTTTGGTGGATTTGCATCAAATGAGCTTGCAAGCAGAATAGATGATAGCAAAGCTCAAATTCTTGTAACAGCATCATGTGGTTTCGAGCCTGGAAAAACTGTTGAATACAAACCATTGGTAGATGAAGCTATCAAACTAGCAAAACATAAAATTAATAAGATGATTTTATTTCAAAGAAAAGATCATGAAGTCAAATTAAATACACCTAATGAAATTAGTTGGGATGAAGCATTAGCTGGGGCAAAAGATACTGACT
>CACGJX010000002.1 GCA_902573465.1 uncultured Pelagibacteraceae bacterium
TTAAATATAACTAATAAAATTTTTTATGTCAGAAAAATATCTTATTCTTGGTGCGACAGGTTCAATCGGATCTAGTTTAGCTGAACAATTAGTAAATTCAGGAAATTCAGTTCATTTAGTTGGCAGAAATGAAAATGAAACAAAAAATATTTCTGAGAAATTAGGATGTAGTTTTACAATAGCCGATGTTTTGCAGGATGGATTTGTGGAAAAGGTTAAAAATGATATTTCTGATGTAAAAGGAATTGCCTACTGTGTAGGTTCAATTGATTTAAAACCTTTGAGAATGGTCAATGAGCAGGATTTTAATAAGTGTATGAAATTAAATTTATATTCAGCAGTTGAAGTGATAAAAGGCTACCAGGATAGTTTAAAAAAAAATAAAGGTTCGGTAGTTTTATTTTCCACAGTTGCAGCTCAAAGAGGTTTTACAAATCACGCTATAATTGCTTCTACTAAAGCTGCTGTAGAGGGTTTAACTGTTTCTTTAGCAGCGGAATTTGCTCCTAATATAAGAGTGAACTGTATTGCACCTAGTTTGACTAACTCGAAAATTGCTGAGCCAATGTTAAAAAATAAAGCATTAGCAGATGGTATAGCTAAAGCTCATCCTTTAAAAAGATTAGGTGAAGGTAAGGACTCTGCCTCTCTTGCAAAATTTCTTATCACTGACGACAGTTCTTGGGTTACAGGTCAAATCATTGCTGTTGATGGTGGTAGATCAAAACTTTCTTAAAGTGAAAAGAACGCTTGTTACAATTTTTTTATTTACACTTTTTATAAATTATTCATTTGCTGATAATTTAAGATTTAAGAAGATTGTAAATTTAAAAGGTCCATGGGGATCTACTTTTATTAATGATACAGAATTATTAATTACCGAAAAAAGTGGAGAAATTAAATTAATAGACCTTAATACTAAAAAAATTTCTTCATTAAATCACAATCTTAATTATTTAGAGCATGGACAGGGTGGTTTATTAGATATTCTTTATAAAGATGATTTTGTCTATATTTCTTATACCGAAAATAGAGGAAATTGGAAAACTAGTACTTCAATAGCAAAATCGAAATTTAATGAAAAAGATTTAATCTTTAAAAATATTTTCCAAGCAAATCCACCTATTGACTCTGGATATCACTTTGGATCAAGGTTGGCGATCAAAGATGGTTATCTTTTCGCGTCTGCTGGTGAAAGAGGTCAAGGTATGATTGCACAAGATCCTACAAAGCATCCTGGTAGTATCATTAGAATAAATATTGATGGAAGTATCCCAAAAGATAATCCAAAATTTCAGGGTAAATCAGATTGGTTACCTGAAATTTATCAAATAGGTATTAGAAATCCTCAAGGTCTAACTTTATCACCATTTGATGAAAAAATTTATATGAGTAATCATGGAGCAAGAGGTGGGGATTGGTTTGGCGAAGCAAAAAAAGGTGAAAATTATGGATGGAAAATTTTAGGTTGGGGAGGGACAAACTATTCAGGCATTCCTATCGGTCCAAAATGGAAACCAGGTTTTACAAAAGCGATACAATATTGGGTGCCGTCCATAGCAACAAGTGCAATCACAATTTACAAAGGAAAAGAATTTAGTGAATGGAATGGACATGCTTTAATTACTTCACTTAAAGACAAATCTTTGAGAAAATTAATATTTGACGACTTATCTAATGTGAAAGAGGAAATCATATTTAAAAATAAAATTGGAAGAATAAGAGATATACAAGTACATCCTGATAACGGAAAAGTTTACTTTTTAGGAGAAGACGCTCTCTGGCTGATGGAGAAAATCTAATTTTTTAGATGTAAGTAACCACTTACTTCGATTAAAAGATTATATTTAAATAAATTTATGAATTGGGTAGTTTTTACAATTTTAGCAGCTTTTTTTCAAAATCTAAGAACTTCATTACAGAAAAAATTAAATAAAGATTTATCATTGGTTGCTTCTGCATACGTAAGATTTGCCTTTGCATTACCATTTGCTTTTGTATTATTTTTTTTTTTTCACGATTTTGATATCATTTCAGATATTCTAGATCAAACTAACTTCATTTTTTTTACTTTTTTAGGATCTATTTTACAAGTTACTTTTACAATAACGCTATTATACCTTTTTAGATTTTCGAATTTTGTTGTCGGTACTTCACTAAGTAAAACAGAAGTTATTCAAATTGCGATTTTTGAATATATCATATTAAAAGATAAACTAAATTTGCTTGGTGTTTTTGGAATAATAATTGCAACACTTGGGGTTATTATTATTTCTATCAAAGATTATAAATTATTTTTTAAAAATTTTTTTTCAAAAGTAACACTTATTGGATTGGGAGCGGGACTTTTACTGGGTCTCAGTGTTGTCTATTTTAGAGCAGCAGCACTAACACTGGAAAATTTTTCATCTAACTTTGATAAGGCGCTTACTACAGTTTTTTTTGCTTTAATAATTCAAACTATAATCATTAGCGCATATTTGATAATTTTTGAAAAATCGGAATTCAAAAAATTTTTTGATAATAAATTTGAAATATGCTTGACTGGATTAGCTGGTTTTTTAGCGACACTATCTTGGTTTTTTGCTTTCACTTTAATTCAAGCATCTTTTGTTAGAGCTGTTGGTCAAATTGAAATATTTTTTAGTTACATCTCATCAAAATATCTTTTTAAAGAAAAAATAACTATTATTGAAATTTTAGGTATTTTGATATTTATAGCTGGTGCAACTTTATTGCTTTTAACAAGAACAACTTAATCTTTAATTGTTTAATAATTTATTCTTTGCCTTTTCAAACTCTTCTTGAGTTAATACACCACTTTCTCTTAGCTCATTCAATTTTTCTAATTCATTACTCAAAGATTTGTCAGTGTTTGACTCCTCATTATTTTTATCTATTTCATTTTCATCTTTATTAGCTTGATTAGCTTGTTTCGCACTAACACCACTCATGATAGCTCTCGTCCCTAAGTATAAAACAAAGAATAAAATAGGAATTACCAGTCCAAAAAAAATTAATTTTTCCATTACCTAATCATCATCCTCTTCTCTCCAATTTTTTTCATACATTAGCCAAGCTGCATATATAACTGAAAATGTTCCGACAATCATACCATAATCAAAACCTGTTTGTTGATCATATAAGTACCAGCCCAATTGGGTCGCTCCAATGGTAGGAACAGTTAAAATTAAGAAAACAATTGCAATTCTATATGGATATTTAGGTTTCTTCACACCTCAAAATATCAAAAAATTTAACAGGTTGTAACTTTAAAGTTGCGATCTTTTGAAACACTCTACAGTATTTTTTAATAAACAAGCGATTGTCATTGGTCCAACTCCACCTGGAACTGGTGTTAAAGCTTTAGCATTTTTTGAAACTTCATCAAATGCAACATCACCAACAATACCTTTGTCGGTTTTATTAATTCCAACGTCAATTACGATTGAATCTTTTTTAACCCAATCTCCTTTAACAAGTTCAGGGATACCGACAGCAGCTATAATAATATCTGCTTCTAAACATTCAGCCTTGAGATCTTTTGTTTTTGAGTGAGTAATTGTTACCGTGCAATTTTCTTTTAAAAGAAGTTGTGTCATCGGTTTTCCATTTAGATTAGATCTTCCAACTACAACTGCTTTTTTTCCACTTAAGTTTGGCTCAATTTTTTTAATTAATAAATAACAGCCTAGTGGAGTACAGGGCACGGAACTCTCGTAACCTGAAGAAAGATTACCAACATTCATAGGATGAAATCCATCAACGTCTTTAGACGGATGAATAGCCTCAATAATTTTTTGTTTATCGATATGATTTGGCAAAGGTAACTGAACTAAAATACCTGAAACGCTCTTATCTTTATTTAGATCATTAATCTTATCCAAAATAACTTTTTCTTCCACAGAGTCTGGGTATTTAATTACATCAGACTTTAAACCAACCTCTTTTGCTGATTTCTCTTTGTTTCTTACATATATTTGACTAGGGGTAAGATCTCCAATCAAAATCACCGTTAAACCTGGCACTTTATTATACTTATTTTTTAATTCAGCTACTTCTTGTTTAAGTTCCTCTCTTAATTCAGCTGCTGCTTTTTTTCCGTCAATTAGAATCATAAGTTTTAAAAAATTAAAGGTGCGATGTAGAGCTTCATACACATTTCTATAAACCAAATCAATAGAAGTAATATAATGGGTGAGATATCTAAGGATCCTAAACTAGGTAAAAAACGTCTTATTTTATTAAGTATAGGATCTGTTAAACGATATGTTAATTCTAAAATTGAATAAACAAATCTATTTTGTGTATTTAAAACATTAAAAGCAACCAACCAGCTTATAATTACATTGGCTATTACTACGTAGGAATAAAGCTTTAATATTTGTAAGGCTAAATAAAAAATGGCTATCATTTTTTTTCTATATAAATAGACGAACTTGGGAATGCAAAAGACGCTTTGTTTTTTTCAACAATCTTTTTTATTTCAATTGCTAATTTTTCTTTTACCGATAACCACTCATTCCAACTGTCTGATTTAGTAAAACATCGAACATACATATCAATTGAACTATCAGAAAATTTGTCAACCCTCACCGCAATGCCTATGCTTGTGTTAAAGTCCTCACTTTTTTGAATGTGATCTTCAATTTCATTTCTTATCGTTTTTAATTGATCAACCGTTGTGTCATATTGAAGAGTAATAATCCAACTTATTAACCAATTTGAAGTTTCACTAACATTTACAACTGCATTTTCAGCAAATTGAAAGTTAGGAATAATTGCAAGAGATTTATCAAACTTTCTTATTGTTGTTGATCTAAACCCAATTTTTTCAACTATACCTTCTATAATTCCCTCGACTAATATCCAATCACCTATTTTAAATCTTTTTTCAACTAGAACTAAAATACCTGAAATCAAATTTTTAAATAAATCTTGGGCACCCAAAGCCACTGCAACACCAAATAAACCAAGACCAGCAATAATTGGTCCTATCTTTATTCCCCAAAGTTCTAATACAGCAGCTAGACCTAAAATAAAAATTAGTATTTTTAAGGATTTAATGATCCATCCAATTAACTCTTTTGTTAAAAGTTTATCAAGTCCACTTAAGATATAAGACACAGGTTCAATAATTTGATGTATCACCCAAAAGATTAAAATTGTTATTAATGTTCTATTTATTGTGTCAACAACTTCTCTTCCTTCAATTGAAAAAGTCATGTAATAACTTGCTATAAAAAACCCCAAAACAATTGGTAAAAATCTTGCTGGTCCAATCAATGCAGACACAAAAGTATCATCTAATTTATTAGTAGTTCTTCTAGAAATTATCTCTAATTTTTTAATAATAAGTTTACTTATTAATCCTCTAAATATTAAAAAAATTAAAAATATTCCAATACCAATTAATATTTGAAAAATATCTACTCCTAATATTCCTCTATTCCAGACTGATAAAAAGACCTCAGAAAAATTATTTATTATTTCCATAGTTAAATTTTATATAACAAAAATTCCTCTTCTCCAGGATTAAAAAGAAATATCTTTTTCCACTTAATTTCATTTAATTTAGCTGATGTTTTTTCGCCTATACACATCAAATTAGTACTCATCCAAAGACTCTCTAGCTGATTAAATTTTATAAATTTTAAAAGACTTGATGCGCTATTTTGTGAATAAACGTAAACCATATCGGGCATATCAAGTTTTAACTTATTTATAAAATCATTATCAAATTTTTCATTATGTACAGTTTCGTAGTTAATTAATCTTTTTACTTCGTATCCCTCCTTTTGCAGTTGATTATTAAGATCAACTGAAATGTTTTCTCCACTTACATAAATTAATTTACCCTCTTTTTTTTCAAAATTCTGCAATATCAATTCTTTCAAATTTAGAACGTTTCCCTCTGCAGCTATTGTATTAGAAAAACCATGACTTCTTGCTTCTTGTTCAGTTGCATTCCCTACACAAAAACATTTTATATTTTTATCTAGTCCAGTTAAATTTAAAAATTTCACAGCGTTAGAACTTGTAAAAATGATACCCCTAAATTCAGAAAGATCTATTTCTTCATGCAGAATCTTTTTGATTGATAATAAAGGTAAATGTGAAACCTTATGACCGAGAGACTGGAACTTGATGATCATTTCAGAACAGTCTTCTATAGGTCTAGTTAATAGAATATGCATTTTATCTTTTATAAGAATTATTCGATTTTGTTTTTAAAATTTGACCTACTTCATTTCCAAGTTCTCTAAAATTTTCTAATTTATCAGATTTTTTTTCATAAAATCTTTGTGAACCATCTAATGAGAAGAGCTCAGCTTCCACTGTAATTTTGTTTTCATCTATTTTAGAATGAATTCCAACTGCTGTTTCACAATCTCCCTCTAAAATTTTTAAAATATTTCTTTCAGCATGTGCTCTTTGATAAGTACCTTTATGATTGATCTTTTTTAACATTGAAATCATATCTTTATCACTTTCTCTACACTGTATAGCAATTATCCCTTGCCCTGCACTTGGAATTATTTCCTCAATAGAAAAAATTTCTGAAATTTTATCCTCTAATTTCAAGTACTTTATTCCAGCATAAGATAAAATTATCGCATCATACTCACCATCCGCTAATTTTTTTATTCTAGTGTCAACATTCCCTCTTATAAGTTTACAACTAACATCAGGCCTAATTTTTTTAATTTGGAATTGTCGTCTATAAGAAGATGTTCCAATAACAGCATTTTTTTTTAAATCTTTAAATTTTTTATCTCCATTGATTATAACAATTTCTCTTGCATCAGTTCTTTCAAGAAATGTATCTGTTAAAAGACCATTGGTCTCAATAGCTGGCATGTCTTTTAGTGCATGTACAGCTATATCAATATTATTTTTTTGAAGTTCTTGTTCGATACTACTTGAAAACAAACCTTTGCCACCAACATCGGATAATCTGGTATCTAGTATCTCATCACCTTTGGTGGAAATCTTTTCAATATTTATATCTTGATCAGTAAAGTTGGTTGCCTCAATAATTTTTTGTTTTACTTTTTGTGCATATAATAATGCTAACTTACTTCCTCGAGACCCAATTGTTATTTTCTTTTTCATAAAAAAATCATTTCTTACTTGTATTGGGATTGTACAATTATTAAAAACTATTTGTATGAATAAAAAACCCTTAATTCTTGGAATAGAAACTAGCTGTGATGAGACTGCAGCATCTTTAATTTCAGAAAATGAGCAAGGAATACCAATAATTCTCTCTAACATTATTTCTAGCCAAACAGAGGTACATAAGAAATTTGGTGGAGTTGTTCCTGAACTTGCTGCCCGATCCCATTTAGAAAAAATCGATTGGATCGTTCAAAAGGCTTTAGATGAAAGTGGAAAAAAGATAGACGAAATAGATGCAGTTGCTGCAACAGCCGGACCAGGATTGGTTGTTTGTTTATCAGTTGGATTAAGTTTTGGTAAAACTTTTGCTAATTTAATTAAAAAACCATTTATTGCAGTTAATCATTTAGAAGGCCACGCTTTAAGTCCAAAAATTAATTCAGGTTTAGATTACCCGTATTTATTTTTATTGATTTCAGGTGGACACTCACAATTTTTAAATGTTAAAGGACTTGGAAATTTTAAAAGATTAGGCACTACTATAGATGATGCTTTAGGTGAGGCATTTGATAAAACTGCAAAATTATTAGGAATAGAATTTCCCGGTGGACCCAAAATTGAATTTTTTGCTGATAGGGGAAATCCTGAAAAATATGAGCTACCAAAGCCAATTATTAACAGAGGGGGTTGTAACTTATCATTTGCAGGTTTGAAGACAGCAGTTTTAAAAATATCAAAAAAAATAAAAACAGAACAAGATAAGTTTGATTTAGCAGCCTCTTTCCAAAAAACAATAATTGAAATCCTATATAAGAAAACAAAGATTGCTTTTTTAGAGTTCGAGAAACAAAATAATCTTAAAAAAAAAATTTTTGTTGTTGCTGGCGGTGTTGCTGCTAACAAAAAAATTAGATCAATGTTAATTAATTTATGTAAAGAAAAAAATTATGAAAGTATATTTCCACCAATAGAACTCTGTGGTGATAATGCTGCAATGATAGGGATTGTAGGCTTAGAAAAATTTAAATTAAATCAATTCAATAATTTGGATTATCCAGCAAAACCCAGATGGCCACTAGATGAAAAAGCTAATTTCTTAAAAGGAGCAGGTGTAAAATTATAATGCAATACTGGTTACTTAAATCAGAGCCTGACGTTTGGTCAATTGATCAACAAAAAAAAGCTGGTGAAAAAGGTGCACCCTGGGACGGTGTAAGAAACTATCAAGCAGCTAAGAATTTAAAAACTATGAAAAAGGGTGATCAATGTTTTTTTTATCACTCAAATATTGGAAAAGAAATTGTTGGAATAGTAGAAGTTGTGAAAGAACATTACATTGATAAAACAGACAAATCAGGAAGATTTGTTGCTGTGACTGTTAAGTTTTTGAAAAGACTTAATAACCCTGTGTCTTTAGAGCAAATTAAAAAAAACAAGGATTTAGGCCATTTATCTTTAATTAAACAAAGTAGATTATCTGTAATGCCTATTGACTCTAAAAGCTGGAAGATTTTAAATAAAATGAGTAAATAATAAAAAAAATGCCAAAAAAAAAGAAATCAAAAAAGAAAAAAACCAAAAAGACAAAGAAAAAAAAATCTTCAAAAAAAAGAAGAAAAATAAAAAGAGTCTCAAAAACTAAAAGATCTACAGCTAAAAGATCTAAAAAGAAAAATATAGACAAATTATCATCTAACGATCAAGTAATTAAAACTAAACCTGAATGGGTAAAAAGAAGCTTGGTAAATAAAGCCCAATATCAAAAAAAATATTCTGATTCTATTAAAAATAATAATTCATTTTGGAAAAAAGAAGGAAAGAGAATTACTTGGATAAAACCTTACAAAAAAATTAAAGATGTTAAATATAGTAAGGACGAAGTAAAAATTAAATGGTTTGAAGATGGTACTTTAAATGCATCTGCAAACTGTATTGATCGTCATTTAAAAGATAAAAAAGATAAAACTGCAATTATATGGGTAGGGGATGATCCTAAAGATACTCAAAAAATTTCTTATAAACAACTACATCAAAAAGTTTCAAAAGCTGCTAATGGTCTAAAAAAACTAGGGATACAAAAAGGTGACCGTGTCACTATTTATCTGACGATGATACCTGAATTAGCGATCTTGATGTTAGCTTGTGCAAGAATAGGTGCCGTCCACTCAATAATTTTTGGCGGTTTCTCTGCAGAGTCAATTTCAGGAAGAGTGAATGATTGTAAATCAGAGTATATAATTACTGCTGATGAGGGAGTAAGAGGAGGCAAAACTATTCCTTTAAAAGCAACGACAGATGAAGCATTATCTAATTGTCCAGATGTTAAAAAATGTATTGTAGTAAAAAGAACCGGTAATTATGTATATTGGGAACAAGGTCGAGATGTTTGGTACCATGAATTGATTAAAGATGTCCCAAATTATTGCGAACCTGAGGAAATGAGTGCGGAGGATCCTTTATTTATTCTTTATACATCAGGATCAACTGGAAAGCCAAAAGGGGTTTTGCATACCACTGGGGGATATATGGTTTATGCTTCAATGACTCATCAATATATTTTTAATTATAAACCAAATGACATTTATTGGTGTACAGCAGATATTGGATGGGTAACTGGTCATAGTTATATAATTTATGGACCATTAGCTAATGGTGCAACTACTATTATGTTTGAAGGTGTTCCAAATTACCCTGATAGCTCAAGGTGGTGGCAGATAGTAGACAAGTATAAGGTAAATACTTTTTACACAGCACCAACAGCTATAAGAGCCTTAATGAGAGAGGGTGATGGTCCAGTTAATAAAACTTCAAGAAAATCCTTAAAATTACTAGGTACTGTTGGTGAACCTATAAATCCAGAGGCATGGATGTGGTATTACAAAACTGTTGGAAATTCAAAATGTCCAATAGTCGATACTTGGTGGCAAACAGAAACAGGAGGAATTCTTATAGCACCACAAACTGGTGCCATTCCACTTAAGCCTGGTTCAGCAACAAAACCTTTTTACGGAATTAAACCAGTGTTGGTAAATAAAGACGGTAAAGAAATAAAAGGTGAGGGTGAAGGTAGGCTTTGTATAGCTCAATCTTGGCCAGGCCAAATGAGAACTGTTTATGGTGACCATCAAAGATTTATTGATACATATTTTTCTCAATTTGATGGAAAATATTTTACTGGAGACGGATGTAAAAGAGATAAAGATGGATATTACTGGATAACTGGTAGAGTTGATGATGTAATTATCGTTTCAGGGCACAATCTCGGTACTGCTGAAATTGAAAGTGCATTTGTTGCGCATCCAAAAGTGGCTGAAGCTGCTGTAGTAGGATATCCACATGATATCAAAGGAAACGGATTGTACTGTTATGTTACTTTAAATGCTGGCGAAAGTGAAACTGGAGATTTAGACAGAGAATTAAAACTTTGGGTTAGAAAACAGATTGGCCCTCTAGCAACTCCAGACCTAATTCATTTTACACCTGGACTTCCAAAAACTAGATCTGGAAAAATTATGAGAAGAATTTTACGTAAAATTGCAGCAAACGAACATGGACAATTAGGTGATACAACTACTCTTGCTGATCCCAGTGTAGTCGATAGCTTAGTTGAAAATAGAAAAAATATTTAAAACTTTATTCTTTCGTTAAACTCTTTTTTAACAACATCCCATTTTAAAATCACTGAGTTTAAAACTATTTTGCGATCTAAAGTTTTTAAATCTTCTGCGATTGGTGCCCATTTATATAATGATAGTGCGCTAGGATTAAATGGTAAATCATTATGATAAATATCCCAATTAATGTTCTTAATTCTTTCATCAAAACTTTTTTTTGCATTTTCTATAATGTCAATTGGCATCTTATTTGAGGTTTCATCATCTAAAATTTTTAAAAAAATTTCTTTTGCTTTCTCAGTGTCATGGTAATTAAAATTTGCTTTTAATTTTGAAAATGTAAAAAGAGTTAGATCTTGAAGGGCAACCGCATAAATATTCCACTTAGCCAAGTTCACTGAATCCATAAAAGTATCATTCTCAAAATGAAGAACATACCTAGTTCCCATCCTCGTTTTAAGGTAGCCATAAAGAGTGACCTGACTCACCCAGGCAGATTTTGTTTGAATAAAAGTCTCAAGTTCATCTAAATTGCTAATTTTCCCCTTGGGGATGAAAGCTTTGAACATGGCGAAAAGATAAGTCTTAAAATCATGCCAAGTTAAGTCCCTCCACGTTAATTTGTATTTTCCCATAAAAAGCCCTATTTTTGACACTTATAACTTGAAAAGGCTAGTAAATTTACCAATTTTAACACTTTAAATCTATTTCATAATGGTTATGGTTTTCGCCAGTTATAACTAAAAAGAGAGAGGTATAAATGTCAAAACAAGAACAACACTGGGAAAAATCCAAGGGTTTGCTAATGATGACGTTAGCAATTTGGTTTGTTTTCTCAATTGGCATCTTCTTATTCGGGGCTGAAATGAACGAAGTTACGGGACCCTTTGGTTATCCGTTGACTTATTGGTTCACATGTCAAGGTTCTCTTGGAATTTTCGTAATACTAATTTTCTGGTTTGCGAATAGACAAGAAAAAATTGATGAAGAGTTCGGCTTTAGTGAAAGAGGAGATGACTAATGATTAAAGGTAATTTTATAGACAATTTACCTAAAGTTTATGGAATCTATACGGGTGGTTTTTTAGGTTTCATAATCATTATGTCGATTGCCGAGCAGATGGGTATGACAGCGAAAACAATTGGTATTTGTTTCGTTGCCTTCACAGTAGCCATCTATGCTATAATTGGTTATCTATCACGTACAGCTCAAGCTGATGCGTATTACGTAGCTGGAAGACAAGTACCAACCGTATTCAACGGAATGGCGACAGCAGCAGACTGGATGTCTGGTGCATCATTCGTTGCAATGGCAGGTGGTATTTACTTTAAAGGTTACGGTTATATGGCACTACTTGTAGGTTGGACTGGTGGATATGTATTAGTTGCATCATTATTAGCACCATACCTGAGAAAATTTGGCTGTTACACAGTTCCAGATTTCATTGGTACAAGATACGGTGGTAATTTAAGTAGATTTATGGCGGTAGTAGTTTTAACTGTTGCTTCATTTACTTATGTGACTGCACAAATTAACGCCACAGGTACAATTGCATCTGTTGCACTTGATATTCCATTCCAATACGCTGTGTACGTTGGACTTATAAGTATCTTACTTTGTTCAATGCTTGGTGGTATGAGAGGGGTAACTTGGACACAGGTAGCTCAATATATCGTACTAATCATAGCTTACTTATTACCAGTATTCTGGATCAGTAACAAAATGGGTGCGGGTTTCTTCCCTCACTTCATGTTAGCTGATGAAGTTTCTAGAATAGCTGAATTAGAGGCTCAGTTTGGTTTTGTTAAAAACTCAGCTGAAAATCTAAAAGAAGTGCCAAAAGGTTTGGCTGGAATAACTAAAGCTCACTCAGCGGTGAACGCAACACCTTGGGCATTTATTTCATTAGCGTTAGCGATGATGATGGGAACAGCTTCATTGCCTCACGTTATGATGAGATATTTTACTACTCCAAGTGTAAAAGCTGCTAGAAAATCAGTAGGTTGGTCATTATTCTTTATCTTCCTACTTTATTCTTCTGCTCCAATGTTAGCGACACTATCTAAGTTGTCATTGATTGATCCATCACTACCAACAGGTATTATCGGTAAATCAATAGCTGAAGTTCAATCGATAGATTGGTATCAAAACTGGAACCAAGCAAACTTAATGTTTGTAAGCGACTTTAACGGAAATGGAACTCTTGAGTTAAATGAGTTTTTCATGGGTGGTAAAGCCGTTGTGTTAGCAACTCCAGAAATAGCTGGATTACCATATGTAATCTCAGGTCTGGTTGCTGCTGGAGGTATGGCTGCTGCCATGTCAACAGCCGATGGTTTGATTTTAGCAATTGCAAACGCAATCTCACACGATGTTTACTATAAGATCATCGATCCAAAAGCTGAGACTGCGAAGAGATTAGTTGTTGCAAGGGTATTACTTGTAGTAATTGGTTTTGCAGGAGCAACAATCGCAGCTCTTGAGATTCAAGGTATCCTAGGTTCAGTAATCTGGGCTTTCGACTTTGCGATGTCAGGACTATTCTTCCCACTTGTACTTGGTGTATGGTGGAAGAGAGCTAACAAAGAAGGTGCTATTGCTGGGATGTTCTTAGGATTAGTTTCTGGTGCTGCTTACCTGGTTTGGGTAAGAACAGGCGGAAGTGGATTCTTAGGAATTACACAGTTAACGTTTGGTATCTTTGGTTCAGCTGTCAGCTTAGTAGCAATGGTTGTGGTGAGTTTGATGACTCAAGCACCAAACGCTGCAACGCAGAAAATGGTTGATGAGGTTCGTGTACCAGCTGGTAAATCGATCCTTGGCAAACAACACTAAATAATCTTTTTTAAGGGGCGATTAATTTCGCCCCTTTTAATTTCGATCTTTTTCCAATATAAATTTCTCAATGTCAGCTAACTTTCATCCTTTAGTATATATAATTGACTATATTCTTGGGGTAATCATGTGGACTTTGATTGGGAGAGTTGCAATGAATATTTTTCAAAGAGAAGATTCTCAATTTTTTTTTATGAGAGTCTTTGTTAAATTTACTAATCCTTTGATCAACTTATTTAAACCTATAACTCCATCTTTTATCATACAACCAATCGTGCCTCTTTACGTTGCTTGGTTTTTTTTCATGATAAGGTTTTACTTTATGCCTTGGGTTCTAGGATACTCGGTGATGGGCATGTTGTCATTTCCATTAGAAAGTGAGATTTCAAGACAAATTTATCAATTTTTTAATTAAATTAGATTTTAAAATTTGGTACTAGTTAATTTAATAATCTATGAAAAAAATACAAATTTCCCCCTCGATATTATCTGCTGACTTTAGTCAACTAGGAAATGAGATTAAAAGACTCGAGGATGCAGGGGCAGATATGATACATGTTGATGTAATGGATGGTCATTTCGTTCCCAATTTAACTATTGGACCTCCAGTCATTAAAACTCTTAGAAAGCATTCAGAATTAACCTTTGATGTGCACTTGATGATTTCACCTGTCCATAAATATATAAAAGATTTTGCAGATGCAGGAGCTGATATAATTACTATACACCCTGAAGCTACTGATAATTTAGCAGAATCAATTAAACATATTAAAAGTTTTAAAAAAAAGGTTGGTATTTCTCTAAATCCAAATACCGAGATCAACATAATCGAAAATGAATTAAAAAACGTGGATTTGATTTTAGTTATGAGTGTTTATCCAGGTTTTGGAGGTCAGAAATTTATTCCTGACGTCATTAAAAAAATTCAATTATTAAAAAAAATAAAAGATAATAAAAATTATGAGTACGACATTGAAGTAGATGGAGGAATAAATTTTTCAAATTCAAAAGATGTAATAAATGCAGGTGCAAATATTCTTGTATCAGGAACTACAATATTTAAAGAAAACAACGGAAACATTAAGAAGAATATAGAAACACTTAAAGAAGTGTAGAATGCTGTTAGATGGATTTTTTGAAACTTTAAATGATTTTAGAGAAATAATAAAAAAAAAAATCAGAGGTATTTATCAAAATTCAAGTTTTTACGAAAAAAAGATTTCTAAAACTTTTGATAATGAATTCATATACAAACCAAGTCCACACTTACTTTCATCGATAATCAAATACCAAAGTAAGAAATATAAGATTGAAGATTTTGAACTAGAGACAGTTTGGAGTACACAAATGAAATCAAAAGATTTTGAAAAATTAAATAATTTTTTTTGGTTATTCAGTCTTGATCTAAAATCCTCAAAAAATTCTGTGAAAAAAGTTATAACTAATTGGATAACTAATAACAGTCGCTTTAAAAAAAAAAGTTGGGAATTTAATATAACTGCCAAACGTATTATTTCCTACCTATCTAATCACCCGCTTACTTATGACGATAATGATAATGAATATAGATCAATGTTTGATCACATGATTCAAAAACAAACAAATCATTTAATAAACGAGATAAAAAACTCTAAAGATTTAGAAAACAAAATAATTGGATGCTCAGCAATAATTTTAACAGGATTATGTTACAAAATTGAGAAAAACTATTTAAATATAGGTTTAAGTTTTCTAAAAAAAATTACTAAGTCCTCAATAGATAACCAAGGTTTTACTAACTCACGGAATATAAAACAGTTAATATTTTTTTTAAAATATTTCATAATTATTAGAGAATGGTTTAAAGAGTCACAAGTTGAAGTTCCAGAGCATATAGAAGAAAATATTTATTATTTTGGACAAAGTTATGCTTTGATAAGACAAAACCGGGATGTAGATCTTTTATTTAATGGTAATAATAAGTCTAATACTCATGATTTCGATCATTATCTAAGAAGACTTGGTTATAAATTTAAAAATGAAAATAAAGATTGTGGTGGATATATAATTTTAAAGAATAAAAAAATTTGCATAGCAATGGATGTAGGATCCTCTCCAAATTCTAAATATTCTCAGGACTATCAGTCAGGTGCTCTTTCATTTGAAATAATTTCAAACGGAAAGAAACTTATTACAAATTGTGGTTATTATAAAAAAAATAATCAAAACCTTAATGAGATATCAAAATCGTCAGCTGCGCATAGCACATTAACTATTAATGACAACTCTTCATGTAAATTCACAAAGAGAAAAGATAAATTAATTTTAAAAACAGGTTTAAAAGTTGGTCAAAAAAATTTGATATTTGAGAGTAATTATTGGAAAATAAGTGCTTTTCATGATGGATATTTTAAAAAATTCAAATCAATTCATGAAAGAAATATTGAATTTTTTCCTGAGAAAATGAAATTTGTTGGAAATGATAAGGTTATTACAAAAAAAAATAATTTTAATTTCAAGTTTGACATTCGATTTCATTTAGAACCAAATATTAAATTAATGAAGACCCAAGATAATAAATCTATATTAATAGAATTAGAGGATGAGGGTTGGAAATTTACCTGTGATAATTATGAAATTAATATTGATAATGGATTATACTTCGGTAATAAAAATACATATATTGAGAACCAGAATATTTTTGTATCCGGAATATTAAGTAATAATGAAGAGAACATTAAATGGGAAATTAAAAAGATATAATGAGAAAAATTAGATCAGCTTTAATATCATTGTCTGATAAGTCTAATCTTAAGCCTTTATTACAAGAGTTAAGGAGAAATAATATCAAAATAATTAGTTCTGGTGGAACATTTAGAGTAATTAAGAAACTTAAATTCAAATGCTTAGATGTTTCAGATTTTACAGGATTTAAGGAAATACTTAGCGGGAGAGTCAAAACCTTACACCCGAAAATACATGCTGGAATTTTAAACAAAAGAAATAATAAATCTCACTCTAGTGATATTAAAAAAAATAATTTTGAGAATATTGATTTAATAATAGTGAATTTCTATCCATTTGAAAATACGATCGAGCAAACAAAAAACCATTCAAAAATAATAGAAAAAATTGATGTTGGTGGACCAGCTATGGTCAGAGCTGCTGCCAAAAATTATAATGATGTGACTGTGATAACTTCTGTGGATCATTATTCAGAACTTATAAATGAGTTAAAAAAAAATAAAGGTAGCACTTCTCTAAAATTTAGAGAAAAAATGTCTAGGTTGGCATTTAGTGAGACCGCCTATTACGATGCTGTAATTTCAAACTATTTCAATAGATTTAACAATATCAATTTCCCTAAAAGAAAAATTCTTTACACTAATTTAATACAAAATCTTAGATATGGAGAAAATCCTCAACAAATGGGTGCTTTCTATTCTCAAAGTAAAAAAAATAGATTAGAGCAAATACATGGAAAAACTTTGAGTTATAATAATTATAATGATATTTTTGCAGCAATTACTATTTCAAAATCGCTACCGAAAAATACTGGTACAGTTATTGTCAAACATGGAAATCCTTGTGGTGTCTCAGCTTTAAAAAATAATTTAGATAGCTATAAATCAGCATTAGAGACTGATCCAATAAGTGCATTTGGTGGTATTGTTTCGTGTAACTATAAGATTACTCAAAAAATCGCAGTGATGTTAAATAAAATTTTTCTTGAAGTAATTGTGGCTAATGGTTTTGATAAAAAAGCTTTAAAAATATTAAAATCGAAAAAAAATTTGAGGCTTATAGACTCATCAAAAATTTCTTTCAATCAAGTATGGAAATTTAACTCTTTTGATAATTTTACACTTATCCAATCAGAAGATAAAAAGATTTTTTCAAAGAAGGATTTTAGAATTGTTTCAAAAAGAAAACCTAGTAAATCACAGCTTGATAATTTAATGTTTGCATTTAACGTCTGTCGTTACACAAAATCTAATGCTATTGTTCTTGCTAGTAATAAATCTACTATCGGCATTGGATCCGGACAACCTAGTAGGTTAGATAGTTGTGAAATTGCAATAAATAAAATGAATAAGTTTTCAAAAATCAAAAATGAAATAGTAGCCGCATCAGATGCTTTTTTCCCATTTGTTGACGGAATAGAAAAATTAGTTCAGTCAGGAGCTAGTGCAATAGTCCAGCCAGCTGGATCAATAAGAGATAAAGAAATTATAAAATTTGCAAACGAGACGAATACTGTTTTGGTTTTTTCAAAAACTCGTCATTTTAGACATTAGTTATATTATCAATTTTAGCAGCTAATATAAAATCGTTTTCGGATAAACCTTCTATGGCATGAGTTGTGATGTTAATCTTAGCATAACCCCATCCAAAAATAATATCTGGATGATGACCTTCTTCTTCAGAGACTTTTCCAACCTCATTAACAAATTTTTGACTTTCCAAAAAATTTTTAAATTCAAATTTTTTTTCTAAAAGATAAACTTTTTTGTCGTTTTGAATGACCTCCCAACCATCAACCTTTTTTTGATACTTATGAATTTCAGAAACGTCAAAAGCTTTAACCCCTCCCTCGCAAGGAACACATTTTTTTTCTAATAAATCATTCATATATAATGGAGCGGGCAAAGGGGGTCGAACCCTCGACCTTCTCGTTGGCAACGAGACGCTCTACCACTGAGCTATGCCCGCTTATTCTTTAAGTGTTGAAAGTATTAGCTTTTTAAAAATTAAGCAATAGTACTTTTTGTGAAATTTTAACTGAACTGTGCCCAGAGTATGCCAGAAAATTAACACAACTTTTAAAATTCTGGCATACTTAATAATTTAATTCTTTCAAATTTTTTTCAAAAATATTATTTAATTTTTTAATAAACTCTTGATCAAAGTTTTTTTGCCAATCATTCTTTGGTCCTAAATGGAAAAAAGGTATCTTTTTTTTTTCTTCTCGTGAGATAATGGACTCACTAAACCCGTTTGTTTCTTCTATTTTTTTTAAGTTTTCAAAAGAAGTAGTGTTAACTGCGTTTTTAGCTTTTTCCCTACTAAATCCACTTTTATCATTTGTTAGTTTATTTATGAATTCTATTATCTCTTTAAATACAAAAAAAGTTTCTGACAATAAATCTTCATATTTTAAAAATTTTGTTGGTAATAAGTTGTTATTTTTCCAAGATTGATAATTTAATTCCCAAGAACTTATAAATTGATAATCGCTATAATCCTTTTTCTTCTTAAAATCATAAGTAAAGTTTTTTTTATCTTGCATCACCTCTAAAGCTTTATCGTGATCGATTTGAAAATGTCTGGACATGGAGTCTAAAACATTTCTAGGATCTCTTACTATGTAAATTCCACCAAGTGAATTAGCTCGATTTGTAAAATCATAATTTTCCAATTTCACTAAAGCATTATGTGTCTTGAAAAATTTTATTTTTCGGTCTTCATTAATTTTTTCTTGCGCTAAGACCCATAATCTCGAAGTATCTCCTGGTATTGATAAATCATAATCAAAACTTTCTAAATATTTTTTTACAGGAAACTGTTGAATATTCTTTAAATGATTATCACCAAGAAAAATGCCGTCTTTTGTATAATAATAAGCACTTATCAACGATCTTAACCATGTGTTTCCATTTTTAGGATAAGAAGCGAGCCAAATTATCATATTTTTATCTTTAAATTATCTTTATATTATTAATATATATTAAATAAATTATGAAACTTCCAAAAACTATACCTGTTTTTCCGCTCAGTAATTTTATAATTTTTCCTAAAACTACAGTGCCTTTAAACATTTTTGAACCAAGATATATAGATATGGTCAATGATAGTATGAAAGCAGATAAGTTTATAGGCATGGTTCAACCAAAAATCACAAAGAATTTTGATGATAATAAATTACCTTCACTTCATAAAGTTGGTTGTCTAGGTAAAATTACAAGCTTCAAGGAAGCTGATGATGGAAGATATTTAATTGACCTAAAGGGTGTAATTAGATTTGAAATCAAAAAAGAAATAGATTCAAATAAAAAGTATAGAGAATTTGAGATTAATTTTGAGAATTTTTTAGATGATTTAGAAGAAAAAAAAGAAAACTTAAAATTTTCTGATTTGGAACTTATTTTCAAAGATTTAAAAACTTTATTTGAAAAAAGAGGATTTATCATTAATTGGAAGGCTCTAGAAAAACAAAGTTTAGACGAAACAATAAACGCTTTAGCGATGACATCACCATTTAGTCTGGAGGAAAAACAAGTTTTATTAGAGGCTAAAAATCTGGAAATTAGAAAAACAAAAATTTCTGAAATTTTAAATACTTATACTTACGATCAATTTGATAATACCACTCTTCAATAAATTAATTTTATAAACCCATATCTGCGATATTTTTAAAATATTTGTTTAATATTTTATTCTGTCCAATTAACCTAGCTGTTGAGTCAATTAAATCCTCTCCGATCTTATTTTCAAAATTAAAATATTCATAGATAAAATTAATTCCTTCCGAAAAAACAAAATTTTTACTTTTTACATTATTCTGAAATTCAACGCATACACTTTGATCTATAGGTAAACCAAGTTTTATTTTGTAATCAATTATTTTTATAAATTCTTTTATATCTCTAATTGACATATTGAAACCTTGACCAGCTAAAGGATGAAGTTTATGCAACAAATCACCAAAGGCTAAAATATTATCTTTATAATATTCTCTTAAATTTATTGATTTTAAATCAAATTTTGAAATCTTGTGAATTTTCTTTATCTTATATTTAGGGTTGAACTTATTAATAATTTTGTTGATCTCCGATTCAGTTTTACATTTTTTCATTCTTGCAGAATAAACAATTGAAGTTTTTTCATTTGATATTGGCAAAAATGCTATCGGGCCGTCATTTGTAAAAATTTGTATTGCTTCGTTGTTAGATGATAATTTTATGTGATCTATAATTGTTGTGAATGCGATGCTATTATATTTCTTTTCAAATTTTTTTGAAAAATATTTTTTCGTTATTTCATTTCTTATGTCACAATTAATTATCAGATCATAACTTAAATAATCAGATTTCCTATATTTTATATATTTTTTGAATTTTAAAAATTTACTCCTTTTAAGTTCGATAATTAACTGATTAAATATTTTTTGATTCTGTAAGATTGAAAATAGATTGTCCTTTTGATCCTCAAATTTTAAAATTTCTTTTTCATTAGAGTTTTCTGTAAAAATTTTTATTTTTTTAATTGGCCACAATATTTTTTTAATATTTGTTATTTCTCTATTAAAAAAATCGATGTTTGATTTTGAAATTCCAATTGTACGAGTAGTATCTATTTTACTGTTTTTTTTCTCATAAAATAAATCAACAAATATCTCTTTTTTAACTAAAGCTGTTGCCAGAGCTAAGCTTGTAAGGTTATCACCCAATATACAGACTTTCATAATAAATTTAATTTTAACAAGAAAAATTAGATGATACAAAGTGATAAATTTGATTCACTTGATATGAACATAAAAAAAATTGTTAATATAACTCTTCTTTTTATTGCTAAAAGGTTAACAGAAATATTTGGTTTTCTAATATTATCTGCTGGTATCTTTTTGTTTGTCTCATTAGTTTCATATTCTCCGGAGGATCCTAATTTTATATTTCCTGATAATACAGAGATCAGAAATCTTTTGGGTTTTAGGGGAAGTTATATTTCTGATATTTTTTTTCAATCAATCGGTTTAATCTCTTATTTAGTCTCATTCACTCTAATTTTTACTGGTATAAATATTATTATAACAAAAGATTTCTTTTTAATAATTGAAAATATTTTTTATTCAATTTTATATTCAATTATTGGATCAGTATTTTTAAACCATTTTTATAATACCACATTTGCCCTTTTTATTAATGGTAACGGAGGTTTTATTGGAAACTATTTAAATGAAAATTTTTTCAAAAGTTTATTAAGTTTAAACGAAAATATATCCTATTATTTTTTAATCATCTTAATAATCGTACTTTTTTTACTTAGTGTAAATTTTAGTCTTAAGAAATTTTTAAATTTTTTTAGAAAAATCAATTTTCTTAATTCTAAAAATAGTAATAATTATACAGACAAGAGTGAGGTTATTAATGAATATATTCCACAAGAAGAAATTAAAAATTTAATCCAAGAAGACTTACCTTTTATAAAAGCTGACGAAATAAAAAAAACTGAAATACAAAAATTTAAATTACCTAGCCTAGATTTACTTAAAATTCCGTCTAAAAAGGAAAGAGAAAATTCTGAAAAAAATCAATCAAGCGATCCTGAATTTTTAGAAAAAATATTATTAGATTTCGGTGTTAATGGAAAAATCAAAAAAATAAGTCACGGACCAGTTGTTACATTGAATGAATTTGAACCTGCTGCTGGTGTAAAGGTTTCGAAGATTATAAATCTATCTGACGATATCGCGAGAAATACTAGTTCTGAGTCAGCCAGAATTTCAACTATTCCAGGAAGTAACACTGTTGGAATTGAATTACCTAATTCATCAAGAGAAAATGTTTATTTGAGTGAAATTTTAAATAACTCCGACTTTAAGAAAAAAGAAATTAAATTACCGATCGCTTTAGGTAAAAGTATTTCTGGAAATCCAATAGTTGGAGATTTATCCTCGATGCCTCATTTATTAATAGCTGGAACAACTGGATCTGGAAAGTCAGTTTGCATAAACACAATAATATTGTCACTCCTTTACCGTCATACTCCTGAGAGATGTAAATTTATTTTGATTGATCCTAAAATGCTTGAACTATCAACATATGAAGGTGTGCCTCATCTATTGTGTCCAGTGATAACTGAAGCTAAAAAAGCAGCCTCAGTTTTAGGCTGGGTGGTAAAAGAGATGGAAAGTAGATACAGACTTATGACTAAAGAAGGAGTTAGAAATATAGATGGTTACAACTCAAAACATAAACTTCCAATGCCTTATATAGTCGTAGTGGTCGATGAAATGTCAGATTTAATGCTAGTGGCAGGAAAAGAAATTGAAAACTATATTCAAAAATTATCTCAAATGGCAAGGGCAGCTGGCATACACATTATCATGGCTACTCAAAGACCAAGTGTTGATGTAATTACAGGAACAATTAAAGCAAACTTTCCTACACGAATATCTTTTCAAGTTACATCTAAAATAGATAGTAGAACCATATTAGGAGAACAAGGTGCTGAACAATTATTAGGTAAAGGTGATATGTTGTATATGTCATCTGCTAACAGAGTTATAAGAATACATGCACCATTTGTATCTGACAATGAGATCGAAAATATTAATAATTCTTTAAGATCCCAAGCAGAACCAGATTATGTAGACGAAATTCTAAATTTTGCAGATGAAAAAGAAATGGGTGATGGTTCCAAAAATATGGGTGATAAAGATGAACTTTATCAAACAGCTGTAGAAATAATAAAATCAGAAGGGAAAGCATCCACGTCTTTTTTACAAAGAAAACTACAAATAGGATATAATCGAGCAGCAAGAATAATTGATATGATGGAAGAAGAGGGAATTGTGAGTAAAGCCAATCATGTAGGAAAACGTGATGTTCTTTGATGATTAATAAATTAATTTTTTTATTCCTTTCATTTTCAATTGTTGAGGCTTCAGCTAATATTAAAGAAAAGATTATTCAAAATTTAGAAACCACTAATAACTTAACATTTAACTTTGAGCAAAACGTTAACGGTAAAACAGAAAATGGTCATTGTGCTCTTTCATACCCTCAAAAAATATTTTGCAAATATAATTTAAAAAATAACAAAATTTTAGTTTCTAATGGAAAATCCATAGTCATAAAAACTAATAATAGCTATTACCTATATCCCCTTAAACGAACACCATTAAATCTAATACTAAATAAAAAATTTTTAATTGATAAAATCAAAAATTTAGATGAAAGAATCTTGGATAAAAAATTTATAAATTTTAAGTTTTTTGAAGAAGATTTTGAAGTGAATATTTTCTTTGATTATAACACTCTTGATTTGATTGGTTGGCAAACTACAGATATTTATCAAAATCTTAGTATCACTTTTTTAGATTCGGTTAAAAGAAATCAAAAATTAAATAGTAATTTATTTAATTTACCTCAGCAAAATTAAATTGAAATAGATTCCGTTTTATAAATTTTCATACCCCTTGAGATATAATTATTTAATGCATTTTTATGGTCTAAAGAGCAAGTGTGCACCCAAACTCTATTAGTATTTTCAGAAAAAGAATTTTTTATGGCCGATGTTAAAAGGAAAGAGCCTAATTTTTTATTTTGATATTCTTTGAGTAAACCAAGATAAGCAATTTCTGTCTCCTTTTTTTCCTCATGGAAAATAAGTTCAAAATATCCAGCCATATCATTAGCTTTTTTAAGAATATAAGTTTTTACCTTTTGATCAGAAATATATTCGATCCATTGTTTATCTGTCCAAACTAATCGATCTGTCCATCGATGTTCTTTACCAATACTTTTATAAAAAAACTTATTTATTTGAAAATCTACTGGATCACTAAGATCGATTAAACAGTCATCTGGAGAAAATTTAGATTTTTTTAAGTCTTTAAGTGAATTGATTTCTAAATAATTTCTTTCAACTTTAGTGCTCACTCCACCATCTTTCCAACTTTTTCACCTCCAAATAGGTGAAAATGTAAATGAGGTACTTCTTGACCACCGTGTTCAGATATATTGGCTAAAGCACGATAACCTTTACCGCCGTCTACTGATATACCAAGTTTTTTTGCAACAAGATTAATGCCTTTTAATAAACCCACCATTTCCTCTGGGGAGGCGTTTTGACTAAAATCATCAAGGTCAATATATTTTCCTTTCGGTATTACCAACGCATGAATTTTTTTTTGTGGATTAATATCATGAAATGACAAAACGTGATCATCCTCGTAAATCTTTTTGCAAGGAATTTCCCCTCTTAAGATTTTAGCAAAAATGTTATTATCATCGTAACTCATTTTTTTCTTTTATTGAGTTCTTCCATTACATCCTCAATTTTCACATCATTTGCTTCTAGATACATTATCAAATGATAAAAAACATCAGCTGCTTCATGAATTTTATTTGAATTTTTTTCTACTGCCTCAATAAGTTCATTAATTTCTTCTAGGATCTTTTCCTTACTCAAAGATTTATCACTAAGTAATTTATTAGTGTAAGAACCATCTACTGGAGCTTTTTTCCGTTCTCTTGCAAGATTAAATAAGCTTTCTAAAGTATTGAGCATATTAAATTCTAACAGGTATTCCTTTTGAGTCCAAATAATCCTTGGCTTCTTTTACTGAGTGTTTTCCATAATGAAATATAGAAGCTGCCAAAACTGCACTAGCTTTTCCTAATTTAATTCCATCAACTAGGTGATCTAAATTACCCACGCCGCCAGATGCAATAACTGGAATATTTACTTTAGATGAAATTTTTGACATGAGATCAATATCATAACCTACTTGAGTTCCATCTCTGTCCATTGAAGTTACTAATAACTCCCCTGCACCATTTTTTTCCATTTGTTCAGCATACTCTAAAGCGTCAATACCGCTATTATTTCTTCCTCCGTGAGTAAACACTTCCCATTTATCTCCATTTTTTTTAGCATCAATTGCAACTACAATACACTGAGACCCAAATTTTTTTGAACTATCTAAAACAACTTTTGAATTTTCAACTGCTGCAGTGTTTATAGATACTTTATCAGCGCCACAATTAAGTAATTTTTTAATATCCTCAACACTTCTGACACCACCTCCTACAGTTAATGGCACAAAACACTTTTTTGAAGTTTTCTCCACAACATCATAAATAGTATCTCTATTTTCATTAGACGCTGTAATATCTAAAAAGCAAATTTCGTCTGCTCCACCATCGCTATAAATTTTGGCTTGTTCCACAGGGTCTCCCGCATCTTTTAGATCAACAAAATTTATTCCTTTAACAACGCGACCGTTTTTTACGTCTAAACAAGGTATTATTCTATTTTTAAGCATCTTCTTTTACTAATTCCTCTAATTTTATATCTCCATCATAAATAGCTTTACCAACTATTATACCCTCAACATTTTTAAATTCTTGGCTTTTTTAATATCTCCTATTGATGAAACACCACCTGATATAATTACCGGGCATTTTGACATCTCAGCAACTTTCATCGTTTCATTAAAATTTGGACTTTGTTTCATACCGTCTCTATTAATATCTGTGTAAATTAATCTACTAACACCATAATCGTTAATTTCTTTTAAATAATCTAAAATTAATCTATTAGAGCTTTCTTTCCATCCAGATACTGACAAATACCCATCTTTAGCATCTAAACCTAGAGCAATATGATTTTGAAATTTTTCACATGATTCTTTTAAAAAATTTTTGTCTTTAATAGCAGCACTTCCCAGAATTACTTTCTCAACACCAGCATCAATGTATTTTTGAATACTATCAGAATTTCTAATACCACCACCTACTTCAACTTTAAAATTAAATTTACCAACTATATCCTGAATAATATCTAAATTAACTGTTTCACCAGTTAAAGCACCATCTAAATCAACTATGTGCAAATTTTTAAATCCATGATCTTTAAATTTTCCTGCTTGATCAATTGGAGACAATTCATACTCAGTCTTTTTATCGAAATCTCCTTTAACTAATCTTACACACTTTTTATCTTTAATATCTATTGCAGGAAATATTTTCATTTTACAAATTTATAAAATTATCAATTATTTTTAGCCCAATCCTATCACTCTTCTCTGGATGAAATTGAGTTCCAAAAATATTTTCTTTTTCAACAGAGCAAACAATATTTGATGAATAGTCTGTTGTTGCTGAAATCACTTTTTTATCATTTGGAACAAATTCATAGCTATGAACAAAATACATATGAGAATTATTTTCTATATCTTTGAAAATTTTACTATCTTTGACAATATTGATTTGATTCCAACCGATATGAGGAAGTTTATACTCGCCATTCTGATTATCTATTTTTGAAACTTTTCCTGAAATCCATCCTAAGCCTTTAGTTTCAGTTTCTTCATAACCAACATCAGCAAACATCTGCAAACCAACACAAATCCCAAGTAAAGGTTTTTTATTATTTATTGCAAATTCATTTAAAGTGTCTACAAGACCTTTAATTTTATTTAGGGCATCCACGCAACTTTTAAATGAGCCTTGCCCTGGTAAAACTACTTTATCACTTGATTTTATCTTATTTAAATCTGAAGTAACCTCTATACTTACTTTATCTTTTGCAACTTCTTTAAAAGAGTTTATTACCGAGCTTATATTGCCCGATTTATAATCAACAATTGTGACATTCATTAAACTTATAAAGAACCTTTTGTAGAAGGAATTGTTTTTTTATTCCTCGGATCTATTTCCAATGCAGTTCTTAAGGACCTTGCTAATCCTTTATAACAAGACTCTATAATGTGGTGACTATTGTCCCCATAAATATTTTCAACGTGTAAAGTAATTCCAGCAGCTTGAGAAAATGCTTGAAACCATTCTTTAAAAAGTTCTGTATCCATCTCTCCAAGTTTTTCGACTTTTAAATTAACTTTCCAAATTAAATAAGGACGATTTGAAATATCAATTGCTACACGTGATAAAGTTTCGTCCATTGGGATCATCGCGTGAGCATACCTTCTAATTCCTACGGATTTTTTCAAAGCTTTTTTTAAAGCTTCACCAATAGCAATTCCTGTATCTTCAGTTGTGTGGTGTAAATCAATATGAGTATCTCCTTTAGCTTTTATACTCATGTCTATTGAAGAATGTTTAGATAGTTGTTCAAGCATGTGGTTTAAAAAACCTATTCCTGTGTCAATTTTGTATTTACCTTTACCGTCAATATTTAAATCAACACTAATGCTTGTTTCTTTTGTTTTCCTGCTTATTTTGCCTTTACGCTTCATAATTAAAAACAGGTATACATATATTATTCAATTATGGCAATAATACTAAACCTGGGCTTGAAGTATCAAATTTAGTATCCATTTATAAGCTATGACAACGATTGTGTTAGTTAGAAAAAACAACGAAGTGGTAGTGGCTGGTGACGGACAAGTAAGTATGGGCAATACTGTCGTAAAAAGTACTGCCTCAAAAGTCAGAAAAATTGAGAAGAGAGATGTCGTAGCTGGTTTTGCTGGATCAACAGCTGATGCTTTAACATTGTTTGAGAGATTAGAAGGAAAATTAGAAAAGCATGCAGGTAACTTATCTAGAGCTGCTGTGGAGTTAGCTAAAGATTGGAGAACTGATAAATATCTAAGAAGATTAGAAGCACTCATGGCGGTAGGTGACAAGAACAATAGTTATATAATTTCAGGTACTGGTGACGTTCTAGAACCTGAAGGAGATGTTATTGGTATTGGCTCTGGTGGTAATTATGCTTTAGCTGCAGGAAAAGTCTTAATGGAAAGTAACATTTCAGCAGAAGAAATTGCAAAAAAAGCTATAAAAGTTGCGGCTGATATCTGCGTGTTCACAAATGAAAATGTCAAAGTTGAAAAAATATAATGGATAAATCAAACGTAACTCAATTACATCCTAAAGGAGAACAAAAAGAGGAAGCTTCATTAGTAAGCTCTTTATCACCAAGAGAAATTGTTTCTGAATTAGACAGGTTTGTTGTCGGTCAAAATAAAGCTAAAAGAGCAGTTGCTGTTGCCTTACGAAACAGATGGAGAAGACAAGCTTTAAAAGGTGAAATGAGAAATGAAGTTTTGCCAAAAAATATTTTAATGATTGGGCCAACGGGTGTTGGAAAAACAGAAATTTCAAGGAGACTTTCCAAATTAGCAGAGGCTCCCTTTGTAAAAGTTGAAGCAACTAGATTTACTGAGGTAGGTTATGTTGGAAGAGATGTAGAACAAATTGTCAGAGATTTGATTGAAATAGCAATTTCAATGGAAAAAGTTAAAAAAAGAAAAGAGGTCTACGCAAAAGCTCAAAAATTAGCTGAAGAAAAAGTACTAGATGCTTTAGTTGGAAAAAAAGCAAGTACCGCTACAAGAGAAAGCTTTAGAAAAAGACTCAGAGATGGTGATCTAGATAATAACGAGATAGAAATAGCTGTTAGCGAAAGTGGTGGTAATAGTACATCATTTGAAATTCCTGGAATGCCAGGTGCTAATGTAGGAATGATTAATATTGGCGAGATGCTTGGAAAGTCTATGGGTAAGCAGGAAAAAAAGAAAAAAATGACAGTAAAAGAATCTCACGAAATATTGATAAATGATGAATCTGACAAGTTAATTGAACAAGATAAAATAATTAAAGCTGCAAAGATCTCTACAGAAAATAATGGAATAGTTTTCTTAGATGAAATAGATAAAATTTCTGGAAGGACAGACAGGGTTGGCGGAGATGTGTCTAGAGAAGGTGTACAGAGAGATTTATTACCTTTAATTGAAGGAACAACAGTTAATACAAAATATGGACCTATAAAAACTGACCATATATTATTTATTGCATCTGGTGCTTTCCAATTAGCCAAACCTTCTGATTTACTCCCCGAGTTACAAGGAAGACTACCAATCAGAGTTGAGCTAGAGGCTTTATCAAGTGAGGATTTTAAAAGAATTCTTGAAGAACCTGATTTTAGTTTAATCAAACAGTATGTGGCTTTGTTAAAGACTGAAAATGTTGAGCTTGAGTTTACTGAAGATGGAATTGATGCAATTGCTAATATTGCTTCTGAGGTAAATGCAACTGTTGAGAATATAGGTGCTAGAAGATTACACACAATAATAGAGAAGATCCTTGATGAAATTAGTTTCACTGCAACTGACAGATCTGGTGAAAAAATCTCAATAAATAAAGAATATATAAACAAAAATCTTGATAATCTTGTTAAAGATACAGATCTATCAAAATTTATTTTATAATTTTTTTTTTAAAAAAATGTAAAAAGCCCCACTACCACCATCTTCAATTTCGGCATCAGTTATAGTTTTTATTTTTTTCATTAGGCTAGAATTATTTTTAATAAAATCAGGAACAGAATTTTTTAAAATACCAAATTTCTTTGAAATATATGGGTCTTTATCATTCTGGGAATGCAGTCCTTTACCAGTAACTATTATAATTTTGGAGACTTTTTGATCAAAACAATCAATTATAAAATTTTCAACTTTTTTGTTTGCTTCATCAAGCGTGTAACCATGAAGATCTAATGTTTTAGTAATATGAAATTTATTATTTTTTTTTTCTAAATCTTTAATTGGTAACTTTTCTTTTTTTTCTAAAAAGTCTTTCCAATCCTTTTTGTCTTTATCTGAAATATTACTGTTCAATTAAGAAAGAGTATCAACTAACTGCCAATTTGGGTTATTAGTACTTGTATCTCTTGAAAATACCCAGGTATCATAAATCTTCTTAATCCTTTCGGGGTCTCCAGAAACTATCTTTTTGTCTTTATCCCTAATACAAGTTATTACTTCACCTACAAATTCTACAGTTACCTGTAAAATTTTTCCTAAATACTTGTGCTCTTTTATATTCGCTGAATTTACCCCAATAAAAGTAATTTCGGCAAAATGACCTCTTTTACCTCTATCTTTTAATGCAGTGTTAAATTGATCATAAATTTTATTGCTCAATAGAGGCTTGCTTGTAGTCAATTTATTATCACTATCACCAAAGTCAGTAATAATAGTTTCGTATGCTATTTTAGCGCCTTTTAGAAAATCTTTTTTTGCATTTTCATCAAAATCAGTTTTTTTATTTATCTTTATTTCAGGATTTATATTTTTCATCATTTCCTCAAACTGAGGTGAGGCTTTTCCTTCAAAACCTGTTCTTTTTCCTAAAATGCCTCTAAGTCTTAAAAAAATGAAGCCAGCAATCATCGCTAATAAAATAATATCAATATATTCAAAACTATAATTCATATACTAAACTTAATTACTATGTTGATTAATTTCAACTAACAATTACATTAAAGACAAATGAACACAGTACTTTTAGCTGTTATTTTAATCCCAATTTTAGAGATTTACCTTTTTATAAAGATCGGGTCTCAAATAGGTGCTTTCAGCACTATATTCTTGGTATTTTTCACTGCGGTTGTGGGAGTGTACTATGCCAGATACGAAGGGATTAATACTCTAAGATCTGGAATGATGCAAATAATTAAAAACCAAATTCCAGCCAGAGAATTAATTTCTGGTGCTGCAATAGCATTTGCAGCCGTTCTGTTAATCATACCTGGATTCGCAACTGACTTAATTGGTTTCTTCTTAATCATTCCAATAACAAGAAAATTAATATTAGGAAAATTTAATAAAAAATTTGAAAAAAATAAAATGAAAAAGAATGATTTTATCGAGGGAGAATTTGAAGATATAGAGGACGACAATGACAGAAAAATTTAAAATTTTAGCAAAATACATTAAAGATATGTCTAGCGAAACACCTGATGTTGAAACTTACATATCTGCGGGAAATAATATGAGTAAATATCAATTAGATATTGATATCAAATCAATAGCTCTTAAAAATAAAATGATTGAAGTAAATATAACATTAAAATTTCAACACAAGGATACCCAAGTCAAAAAATCTCATTTTGAAATTGTATACGCAGTAGCTGTAAAAATTGATGAGTCCATAAAAGAAAAAAAAGAACTTGAAAAAATTGTACTATGCGACGTGCCTAATTTAGTTGTTCCAGATTTAGAAAAATCATTTACAAATATGATGCATGATTCTGGGTTTCCTAATATCAAATTGGAAAAAAAAATTGATTTTACGAAGCTTTATTTAGAAAGATTTAATTAAAAATAGTTTTTTTTTAAAAAATTCTTAAGATAAGTTTGATGATTTTTAAGCTCCTCAGGAGACGGTTTGATAACCTTAGTAGAATATATTACTTTTCCAGTATTTAATTTTGAAACTTCTTCCTCTTTATTTTTAAAATCTAAAGTTGGTTCTTTTTGATCTATTAAATTTATATAAACCTTAGATAGCAAATCACAGTCAATAAGTGCAGTATGTTGAACCCTTTTGGAGTTGTCTATCCTATATCTCTTACATAAAGCATCCAGACTTACTTGAGATCCTGGAAATTTATTTCTGGCTAATGATACCGTGTCTACTACTTCATTATCAATTTTGTTTTTTCCTATAATTTTAAGTTCATTATTTAAATGAGATAAATCAAATTCTGAATTATGAATTATCAATCTTTTATCTTTTATAAATTTAAGAAAATCATCAGCTATTTCTCTAAATTTCATTTTGTCAGATAAAAAACTATCTGAATATCCATGCACTTCGAAAGCTTTCTCAGATACTTTTCTTTCAGGATTTAAATAACAATGAAATTTTTTTTTTGTCGGTACTAAATTATCTAACTCGATACAGCCAATTTCTACAATTCTATGACCCTCTTTGACTGAAAGACCAGTGGTTTCTGTATCTAAAACAATTTCTTTCATTCTAAATTTTTTATAATTTCCTTCACTCTAACTTTAACAGAATTTTTTTTAAAATTGTTCTTAATTAAAAATTGAGACTTTTTCTTTTTTAAAGCAAGCGACAGTTGCATCCTTTTAAAATTATTAAGTATTTTCATATTAAAATTTTTTCGTTTTTTAAGTCTTTTTAAAATTTCTGATTTCTTAGACTCAACAAAAATTAATATATCTTTTTTCCTATTAATCTTATTCTCCAATAGAAGAGGAATATCTAATACAACAAGTTTCTTATGTTTGTTTTTTCTTAAAAAATCATTCATTTTTTTTCTAACTTCGTAATGAACAATTTTAATAATTTTTTTTAAATTTTTTTTATTTGATAAAATTGCGTCGATAATCTCTTTTTTTTTAACAGGAAAAGAATGAAAACAATTTGGAAGCTCTCTTTTTAATTTTTGAAAAACTTTTCTGTTATGTTTATAAATTTTTGCAACTTCTAAATCAGCGTTAAATACAGGAAAACCAAAACATTTAGCTATGTAGGTTTTGCCAGAACCTATGTCTCCTAAAATACCTATTCTTTTCATAAATCTAAAAATTTTTTTAATTCATCATTAATTTCTGGTTTAACGTTATGCCATAATCTAAACGCCTCTAAAGCCTGATAAATAAACATCATTTTACCATTAGAAACCTGACAGCCTAAATTTTTCCCAGTTCTTAAAAAATTGGTTTCTTTTGGATTGTAGATAACATCGTAAAATAACTTTTCTTTATTTAAATTTTTAAAGTTTAAATTAATATTATCCTTTTTATTTAAGCCTAGACTGGTGGCGTTAATAATCATATCAAATTCAGGTTGATCTCCCCAATCAGCTATTCTTATTTTTGAAAAATATTTTTTTAATTTTTCAGTTTTTTGCTTAGTTCTATTGCTTACTATAATTTTAGAGACACCTAATTTTTCTAAAGCATAAATTATAGAAGGTACTACACCACCAGCTCCCAATATAAATATTGTTTTGTTTTCTAAATTAAATCGAGTTTCTTTTAAACTTAATTCAAAACCCTTTATATCAGTGTTGTGACCAATAAGTTTTTTATTTTGTTTGTATATAGTATTAACAGATTGTGTAATCTGGGATTCCTCACTTAGTGTATCCAAAAAAGGAATAACATCACCTTTAAAAGGAACAGTAACATTTATCCCATCTAATTTATCATCCTTAATTTCAGAAATAATCTCTTGAATTTGGCTTTTATCTATTTTTCTTTTATCGTAATTTGCATTAATATTTTTTTTTTTAAACCAATAATTATGTAATTTGGGTGAAAGTGAATGCTCAATAGGGTTTCCAATTACAAGGTATTTTTTCATTTATAATTATCTAAATATTTTTTAATTTTTTCAATAGGAAGTCCCATTATTGTATTTTCATTTCCATTAATATTTGAGAATAAATCTCTTCCCTCACCTTCTATTTGATAAACATTATAAGCATATAACGCCTCATCCGAAATTTTCACCAAATAATTTTTTAGTTCTTCTTCTGTCATTTTTTTCATTGTAAGTGACGCTTTATCAGTATGGTTCCATACCATAGATCCATTTTTAGAGATACATACTGAGCTTATTAAATGATGTTTTTTACCATTAAGTTTTTTTAAAATTTCTAAAGCTTCATTTCTATCGTTGGGTTTTGATATTAACTCTCCTTCTAAATCAATTACACTATCAGCACCCAAAACTAAATCGTTGACATATTTATTGCTTACTTTGTTAGCTTTTAATTCAGCCAAATTTTTTGATATGATTTCTGGTGAAGCTTTTTCTTTTAATAAACTTAATTTCACAATATCTTCATCGACATTTGATGGTTTTACTTCATTTAAAATATCATTTTCGTCCAGTATTTTTTTTCTAACCTTGCTTTTGGAAGCTAGAATAATTTTAGGCATTTTCTTTGTATATCTCGTATATTTTAATTACTGAAGCTGCAGTTTCTTCTACAGATTTTCTTGTGACATCGATGAGTGGCCATTTATATTTTTTGAAAGTATTTCTTGCCATATCTACTTCTTTCTTGATTTGCTCTAGATCTGTATAAAGTTTATTTTTGTTTTCCTTAAGAGAATTCATTCTATTTTTTCTAATCTCTACAAGCCTTTCTGGCTCAGTATTTAATCCAATAATGCACGAGATTTTAGGGTTTTCTTTTAAAATTTCTGGTAAAGAATTTTCATTTATTAAAGGTATATTGGATGTTTTAAAGCCTTTGTTTGCTAAGAAGATTGCCGTTGGTGTTTTGCTTGTTCTGCTCACCCCCAACAGAATTATATCAGACTCTTTTATTTCTTTTACAAGATTGCCGTCATCATGGTTCATTGTAAATTGGATTGCTTCGATTCTTTTGTAATATTCTTCATCAAGGGCATACTGACCACTTGGTTGGTGTGAGGCTTTTTGATTTAAAAGCTTTGAAAAACTTAATATTAAATCACCTAATACTCCAAAGCATGGAATCTTTTTTGTATCACTATTTTTTGCAAGATATTTAGCTAAATTGCTATCAACAATGGAGTATAAAATTATTGAGTTTTTTTCTTTCTCTGCGTTTTCTAAAATTTTTATAATCTGATTTTCTGTTCTGGTAAAAGAATAAGTATGTATCTTATAATTTATATTTTTAAATTGGGCCTTGATAGCTATAAAAATACGATCAAGAGTTTCACCGGTTGCATCTGATATAAGATAAATTTGATATAAATTATTCATGTATAATGTGTGTATAAATTTGTACTATTTTTATCATATTAAACATTTTGCATATTTTAAAATTTATGGTGTAAAACAATGCTTTTATTAACAAAATTAAACATGTTAAAATCTCTAGTAACCATTTGGTGTATTTAGTTAATAAGCTTCAATTTTACGTATATATTTATTAAAATTTAAATTCTAAATGTTAACAAACTGTTTATAAAATGTTCAATAAATTTAATCACCATTGTTCACAGAATATACTAACATTACAATTAATTATATTTAATTATTAATATGTCCCCAATCGAAGAAGTAATAATAAACAAGAAAAGTGATGTTAACCCTATTTGGATAATGAGACAGGCTGGTAGATATTTACCGGAATTTAGAGAAATAAGAAAAAAAAATCCTGATTTTATTAAATTATGTCTTAATGAAAAATTATCAAGTGAGATTACTTTACAACCCTTAAAAAGGTTCAACTTAGATGCTGCAATAATTTTTTCTGATATTTTAATGTTACCATATGGTTTAAATCAAATTGTTGAATTTAAAAAAAATGTAGGCCCACTACTTGGTAACTTAGACTTAAAAGAAATTTCGAGTATTAAAGAAGTAGAATTTGTAGAAAAACTCTCTCCTATTTATGAATTAATTAAATTAGTTAGTAGTTCTGAATTTACTAAAAATAAAACTACTATAGGCTTTGTTGGCGCGCCGTGGACTTTATTAGTTTATATGATAAATAAAAAATCACCAAAATTAAGTTTGAATGAAAATTTTTTTGAAGACAAATATTTAATTGATAAAGTTCTTAAAATTTTAGATAAATTTTTAAAAATACACATTAAAAACCAAATTGATAATGGTGCACAGATAATTCAAATTTTTGATAGTTGGGCTGGTCTGTTAAAAGAAAAAGATTTATCTCATTACATTTATGACCCCACTTTAAGCTTAGTTAATTATATTAAATCTTTAAATGTGCCTGTTATTTGCTTTCCAAAAGGTATTAAGAGTTACAAAGATTATTGCGAAATTATCAAACCAGACACAATTTGCATTGATTATGAAGTTGATCCGGTAAAAATTAATAAAGAAATAAAAATTCCAGTTCAAGGAGGAATGGACCCAAAGGTTTTGCTTTCTAATAAAGAAAACTTAAAAAAAGAAACAATAAAATATTTAGATATATTTAAAGATCATCCATATATATTTAATTTAGGACATGGCGTTCTCCCAGATACAGACCCTAATATGATGGATTATTTGGTAAAAATTGTAAAGGATTATTAATGGAAAAAGAAATAGAACATCCACCAGTTAATTTTGGAAAAACCGGAGTTTTAATTGTTAATCTTGGAACTCCTGATTCAACAAGTTGGTTTGATATAAGAAAATATCTAAAGGAGTTTTTATCGGACAGGAGAGTAATAGAAGTTAATCCGATAATCTGGCAAATTATTTTAAATGTTTTTATATTAACTTTTCGTCCGTCCAAAACAGCAAAGGCCTATAAGGAGATTTGGATGAAGGACAAAAACATTTCTCCACTTTTACATTACACTCAAAAGCAAGCAGAAAAACTTTCAAACTTAATATCTGAAAAAAACTTAGTAATAGATTATGCTATGAGATATGGAAACCCTAGTATAAGAAGTAAAATCGCAATCCTCCATGAAATGGGTTGTGAAAATTTGATAATTCTGCCGCTTTATCCTCAATACGCCGCAGCAACCACAGCAACAGTCTGTGACGAAGTATATAGAACTCTTATGAAAATGAGATGGCAACCATCATTAAAAATAGTACCACATTATGAGTCGGATCCTTTATATATAGAAGCGCTTGTAAATTCTTTGAATAAAAAAATTAAAGAAATAAATTGGAAGCCAGATTTAATAATAGCTTCTTATCATGGTATCCCACAAAAATATTTCGACAAAGGTGACCCCTATCATTGTTACTGTCACAAAACTACGAGATTAATATCAGAAAAATTTACTTCAGTTGAAATTAAGACAACATTCCAGTCCAGATTTGGTCCAGAGAAATGGCTTCAACCTTATACTGACAAAACTTTAGAAAATTTACCTAAAGAAGGCAAAAAAAATGTTTTAGCTATATGTCCAGGATTTTCTTCAGATTGTGTTGAAACTTTAGAAGAAATCCAAATTCAAGGAAAAGAGAGTTTCCTAGAGTCAGGTGGAGAAAACTTTGATATGGTGCCGTGTCTTAATGATAACGATGATCACATAATTTTATTAAAATCTTTAATTCAAAAAAACATTTAATTAATGAACACTTACTTACTTTTTAAATCGTTGCATTTAATATCTGTAATTTCCTGGATGGCAGGATTGTTGTATCTTCCAAGAATTTTTGTTTACCATTCTCAAAATAATACTAAGCCAATTATATCAGATGTATTTAAGGTTATGGAAAGAAAACTATTTTTTTATATCATGACACCAGCAATGATATTATCTTGGCTATTTGGCCTATTACTCATACATGAGGTAGGATTTGAAAAACTTGGACAGACTTGGATGATTTTAAAGTTATTGTTTGTAGTAATACTGACTATTTATCACTTTTATCTTGGTAGAATTTTAGGACAGTTTAAATTAGACCTAAATACACATTCGCATAAATTTTATCGATTTATAAATGAAATACCTACATTATTGCTTATTTTAATCATATTTGTTGTGATTTTTAAGCCTATCTAGGGTTGAATATTTGCTAATAGTATATATATTTAATCTATTATTAAGTCCTTAATAATTTTTAATCATGAACATACAAGAACTAAAACTCAAATCATCTGAACAACTTATTACACAAGCAGAAGAACTTGGTATTGAGAATGCAAGCACATTAAGAAAACAAGAAATTCTATTTGCGATTCTTAAAAAGGTTGCTGAAAAAGAGGAAATAACAGGGGCTGGTGTTTTACAATTGCTACAGGATGGTTTTGGTTTTTTAAGAGCAATGGAGTCAAATTATCTTCCTGGTCCTGACGATATTTATGTCAGTCCAAGTCAAATAAGAAAATTCGGTTTGAGAACTGGGGATACGGTTGAGGGCCCCGTTAGAGCTCCAAAAGAAGGTGAAAGATACTTTGCTTTATTACAAGTTAGTAAAATAAATTTTGAGGAACCTGATAAATCTAGACACAAAATAGCGTTTGATAACTTAACTCCTTTATATCCAGATAAACAACTAGTTATGGAAGTTGAGGCCACGAAACCAGATAAAAAACAAGATTTAACCCCTAGATTAATCGACCTAGTAAGTCCAATTGGGAAGGGACAAAGGTCGATCATTATTTCACCCCCTAAGGCGGGCAAAACAATGATTTTACAAAGTATAGCAAACTCAATTGCTAAAAATTATCCAGAGTGCTATTTAATTGTATTGCTTATTGATGAGCGACCAGAGGAAGTTACAGATATGCAAAGGACTGTAAAAGGTGAGGTAATAAGCTCTACTTTTGATGAACCGGCACAAAGACACGTTGCAGTGGCAGAGATGGTTATCGAAAAAGCAAAAAGACTCACTGAACATAAAAAAGATGTTGTAATTCTCTTGGACTCAATAACCCGCTTGGGAAGAGCTTACAATGCTGTAATTCCTAGTTCTGGAAAGGTTTTAACCGGGGGTGTTGATGCGAATGCACTTCAACGACCAAAAAGATTTTTTGGTGCTGCAAGAAATATTGAAGAAGGGGGATCTTTGACAATTATCTCCACAGCATTGATTGATACTGGCAGTAGAATGGATGAGGTAATTTTCGAAGAATTTAAAGGAACCGGTAATAGCGAAACAGTTCTTGATAGGAAAATTGCTGATAAAAGAATATATCCAGCTATAGATATAACTAAATCAGGAACAAGAAGAGAAGAATTGCTGTTTGATAAAAATGATCTGCAAAAAATGAATGTTCTAAGAAGAATCATAGCCCCGATGGGTACTATGGATGCAATCGAATTTATAAGTTCGAAATTAAAGGATACAAAAAATAATTCAGACTTCTTTAATTCGATGAATAAACCTACTTAATTTATTTTTCATTATTTTTGAATTAAAGTTATACTGATTTAATGACAATTTACGCCTTATCGTCTGGCCCAGGTGTGTCTGGGGTGGCTGTTATAAGAATTTCAGGTCCTGAGACTGCGAAAGCAATCAAAAAACTTACAAATAAAGAAATTCCAAAGCCAAGAGTGGCAACCCTTCGAAAAATAAACAATACCAACACTTCTGAGCTTATTGATGAAGGTATAATAATATGGTTTCCAGGCCCTGAGAGCTACACAGGAGAGGATATGGCGGAAATCCATGTACATGGTGGGAAAGCAGTAGTTATCTCTGTTCAAAATGAAATTTCAAAAATTGAAAATTGTAGATTAGCAGAGGCAGGGGAATTTACAAAGCTGGCTTTTCAAAATGGTAAAATAAATTTACTAAAAGCAGAAAGTATAGCTGATTTAATTTCAGCAGAAACTGAAATTCAGAGATTGCAAGCTGTAAAAATGATGAAAGGAAAATCTTCAGAAAAATTTAATGAATTGAGAGAAAAATTGTTGAAAATTTTGTCGTTTGTTGAGGCAAAAATAGATTTTCCAGAGGAGGATTTGCCAGAAGAAAATTTAAAAAAGATAAAAGAGGATTCATCGAACGTCTTAAATGAGATTAAAAAAATTTTAAATGATCAAAAAGTTGGTGAGATAATTCGAGAAGGTTTTAAAATTGCAATTGTAGGTCCAACTAATGCCGGTAAGTCTAGTCTATTAAATAATTTATCAAACAGGGAAGTTGCTATAGTCTCAGAAATTGCTGGTACCACAAGAGACGTTGTTGAAACACATTTAAACATAGATGGTTATCCAGTTATAATTTCAGATACAGCGGGCATAAGAGATTCTAAGGATGAAATCGAAAAAAAAGGAATAAAATTATCATTAAAAAAAGCTGAAAATGCTGATCTAAAACTTGTAGTGGTAGATGCTAAAAGTATTGATTTAAGCGGATTTTTGAATGATTTATTAAAAAAAAACGCAATTTTAGTTATTAACAAATCTGATCTCTTGAAAGAAAAATTAGATCCTGAAATTTCAAAATTTAATCATGTTTTAATTTCACTCAAAGACAACCTTAATATAGATAAATTAATTTTAAAAATAAAAAGTAATTTAGAAAATAAATTTATATCTGAAGAAGATATCTTAATTACAAGGGAAAGGCACAGACAACACTTGCTACAGTGTGTTGATCACTTGAATAATTTTTCAGATAAAAATGATAAAAAGGATTTTGACAAAGGAGCTGAGGATCTAAGGTTAGCTACAAGACAATTAGGCATGATTGTCGGCAAAGTCGATGTAGAAGAGATATTAGGCAGCATTTTCAACGATTTCTGTATCGGAAAGTAATAGCTGTTTTAAGGGGTTTTTTTGATGTTTTTACTGATTTTTGTTGATAAATAACACTTTTTTCAGAAAAAAACAGAAATCTTGTAAATATTGTAATCGAATATAAATTTAATTAATGAAAAAAGATTTGCAATTTGATGTAGTTGTCATTGGCGGTGGTCATGCTGGGTGTGAAGCTGCAGCAGCCTCAGCAAGACTTGGTGTAAATACCGCTTTGTTTACACATAACAAAAATACAATAGGAGAAATGTCATGCAATCCAGCTATAGGTGGTTTAGGCAAAGGTCACCTAGTTAGAGAAATTGATGCTTTAGATGGCGTTATGGGAGAGGTAGCAGATAAGTCTGGAATACAATTTAGATTATTAAATAGAAGTAGAGGACCTGCAGTTAGAGGACCCCGAACTCAGTCTGACAGATCATTATATCGTAAATATATGCAAGAAAAACTTGTAAACTACTGTAATTTAAGCATTTTTTCAGACCCTGTAATAAAGTTTATTTTTGAAAATAATCAAATAAGTGGGTTTATAACACATAAAGGTAACAAAGTGAGTTGTAACAAGTTAATCTTAACAACAGGCACTTTTTTGAATGGTTTGATACATATAGGTGATGAAAGAACTCCCGCTGGACGATTTAATGAAAAACCGAGTACAGGTTTAAGTGAACAATTAGAAAAGTATAATTTCAAAATTGGAAGATTAAAAACAGGCACACCTCCTAGATTAGATTCTAGAACAATTAATTTTGAAAATCTGGAAAAACAGTTTGCCGATGAAGATCCATATTTTTTTTCTTTTCTTACCAAAAAAAATTTAAACAAGCAGGTTTCTTGTTCGATGACTTATACTAACGAGAGAGTTCATAAAATAATAGAAAAAAATTTATCTAAAAGTGCAATGTATTCCGGAAGCATACAAGGTGTTGGTCCTAGATATTGTCCCTCTATTGAGGACAAAATAGTAAAATTTTCTGACAAGACAAGACATCAAATATTTCTTGAGCCCGAGGGTCTGAATGATCATACTATTTACCCTAATGGCATATCTACATCTCTACCTGAGGTTGTGCAATATGAAATACTCAACAATATCAATGGTTTAGAGAATGTAAAAGTAATTAGACCAGGATATGCTATTGAATATGATTATATTGATCCGAGAGAGCTCTTTTTAACATTGGAGACAAAAAAAATAAAAAATCTTTATCTCGCTGGTCAAATAAATGGAACTACAGGTTATGAAGAAGCAGCTGCTCAAGGCCTTATAGCGGGAATTAATGCTGCTTTATCTTTAAAGAACATGGAACCTTTTATTTTAGATAGATCAGACGCATACATTGGCGTTATGATAGATGACTTAGTCACTAAAGGCGTTGCTGAGCCTTATAGAATGTTCACATCTCGAGCAGAATATAGACTAAGTCTTAGGTCAGATAATGCAGACTTAAGGCTTACTCATAAAGGAATTAAAATTGGTTTAATAGCAAAAAATAGAAAACAACTATTTGAAGACAAATTTAATAAATTAAGCAAAATATCTCTTCAAATGTCTAATTTAAACATTTCACCTTCCAAAGCAGATAAATTTGGAATAAAAATAGCGAAAGACGGTGTTTTTAGATCCGCAGAGGAAATTCTTACCCAAAAAAGTGTTGATATGACAAAAATAAGGAATATTTGGCCTGAAATTGCTGATTATGGAAACGAAATTGATGAGCAGATTGAGATTAACTCTCATTACAGAGGATATTTAAAGAAACAAAAGGCCGATATTTTAGCTTTTAAACGAGATGAGAATTTAACAATACCAGATAATATTGATTATGATCAATTTTCAGGCCTTTCTAATGAAGTAAAAGCTAAATTTAAGCAAATAAAGCCTAAAACCATGGGTCAGGCCTTAAGAATCGATGGAATCACTCCTGCAGCCGTATATATTTTGTTGTCACACGTCAAAAGAAAGTCTATTAAGCATATAGCTTAATGGATAACTTAATTTTAAATTTTTATTCCAAAATCTCTAATTTGAATGTTTCACGTGAAACTTGTAATGAGCTCGAGAGCTTAATTACGATGATACAGGAAAAAAATCAGAAAATTAACATTATAAGTAAAAAAATGTATGAAAAACAGGCTATAAGAGAGCGTCATATTATAGATTCAGCGCAAATTGTTGATTTTGTTGATTTAAATTGCAATACAACCTCTGATTTAGGTACAGGGGGTGGAATGCCTGGATTAATAGTGGCTATAGTGATGAAAAAAATTAAAAATAACATGAAAGTTAACCTTTATGAAAAAAGCTACCACAAATGTGTTTTCCTGCGAGAAGTTTCAAAAAAATTAAATTTAAATACAGAAATAATTCAGAAAGATATTTTTTCACTTAAAAATATTGAAACAGGAACAATAATGTCCAGGGCATTTAAGCCAATGCCTGTGATCTTAAACTTGGTTAATGAAAATTTTAAAAAATATAAAAATATTATTTTTTTTATGGGAAGTAGTGGAAGAAAAATTTTTAATGAAACACTTCAAGAGTGGGATTTAGATTATGAAGAAAAAAAAAGCTTAACAAGTAACGACTCATTTATATTAAACATCAAAAAAATTAAAAAAAAGATTTCATGAAAATAATTTCAATTATAAATCAAAAGGGTGGAGTTGGAAAAACAACCACTGTAATTAATTTAGCATCAGCGTTATCTCAACTTGGAAAAAAAATTCTAGTAATAGATCTAGATCCTCAAGGGAATGCTACTACAGGACTGGGATTATCCAATACCTCTCAATCTGACCAGACAATTTATGGAATTCTTAATGGCACTATGTCAATTTCAAACGTAATTAAAAAAACTGATTTTCAAAATCTTGATTTAATATCATCCAATGTAGATTTGTCTGGATTGGAGGTTGAGACCGCTGGTGATAGTGATAGAGCCTTTATTTTAAAAGCCAAATTAACCGCGTATTTAAATGATTCTAGAGGATTATATGATTATATTCTCATAGATTGCCCTCCTTCTTTGAGTCTTCTAACTGTAATGGCTTTGGTATCATCTAACTCGCTGCTTGTACCATTACAAACAGAATTTTTTGCTTTAGAAGGACTTACACAACTTATGAAGACTATCGAGAGGATCAAAACTAACTTAAATCCTGAATTGGAGATTCAAGGGATACTTTTAACTATGTATGATCGAAGAAATAAACTTTCGTCACAAGTTGAACAAGAAGCGAGAGATTATTTCAAAGATAAAGTTTACCAAACGGTGATACCTCGAAATGTAAGATTATCAGAAGCGCCATCTCATGGTATTCCAGTATTGATTTATGACAAGAATTGTCCAGGAAGTAAGTCATACTATAGTTTTACAGATGAGTTCATGGCACAAGAAAATAACGTTGGGAGTGCCGCATAATGAATAAAATTAAAAAAGGGTTAGGTAGAGGTTTATCTTCTTTAATAGGTGAAACCAAAGTTGAGAATAAAACAAATAATTTAAGTTTAGCCGAAATAGTTCCAAACAAATATCAACCAAGAAAAAATTTTGATGAAGAAAACTTAAATGATTTAGTTAATTCAATAAAAGAACGGGGCGTTATTCAGCCAATTATAGTAAGAAAATCTAATACTAATAATTCTAAATATGAGATTATTGCTGGAGAAAGAAGATGGTTGGCGGCACAAAAAGCAGGACTTCATGAAATTCCTGTAGTTGTTACAGACGCTGATGATCTTAAATCTTTAGAATTTGCAATTGTTGAAAATGTTCAGAGACACGATTTAAATCCTTTAGAGGAAGCACAAGGCTATAAAAGATTGATAGATGAATTTTCATATGATCAAGAAAAAGTATCAAAATTTATAGGTAAGAGCAGAAGCTATATTTCTAACTCATTAAGATTACTTAATTTGCCCAAAGAAGTTCTTGATTTTGTAGAACAAAAAAAAATCACGGCTGGTCATGCAAAGATATTAGTAGGACTAGAAAATGCTACTTTTTTAGCAAATAAGTTTATTGAAAAAAAATTATCTGTCAGACAAGCAGAAAATTTAGTTAAAATATTTAGAAAATCAAAAAGAAATACTTCCAGTAAAGTCGACTCAAACATCCGAGATTTAGAAAACTCTATATCTGAAAAAATTGGACTCAGTGTTTCTATTAAAAATAATAAAAACAATAAAGGCACAATATCATTTTTTTACAAAGAGCTTGATCAATTAAACAAGATAATTGATATAATTAAATCTGGATATTAGTATTTTCAACTTTATCTAAAATCATATTATTTATGATTTGATTAGAAATCTGAGGATTTTTTTTAATTAAACTCTCTGTACTGTTTAGATCTACAATAAAATTTTCAATATCCTTCAATTCCCATATTTTGATTTGTTGCTTGATTATATTTTTATCTTTCCAGAATATTGGAGGCTTAAATGAATTAATTACTTGATCAACATTATTATTTTCTTTTAAATTTAGTCTTAACTTTCTTAGTCTTTTTAACTTATTTAAAAAGGTTCTTAAAATTAAAATATTATCCTCACTAGATGGGATATTTTCATTAAGAATATTGAGAGTTCTTTTTTTATTTTTGCTTAGACAATTATCTACTAACTCTCCAGCACTGTAATTTTCACTCAAGTTTGTTAATTTTAAAATATCTTCTAATTCTATTTTTTTATTGTTTTGACTTAGATTAATAATTTTTTGTAATTCATTTTTAAGATTAATTCTTTCTCCTTGTGATCTATCAACGATTAAATTTATGTTCTCAGAAGATAAATTAATCTTATTTTCAAACAAAATTTTCTTTGCGATAGATAAAAGAGTTTGTGGAGTATCTTCGTAAAAAGGAACAATCAGAGCCATCTTTTCTTTTTCAAAATAATTCCTAAGTTTGGATTTCTTGTCCAATCTTTTTGCAATTAAAATAATAACCACATCATTTATGTCTGATTCAATTATTTCTTCTATTAAATTTAATATTTTGTCAGAGACATCAGATATTAAAATTAACTTCTCATTTTCAAAAAAGGACTTGGAATAAATATTTTCAAAAAATACTTGTTTATTTTCAATTATATCTTTTTCACTATATTTATAGGTGTTTTCTTTTGTAAATTTTGCAAAATTAGCTTGAATTACATCCTGTTTTTGACCCTCGTTCTCACCATAGAACAAAAAATAATTAGTTTTATTTTTAAACTTTTCTATTTCAAAATATTTAGAGATCATTTTCGATATTTTCAAAAAACACAATTATATCTTGCAGTATTTGCGATGTCATATTTTTTTCAAGATCACTCTTATATTGGTTTAGTTCAAATTTATTATCCATAGAATTATATGTACTTACTTTAATAAATTTTCTTTTAATGTTTTTTGCATTTATTTGATCCTCTAGATTAATGTCGATTTGAATAATAAGATTATAACTTGATGCATTTCCCTTTTTATCTTTGGTAATAATATCGTTTCTCTTTGTGATAACCAAATCTAGATCGAAAGCGTTGGTTGATTTTGATTTTTTAAATCTTTCAATCCCATTTGTTAAATTTCTAGCTATCTTTTTGTCACCCGAAATTGTAATAGAATTTATTTTAAAATTAGAGGCCGGATTGTTTTCATATATTGGAGAGTAACCACAACTTATTAAAAAAAGTAAGATTAAATAAAATCCAAAATTTTTCATATTATTTAATAATAAAGTTTATTAATTTGTTTTCTACATATATTGTTTTAATAATTTCTTTATTTTCGATATATTTTAAAATTTGTTCATCTTTCTTAATATTTTTAATCAAAGTTTCTTTATCCATAGAGCTATCAAATGAAAAAACTTTTCTTTTTTTACCATTGACTTGTGTAACTATATTAAATGTATCCTGTTTTAAGTATTTATTATTTAATTCTGGCCAATTGATATTGTCTGTTGGTTGTTTTAATTTTTCAAGGCACTCATTTGAAAAATGAGGTACTATTGGATTAATAACTTTTAAAATATTTATGTAATTTTTATGAAAATTACTTCCCCAATTGTCTTTATTAGTCTGCTGGTTAAAATATGAGTATATCTTATGAATTGATGCAATAACAACATTAAAACCAAATCTGTCTAAGTCTTTATTTATCTTATCAATAATTTGATTAGTAAATTTTTCTAAATTTTCATCAAACTTTTCAAATTTTTTTAAATTTAAACAAATTTTTTCATTTAGTGACCATAATTTTTGAAGAAATTTAAATGACGAAATTATACCTTTGTCAGACCATTGAATATCTTTTTCAGGTGGACTGTCAGACAAAATAAATAGTCTAACGGCGTCAGCGCCGTATATTTTAATAATTTTTTCAGGGTCAATAGTATTTTTTTTTGATTTTGACATTGACTCAGATGGACCAACAGTAACTTTAGATTTTGAATTTTTATTAAGGAAAAAATTTTTTCCATCATTAGTAAAAACTTCATCAGGATAAACCCAATTATTTTTCTCATCTTTATAAGTTTGATGACAAACCATACCTTGAGTAAATAAACCTTGGAACGGTTCATTAAGTTTTACATCATCATTTTGTAAACTTATTGCTCTCATAAAAAAACGAGAGTAAAGAAGATGCAATATTGCATGTTCTACACCACCAATATACTGGTCAACAGGCATCCAATAATCAATATCATCTATTTCAAATGGATTAAGATCATTTTTAGCAGAACAAAATCTTAAAAAATACCACGAAGAGTCAACGAATGTATCTAGTGTATCAGTTTCCCTCTTACACTTTTTTCCATTTATTATTATCTCTTGCCATTTTTTTTGAAAATCAAGCGGATTCCCGTTTGTATTCAAGTTTATATTCTCTGGAAGTTTTACAGGTAAATCCTTTTCTGGTATTTTGACTACATTATTTTCATTATCGTAAGCTATAGGAATAGGACATCCCCAATATCTCTGACGAGATATCCCCCAATCCTTAAGTCTAAAATTTACTTTTTTTTTACCTAAATTTTTTTTCTCTAATATTTTTATTGCCTCATTTATTGATTGTTCAGGAGCAGATAAACCATTTAAGAATTCTGAATTTATGATTATACCTGGTCCCGGATATGCTTCTTTAGTTACTTCAAAATTTTTATCTACATCTGCTGCAGGTCTAACGACTGTTTTTATTTCAAGATTGTATTTTTTTGCAAAATCAAAATCTCTTTGATCATGAGCTGGACATCCAAAAACTGCTCCAAACCCGTAATCCATCAAAACAAAATTGGCAAAATATACAGGAACTCTTGAGTTTTTATTGAAAGGATTAACTGCAGTAAGTTCTGTTTTAAAACCAATTTTAATTGCTTGAGCTATTGATTCTTCTGTTGTTCCAGTCTTAGAACATTCTTTTTTAAAATTAATAAATTCTTTGTTGTTTTCGTAGTTTTTAGACAAAGGATGATCAACTGATAATGCTAAAAATGAAAAACCAAACAATGTATCTGGTCTTGTGGTGTAACATTTTATAGATTTAATGCTTTCTGAACCGTGAATTTCAAAATCTATTTCACAACCAAATGATTTTCCAATCCAATTTTTTTGCATTATTTTTACTTTATCTGGCCATTGATCTAATAAATCTAAGTCATTTAAAAGATCATTTGAAAATTTTGAAATTCGGAAAAACCACTGATTTAATTTCTTTCTCTCGACAACAGCACCTGATCTCCAACCCTTACCATCTATAACTTGTTCATTAGCTAGGACAGTCTTATCTATTGGATCCCAATTAACATAACTTTCTTTTCTATAAACAAGATCTTTATCGTATAGATCTAAAAATAACTTTTGTTGATGCTTGAAATAGCTTGGTGAACAAGTCGAAACTTCTCTATCCCAGTCAATTGATAGTCCCAATAACTTTAATTGAGCCTTCATTACTTTAATGTTTTCTTCAGTCCAATCTTTTGGGCTTAAATTGTTTTGTTTTGCTGCATTTTCTGCAGGCATCCCAAAAGAGTCCCAGCCCATTGGGTGAAGGACATTAAAACCTTTTAATGTTTTATATCTAGAGAGAACATCACCTATTGTGTAGTTTCTGACGTGACCCATATGTATTTTTCCTGATGGGTAAGGAAACATTTCTAAGCAATAAAATTTTTTCTTATCTTTATTTTTTTCTGATTTAAAAGTTTTATTATTTATCCAATATTTTTGCCATTTATCCTCAACTAACTTAAAATTATATCTTTCCACAGCAATATATTTTTAATCGCTTTTTTTATTTTCTTTTCTTTTGCCGCCATGTTCCATGTCACCCACTATGTAAGGATTTTCTTTTCTTCGTCTTTCAAGTAATTTCTTTTCATATCTTGCAGCTTTTTTGAGTATACTTAGATTGAGATCGGCAACTAAATCATTATTGTTTTTACTAATTGAACAATTGCTTAAATTCTGTGAACATTTTTTTATATAAACATTTATATCTAATGCATCAGATCTAATTTCATTTGATAGAAATCTTACGGAAATTTTTACAGACTCATTTGGTGAATTATTTTCACTATACCAATCTGTAATTACAATACCTCCGCTGTAGTTTGCAGAAGCTAATGGCATAAAGTCTAAAGTTTCAAGTGTTGCTTGCCAAAGGGGATTAGAACTAGCAAATTCATAAGTTGTTCCCTTCTTACCACCACCTAAAATTCTAAATCCTTTTCCTTCTTCCATATTTTTTTGTATCCTTTCTCTTGGATCAGGTGGAAAGTCTTTAGCACTTACTTTTTTAGGTTTGAGAGCATTACACGCAGTTTGTGTTAAAAGGATAATTATTGATAAAAAAGTTAAGATGTAGCGTGAAGAAATCATATCAAACAATTATTGTTTAGTTATTAGCATAAAAATTAGTGTTTAAAATTAGAATAAATTTCACTTAAAAAATAGCCTATTTTGCTTACAAAAAGTGATGTAAAAATACAACACAAACACAAATTTTTCACTTTTATTGTAATATTCGCTAAGAAATAAGAGTTTTTTTGGGTAAAACCACACTGTTTATAATTAATTATAAAAAGGAGTAAATTTATGAACAATCTAAAAAAAGTAGGATTGACTGCATTAGCTACTACTTTAGTTACATCAGCATCAGTTGCTGGTGAGCTAAGTGTATCTGGTAGTGCATCATTATCTTACACAGGTCTTAACACTAGATCAGATGTTAATCCATGGGCAATGGGTGACAGTGTTAAATTCAATGGTGGTGGAGACCTAGATAATGGTATGACTGTATCAGTTTACTATGAATTAGATGGTGGTACTTATGATGACTACAATCTAAAACTTGGTATGGGTGATATGGGAACATTATCATTTTCAGGTGCATCAAGTTCAGGAAGTGGTGTTGATAAATTAAAAGACATCGTTCCTAATGCTTATACACCAGTATATGAAGTAACAGATGCTACAGACAGTGGTTTGATTGATTCTTCTGGAAACAACCAAACTGGTCAGTGGGGATACGACATAACAGTTGGTGATCTAGCATTATCAGCATCTTACAACCCAAGAGGAACTGCTGCGGGTGTTAAAGGTGGATCTGAACAAGGTTACGCTGTTGTTTACAGTGGCTTAATGGATGGTTTAGAATTAAGTGCTGCTATGTTTGACGATGGTGATGAGGCAGAAAACGACACTATTGGTGTTAAATACACTATGGGTTCAATAACTGCTGCTTACCAAATTACTAACGTAGATTACGAAGCACAAGGTTCAACAGACCAAGAAGCTGCGCATTACGGTGTATCGATCGCAATTAACGAAGATTTATCAGTATCAGCTGGTAGACAAGAAGTTGAGTTCGATGGTGCTGCTGATGATGAAGTAAACTCTGGTTTTATGGCATCATACACTATGGGATCTATCTCAATAGGTGGTGGTTTCAACAAACTTGAGTCAGCGAATGGTTCAGCGACTGCTAAAGACGTTGATGCATCGATTTTAAATATCGCATTCTCATTCTAATCATCTGATTGAATGAATTTAAAAAGGCCCCTAATTTAGGGGCCTTTTTTTTTACTCAAAATATCTAATACCAGCAAAACCAAAAGGTTTGATCATATTAAGTTTTTTTAAATTTTTATTATTAATGCCACCCAATGAAATATCTTTCATTTTTGTTAATCCTCTAAGTTTTAAATATCTATAAATATTTAACGGTTTATTAGTTTTTTCTTTAAATAAAGGGGATATAAAAACTTCATCAATATTTTGTAGTTCTTTTATTTTTATTTCTTTAAGATTATGTGCCGATCCTAGAATCCTAAATCTTTTTTTTAAATTGGTAGTTTTTAGGTTTAAATTTTTGTTAGAAGACGAGATATAAACTCCATCTGCATTCAATTTTCTAGCTAATTTGATATCATTACTGATATAAAAACATCTTTGATTTTTTTTACAGAAATCACGTAATTCAGTTAAAGTCTTTATTGACGTTTCTTTATCTTTATTTCTCCATATAAAAGATATATTTTTGTTTAAATTTATTAAGTGAGTGTAATTAAACTCATTTATAAAGTAGTATTTTTTTAAGTTATTTATATGCATCATACTGAAAACAATTTAATTGAAATAAATAATAAAATTAAGAGTAAAATTAATTCATTATCCTTAGATCAATATAATCCAAAAGTAATTGCTGTATCAAAAACTTTCAAAGAGCAAGATATTTTGCCTTTATTGGATTATGGCCATCTTGACTTTGGTGAAAATAAGGTACAAGAGGCTTCATTAAAGTGGCCCAAACTTAAAGAAAAATATAAAAACGTAAAATTACATATGTTGGGAAAACTACAAACAAACAAAGTTAAGTTTGCAGTTGATATCTTCGATTTCATTCATTCTTTGGACAATCTCAAGCTTGCTAATAAATTAGCGAGTGAAATTCAAAAAAAAAATAAAAAAGTTAAGATGTTTATTCAGATTAATTTAGGCGGTGAAAAACAAAAATCTGGAATAGAGCCTAATGATCTAGAAGTGTTTTATAAAAATTGTTTATCATTGAAATTAGATATTGTAGGAACCATGTGTATTCCACCAGACGAACAAGACCCAAAGTTATTCTTTAAAGAGTTACTTAATTTAAACAAGAAAATTAAACTCCCTGAAATTAGTATGGGTATGACCAATGATTATTTGGATGCTTTAGAATATAAGTCAACATATTTAAGAATCGGTTCAGGTATATTTGGAAAAAGAACTAATTAATTTTAATTTTTGTTTTTTTGTTGATTAATTTAATTAAGATTAAAAAATCTTTTTTATTAATTGCGATACACCCTTTTGTTGGTAGATAATTTTTTGTCAAATGCAAAAAAATAGCACTCCCTTTAAACTTTACTGGTTTTTTATAATTATATTTTATTAAAATAAAAAAATCATATTTATTGTCTTTACGGTATAATTTTTCGTATTTTATCTTGTGTCTCTTTTTTATTTTTATTAATTTATTGTAGAATTTGCTGCTTGAGTCATCGCACCATCCCATATTTTTTTTAATAGGTATTGATTTTAGTTTTGAAAGTGGTTTTTGAACCCTATCTGGTCTATAATATATATTACCTAAATTGTACTTGCCCTTTGGTGTTGAGAGATCACCTTCAATCTTTTTTTTAGAAAACCCCTTTTTTCCAACAGAACACTTAAATTTAAAATCATCGACTAAAAGTGTATCTTTATTTTTGATAATAATTATCATATTTTAAAAAAATGAACTCTAGAACATTAATAATATACGAATATCAAATTTTATACCAAGTATTAAATGAAGTAAGTGAAAATTTAAATTTTGAGATTATTCAATCTAATAACAAGGATTTAAAAGAATTAAAGCATGATCTAAAAAGTAATCATTTAATTATTTCAAAAAAGGAAATTAAAGGAATAAAGAATAATTTAATCATCGATAATATACCTATTAAATTTGAAAAGCTGATTGAAATGATCAATATAAAATTTTTAAAAAATAAATTCACAGATCAATCGCATATAACAGTAGGTGAGTATAATTTAGATTTAAATTCTAGGAAAATTTCATTTGGAGATAAAAGATTAGATTTAACAGAAAGAGAAACAAATTTAATAATCTTTATAAAAGATAAAAAAAATGTGACGATTAAAGAATTGCAAAAAAAGGTCTGGGATTATTCATCTGATTTAGACACTCATACTGTTGAAACACATATTTATAGATTAAGAAAAAAAATGAAAGAAACTTTTGGAGATAAAAATTTTATTTTAAATACCAGTAGTGGTTATTCGATAGATTAGTAATTAAATCCTCGCACCTATTTTTTGTATAATTTTTGAGGATAATTCTGTTCCTTTAATTAAACATTCTTTAACATTTAATTGGTTAATAACACCATGGAGATATCCTGCAGCAAATAAATCTCCAGCTCCAGTTAAATCTTTTATTTTTAAATTAGATTGTGCATTGACCTCAAAAATTTGGTCTTTGTTTATTGAAATTGCACCTTTTTGACCCCTAGTAATTATCACATTTTTTTTGATTTCTTTTGAGAATGAGACTACTTCTTCAAATGTTTTTGCGTCAATTAAGGATAATATTTCTTGTTCATTTGCAAAAATAATATCTAATTTATTCTTAACTAATTCCATAAAATGTCTTTTATGTCTTTCTACACAAAAAAGATCCGATAGTGACATAGCAACTTTTTTTGAGTGAGTAATAGCTTTATCAAAAGCTTTCTTTGGACCACCTTCATCCCACAAATAACCTTCTAAAAAAACCATCTCAGCATTTTTTATATCTTTTTCTTTAATATCATTATCATTAATCTTTCCAGCAGTGCCAAGAAATGTACACATTGTTCTCTCAGAGTCGGGTGTAATTAGAATTAAACAAGATCCAGTGGGTATCTCTTCTTGTTTTTTTTTATAAAAGTATTCTACTTTTTCTTTTTTAAGGCCATCCTCATATTTTTGACCAAGTTCGTCATCGCTAATTTTTCCAATGAATCCCACTTGGTTTCCTAATTGAGATAAGCCAACTATTGAATTAGCAACAGATCCACCCGAAATAGTTTCCTCTATTTTTAGCGATGTAAGTATTTTTTTAAAATCTACTTCATCTATTAACTTCATAGTACTTTTTGTTAATGAATGTTTTATTAAAAATTCATCTGTTACTTTACAGAGCACATCAACGATTGCGTTTCCAATGCCTAATATTTTCATTAAGGTTTTTTTGCAATAAATGGTTTTTTTCGATTAGGATAGCAAGATGTGCAAATTTTACAACTCAATCCGTAACAATCCCTTGCTTTACAATATTCTCTACCATAATAAATTATTTGTAAATGTAATTTGTTCCAATATTTCTTAGGAAATAATCTTTTTAAATCATTTTCTGTTTGAACAACATTTTTTCCACTTGTTAACCCCCACCTCTGAGCCAATCTGTGAATGTGAGTATCAATAGGAAAAGCAGGATGACCAAAACCTTGAGACATAACTACGCTAGCTGTTTTATGTCCTACGCCTGGTAATTTTTCAAGTTCCTCAAAAGTTTTGGGCACTTTACCATTGTAGTCTTTGACCAGTATTCTTGACAAATTATATATACTCTTAGCTTTAATTCTGAAAATGCCAATTTTTTTAATTAAAGTTTCTATTTTTTTTCTTCCTAATTTAACAAAGTGTTCTGGTTTATGATATTTGGGATAAATATTTTTAGTCACATTATTTACATTTACATCTGTACATTGAGCAGAAAGAAGGACAGATATTAAAAGAGTAAATACATTTCGACTTTTGAGTGGAACTTTAATACTTGGATAAGTTTTATTTAGTATCTTAAGTATTATTTTTGCTCTTTGAATTTCATTCATTATTTGAAATTCATTAAGTCTCTCATTGAATATAAACCAGGTTTTTTCTTTATTAACCAACTAGCAGCTGTAAGTGCACCCTCAGAGTAAAGTGCTCTATCAAATGCTTCATGATTAAGTCTTATTATCTCTTTACCACTGGAAAATAAAACTTCATGTTCACCAATAATTTTACCTTTTCTAACTGAATTGAAATTTATTCTTTTTCCATAAGGAAATTTTTTTTTATTAAGATATTTTTTACCTATAATTCTATATAAATTTTTGTTTTTCCCTATTGCAATACCCTGACCTAACATTAATGCTGTACCAGATGGATGATCTTTTTTAAATTTATGATGAGCTTCAAAAACTTTACTTAGAAAAGTATTACCCAAAGATTTTGATGCAATCTCAGTTAAATACATCAAAAGATTAATTCCAAGACTCATGTTTCCAGCTTTGAGAATTGGAATTTTTTTTGAAATTTTTTTTATTATATTTTCCTCTTTTAAACTAAAACCTGTAGTCCCAATTATCACTCTTTTTTTTTGTTTAGCAGCAATATTTAGAACTTGAAGTGTACATTTTGGAATTGTGAAATCTATTATAACATCACTTCTCTTAAAGGCTTCAGAACTATTTAGTTTTGGTAAAATACCGAGGATTTTTTTTCTTTGTAACTTATTTTCCGTGAGGCTGTTAATTTTAAATCTTTTATCTTTGTTTGCAGATTTGATTAATTGTTGCCCCATTCTACCCAGACATCCTGTAATTGTTAAATTTATTTTTTTAGTTTTCATATTGAAAGAATTTTAAATCATTTTGGTAATATTCGTTCATTTTTTTAATCATGTTCTCATCAAGATTTTTTTTCCAGTCATTTTCTGGTCCTTGATAAAAAAATTTAATTTTTCTATTGTCTTTCAAAGAATATACGTTTTCACCAAACTTACCCGCATTTTCTATGTTTTGTAGACTTTTAAAGTTAGTAGTATCAATTGCATTATTAAGCTTTTTTTGATCAATTTTATTATCAAATCTCATTAAAGCATTAACAAAAACTACCAGCTTTTCGAAAGTTTGCGTTGGATTTTTAACCATATCCTCGTATCTAATTGTAACTCTTCTAAAAGACTTATTACTCAACCAAGATCGGTAATTAATTCTCCAAGAGTTGACAATATTTGTTTTTGCATAGTTTTTCAGATGCGGATAGTCTTCTAATACTTTATTTTCATCTTGCATAAATTTTAATGCTTGATCATATGAGTCTAGATCATTATGATTTTTAACTGAAGTGATTACATTTCGAGGATCTCTGATTACATAAATAACTCCCAGGGAATATTCAGGTTTTGTAAAGTCTTTTCCAAATGCAGTTATTAAAGAATTGTGAGTCTTTAAAAATTTCACTTTTTTTTGTTCAAGAATTTTTTTTTGTGAAGTTTCCCAATGTTTATGTATTTCACCTTTTTTTACTTTTTCCTTAAAAAATTGTTTATTTGGATAATCTTCTATTAGGCTTAACTTGTTAATGTCAAATATTCCATTTTCACAAAAATAGTAAGCAGTGAGAAAAGATCTAACCCAAGTATTCCCACTTTTTGGATATGATGCAATCCAGATAATCATATTTATTTATTAAACTAGGTATTAATTATTTCAACTTAAATATTTTTTTAATGAACTGCAGTTGAATATCTTAACTTTTCCAAAAATCTTTTGCTTTTTGAAAAAATTTTTTAATACTTGGATTAGATTTATCGTTTTCTATTTCCCTAAATTTTTCTAAAAGGCTTCTTTGTTCTTTATTTAAATACACTGGGACTTCAGTTTTGATTTGCACATACAAATCTCCAAAATCTCCTCTACGCATAAAAGGCATGCCTTTGCCTTTCAGCCTAAATTGTTTACCATCTTGAGTTCCATCAGGTATTTTTATTTTTGCTTTTTTACCATCTATTGTTGGTATTTCTATCGTAGTGCCAAGCGCTGCATCAGCTATGGAAATTGGGAACTCAAAAAATAAGTTTACATCAGATCTTTTAAATAATTCATGAGATTTTACATTTATAAATAAATATAAATCACCACTGGCACCACCTCTTGTCCCCGCTTCACCTTTGCCAGCAAGTCTAATTCTTGTACCATCATCAACCCCTTTTGGGATTGTAACTGATACTTTCTTAGAGGTTTGGGTGTTTCCTTGTCCATTACAGTCTGAGCAAGGATTGGTTATTTCTTCCCCACTTCCGGCACATTGAGGACACGTTTGTTGGACAGTAAAAAAACCCTGATTAGATCTTACTCTACCATTTCCTCCACAGTAAGTACATCTATCAGGACTAGACCCAGGTTTAGATCCATTTCCCTTACATGTGTTACATTTTTCGGATGTCGAAAATTGTATATTTTGCTTCTTTCCCGCGTAAGCTTCTTCTAATGTAATCGATAAATCATATCTTAGATCTGAGCCTCTATTATTTGAGCTTCTCCCTCTAGAACTTCTTCCACCTCCGAAGTCTCCGAAAAAATCTTCAAATATGTCCGAAAAATCCGCACCACTGAAACCTCCAAAACCTCCAAATCCACCTTGTCCACCACCACCATTTTCAAAGGCAGCATGACCAAAATTATCGTAATTTTCTTTTTTAGATTTATCAGAGAGAATGCCGTAAGCTTCACTTGCTTCTTTAAACTTTTCTTCAGCTCCCTTATCACCTGGATTTTTATCTGGATGATATTTTACAGCTAACTTTCTATATGCAGATTTTAATTCTTCAGGGGATGCGCTTTTATTTACGCCGAGGACGTCATAATAATCTCTTTTTGCCATTTAATACCCCGGACAGATAAATGTATGTTAAGCGCTCTTTTCTTTATTCTCGTCTTTTACTTCCTCAAAATCAGCATCAACAACATTATCCTCTTTTTTTCCTTTATCATCTTTACCATCATCTTTATTAGAATCTGGTTTTGTATTTTGTTGTGATTTGTATATCGCTTCTCCAAGTTTCATTGAAGCTTGAATCAATGTCTCAGTTTTTTTCTTAATATCATCTGTGTTTTCACCTTTTAGAGCCTCTTTAAGTTGACTCGAAGCATCTTCAATAGCTTTTTTGTCGGCTTCAGATACTTTAGAGCCATGCTCTTTAAGATTTTTATCTGTAGAATGAATTAAGGTATCTGCTTGATTTCTTACATCTACAGACTCTCTTTTCTTTTTATCAGCTTCTTTATTGGCTTCAGCATCTTTTACCATTTTCTCAATCTCTTCGTCACTTAACCCGCCTGAAGCTTGAATTTGAATTTTTTGCTCTTTTCCAGTGCCCTTATCTTTCGCTGAAACATTAACAATACCATTCGCATCAATATCAAATGTAACTTCAATTTGAGGAACACCTCTAGGTGCAGGCGCAATTCCAACAAGCTCGAAGTTTCCTAAAATTTTATTATCAGATGCCATCTCTCTTTCACCTTGCAACACTCTAATGGAAACAGCAGGTTGATTATCTTCAGCAGTTGAGAATACCTGACTTTTTTTAGTAGGAATTGTTGTGTTTTTTTCAATTAATTTTGTAGAAACTCCACCTAAAGTCTCAATACCTAAAGAAAGAGGGGTTACATCTAATAATAATACATCCTTTACATCACCTTGAAGAACACCTGCTTGTATTGCAGCACCCATTGCTACAACCTCATCAGGATTAACACTTTTATTAGGTTCTTTCCCAAAGAAATTTTTAACTTCTTCGATTACCTTAGGCATTCTAGTCATACCACCAACCATTACAACTTCATCAATTTCGTTGGCTGTGATACCAGCATCTTTCAATGCAGTTTTACATGGTGGCATTGTTTTGGCTATAAGATCTTCAACAAGCGCCTCAAGTTTTGCTCTTGTAAGTTTTAAATTAATATGTTTTGGACCAGTCTTGTCAGCGGTAATAAATGGTAAATTAATATCAGTCTGTTCAGCTGAGGATAATTCAATCTTAGCTTTCTCTGCTGCTTCTTTTAATCTCTGAAGAGCAAGTTTATCTGATTTTAAATCTATTCCATTATCTTTTTTAAATTCTGCAATTAAATATTCAACTATAGAATTATCAAAATCTTCACCACCTAAGAATGTATCTCCGTTAGTTGATTTAACTTCAAAAACTCCATCACCAAGTTCAAGTATTGAAACATCAAATGTTCCACCACCTAAATCATAAACTGCAATTTTCTTATTTTGTTTTTTATCCAAACCATAAGCCAATGACGCAGCAGTAGGTTCATTTATAATTCTTAAAACTTCTAGACCTGCAATTTTTCCGGCGTCTTTTGTTGCTTGTCTTTGAGCATCATTAAAATATGCAGGAACAGTAATTACAGCTTTTGTAACAGCTTGTCCTAAATATTTTTCTGCCGTTTCTTTCATTTTTTGTAAAATAAAAGCTGAAATTTGAGAAGGAGAGTATTTTTCTCCTTTAGATTCAATCCAGGCATCCCCTTTTTCTGAATTAACAATTTTGAATGGAGCCGCTTCTATATCTTTTTTAACAGTTGGGTCATCAAAGTTTCTTCCAATAAGTCTTTTAACTGCAAAAATAGTATTTTCGGGGTTGGTTACAGCTTGTCTTTTAGCTGGTTGACCTATCAATTTTTCTTTTTCATCTGTAAAAGCAACAACAGATGGCGTTGTTCTAGCACCTTCAGCATTTTCCAAAACTTTTGCTTGGCTTCCTTCCATTATAGCAACACAAGAATTGGTTGTTCCTAAATCTATTCCAATAATTTTACTCATAATAATTAATTCTCCTCGTCATATATGTGTTATTTTTGATTCTACAAGTTGTTTAAAGCATTATTTAGTCTCCGAATTCTCTTTAGTTTCCTCTGTTTTGGCTACTTTTTCTTGAGTTTTCTTGGCTACCCCAACCAATGAGGGCCTTAGTAATCGATCTTTAATTGTGAAACCTTTTTGAATTTCCTGAATTATAGTTCCCGGCTCTTTTGTATCATCCTCAATTTCCATCATTGCTTGATGAAAGTTTGGATCTAATTTTTTATTTAAACTGTCAATTTGTTTAATATCATTTTTGTTAAATATGGATATTAAATCTTTATGAATTATATCAAAATGTTCTAAAGTTTTTTTAAGTGCTTCAGAGTCTTTCAACTTTTCATCACTCTCTAAAATACTTTTGGATCTTTCAAGATTATCTATAAGGCTAAGTGCTTCTTTAGCAAATGAAAAACCACCGTATTCAAAAGCATCTTCTTTTTCCTTCTCAAACCTTCTTCGTTGATTTTCCATTTCAGCAAATGTTCTAGCTAGTTTGTCTTCAAGCTCTAAAATCTTTTCTTCTGGTGTTAATTCTTTTTTTTCCTCCTCCTCTTTTTTATTATGATCGTCCTTTTGATCCTGAGGCTTAGTAGATTGATTATTTTCTTCTTTAGATAAATTTTCGTTTTGGATATCTTTTTTTTGCTCTTTTTCCATAAAGGCTTATATGGTAAGAAATTTATAAATTTCTAGATGTCAAAAAAAAAAATATCAAAAATATTAATTGGCACAAATAACAAAGGAAAACTTAAAGAAATTAAGGGTTTATTGCCAAAATCAATTAAGATTTTTTCTACATCAGATTTTAATCTTAAAAGCCCAGTAGAAAATGGCAAAACTTTTAAGGAAAATTCAATTATTAAATCTAAGTATTTTTCAAAAAAATCTAATTTAGTTTGTATTGCTGATGACTCTGGTCTTGAAATAGATTGTTTGGATAAAAAGCCTGGAATTTTTTCAGCCAGATGGGCAGGATCCAAGGGGGATTTTAACAAAGCAATTAAAAGAGTATATAGAGAGTTAAATAAAAAAGATAAAAATTGGAAAGTTAAAAATATAAAAGCAAGATTTGTATGTGCACTATCAATTTGTTATTTAGATAAAATAATTGCAAGTGTTGTTGGAAAAATTGAGGGTTCTATTTCAAATAAAATAAAAGGAAAAAACGGTTTTGGATATGACCCAATTTTTATTCCCAAAAAAAAAAGACAAACTTTTGGTGAAATGAATTTTTCTAGTAAATGTAAAATTGACCATAGATCAATTGCATTTAAAAAAATTAAAAAATTTCTATAAGTTTTCCATTATTGATTTGATAAAAATTTAATTGATGATTAATTTTATTATCTTTAATTTCAAAAATTCCTATTTTCCCTTTAAATGTGTTTTGAGTTTTAAATGATTTGCTTATTTCTAAAGCCTCATTTTTCAGTGATAAGTAATATATTAACCCTATTAAATCATAACTCAGTAATGATAGATAGTTTGGTTTATAATTAAATTTTTTAAAGAATTTATCAGTAAATTCATCTAAATTTTGTTTATTAATTGAAGGGTAGTAAATTGGTTGTAAATTTTTTTCTTTATATAAACTTTCATCGAACCATTGATTTAAAGTAATTATATATTTATTTTCTGGTGAGATATCGGTGTACAGTAAAGAGGTAATAACACTTTTTAAACTTTCATCAAAATCCGTAATTATTACAGAATCAAATTTAACATTTCCAAGGGTATATTTTTTTTCAAGGTTCTCTATAATTTTTTCTTTATTTGGATCATCAGAATTTTCAATTCTTGATATTTCATCTAACAGATTTTGTTTTCTTATTCCGTAGTTTGTAATTTTTTCTATTTGCTTTGTTAATTTGGTAGGGTCAATATCATAGTTGTATTTTTTAAAAAATTTTATCTTTGACTCTTTAATTCCTTTCTTAATCTCTAAGTCATAACTTAAATTTGGAATTAAAAAAATTGTTTTTTTTATTTCACTTTTTTCTAAAAATTTTTTAATTGTATTTAATTGTGAAGAAGAGTTAATACCACTACTAATAATATTTTTATGAAGATCTAAAGTTTTGTTCGTCAAAGACAAAAAAGTTATATTTTTTACCTTATCTAAAAATAATAAATTTTTATGAAAAACTGGACCTATAACCAGTGATATTCCCATCTGCTCAAATTCTAAAGCTGAACGTAGAGTTAAATCAGGATCTGACCTAGTGTCTTTAGGATATATCTCTATGTCATTATTTTTTATATCAATTAAGGCCATTCTTATTGAATTAAGTATTTGTTTTCCTAAGGACTCGTTCTCTCCTGATAGAGGCACTAATACTCCAATCTTAATTTTTGTTTCTTTGGAATAGGAAATAGACATTTCAAATAATAAAACCAAAAATATAGAAAAAAGAATTTTAAAAAATTTATTCATTTAATGATTTATATAATTTTAGTATTGTATAATTATGAATGTAAACCCTAAATTTCAAAATAAAGAAATTAAAAAAGGTTTATATATAATACCCACTCCTATAGGAAATTTAGGTGATATTACTTATCGAGCAATAGAAATTTTAAAAAAATCAGATTTTATCTTATGTGAGGACACTCGAAACTCGAGAAAATTGATGGAAAAATATGAAATCAAATCAAAATTATTATCTAATCACAAATTTAATGAAAAAAAAAATTTATCTCTAATTATTAATCATTTGAAAAATGATAAAATAATATCTCTTGTATCAGATGCTGGCACGCCCGGAATATCAGATCCGGGATCAATTTTAGTTAGAGAGTGTGTTGATGAAAAAATAAATATCTTTCCATTACCGGGGCCGTCTGCAGTAAGTACTGCTGTGTCCATTAGTGGTTTTTCTGAAAAATATTTTTTTTATGGTTTCTTTCCATCAAAACTAAAAGATATCAAAAATGATTTAAAATTTTTGGTTCAAATAGACTCATCCATTGTTTTTTTTATCTCTCCAAAAAAAATAAATAAAACTATTCCATTTATTAAAAATAGCTTTTCTGACAGAGATATTTTAATTTGTAGAGAAATGACAAAATTTTATGAAGAATATATAAGATACAAAGTTGAAGATCTAAAACTATTTGATGAAAACCTAAAGGGTGAATTAACTGTTGTGATATCTGAAAAAAAAAAAATAAAAAAAGATTCTCTTTTATTAAGTGAATCAGATAAAAATAATATAAAAAAAATGATTAAAAAATTAAGTATAAAAGAAATTGTAAATTTAATTTCTCAAAATAGCAATGTACCCAAAAAAAAAATTTACAATTTTTGTCTTAAAATAAAGAATGAAGCTTAAAATTTTAACATTATTATTAATTACTTTATTTTTATCAGGGTGTGTGGGTGTTTCCTCAAAAGGAATTTTTGGAACAGGAGTATCAGTAGCTTTAGATCCTAGATCTCTAGGAACTCAGATTGATGACTCGATAATGCAGAAAAATTTATCAGCAAGATTAGTATTGATGGACAAAAAATATTTTTTATCAATTAAATCAAAGGTCTTAGATGGAAGAATCTTTTTAACTGGTAAAGTCGATAATCCTGAAGAAAAACTTCAAATTACAAAAATGGCTTGGGAAACAGAGGGAGCCAGGTCTGTAAGAAATGATATAAAAATTAAAGAGAAATTTAACTTTAAACAATCTGCAAAAGATATTTTAATCACTTCACAATTAAGGACAGCTATAATTTTGAATAAAGAAATAAAAGCAACCAACTACCAGATAGATACTTATAAAAAGAAAGTTTATGTTTATGGTATAGCTTTAACACCAGAGGAAAAAGAATTAGTAGTGAAAGAGGCTAAAGAAATATTGGATGTTGAAGATGTAATAGCTAGTATTTTAATTGTCGAAGATTTAAGAATTCAAAAAAATTAATCTTTCTTATAATCTATTACGTCTGATGAATATGCTGCTATTGATGCAAGATTAATTATTTCTGAAGTAGAAGTTCTTAGAGGAGCAATTTCTATCGGAAGACCCAACCCAATTAACAATGGTCCAATAACCTTTGCTCTACTCATTGATTTTATCATTTTGTATGAAATAGCTGCACTGTGCTGGCTAGGCATTATCAGTACATTAGAATTTCCTACGATTTCTGAAAAAGGGTAAAGCTCTTTGTATAATTCCTCTAAAGCAACATCTGGCTGCATTTCTCCATCAAATTTAAAATCAACTTTATCTTTCTTTAGGATTTTAACTGCATCGCTTAATCTTTTAGTTCTATCAGTAGCCGGTTCCCCAAAAGTGGAATGAGATAAGAAAGCAACTTTAGGATCAAACCCAAATAATCTAACTACTCTAGCTGCTGATTTGGCCATTTCTGCTAGTTGATTTGCATCAGGATATTCAATAACAGAGGTATCGCATATGAAAATTGTTTTTCCTCTATTCACTATTAAATTTAAGCCAAACATTATTTCTCCAGCTCTGGGATCTACAACTTGAGTTATTTTTTCTAAAGATGAGGAATATCTTCTGGTATTTCCAGTGACCATCGCGTCAGCATCTTTACATGCTACCATACAAGAAGCCCAAATAACCCTATCATTTCTGATTAAACGATCACAATCTCGTTCCAGCATACCTTTATTTCTTTGAAGTTTTCCAAAAAGATATTTTACATATTTTTCTCTTTTTTTAGCATCTTTTGAATTAGTAATTTCAATATCAAAATTTTCACTGTAACCTATCTTCCTTAATTGATTTTTAATTAGGTCCTCTTTTCCAACTAAGATTGGTATACCTAAGTTTGAGTTTTTAAATGCTATTGCTGCTTTAAGCATATTTTCATCCTCACCATCTGCAAAAATTACTTTTTTGGGTTTTTTCTTTATATAGTTATTTATACCCTGCATGATCGTAACTGTTGGATCTAATCTTTGTCTTAACTGATCTTTATAATTATCAAAATCTTTTATATCTATTCTTGCAACACCAGAGTCTATTGCAGCTTTAGCTACTGCAGCAGGAATTACACTTATAAGTCTTGGATCAAATGTTGAGGGAATTATATAATCTTTCCCATAATGTGGTCTCTCACCCCCCATTGCAGCAACAACCTCATCAGGAACTTCCTCTTTAGCTAGGTTAGCAATTGCGTGAGCAGCAGCTATTTTCATTTCCTCATTAATGGTTTTAGATCTTACATCTAGTGCGCCTCTAAATATATATGGAAAACCAATTAGATTATTTACCTGGTTTGGATAGTCTGATCTTCCAGTGGCCATAATTGCATCACTTCTTACTTCAGCAACTTCCTCAGGTTTAATTTCTGGATCAGGATTTGCACATGCAAATATAATGGGATTCTTAGCCATTTTTTTTACCATATCTTTTGTTAAAGCTCCTTTTGCTGATAAACCTAAAAATACGTCAGCATTACTGATCGCATCTAATAAAGTTCGATGTTTAGTCTCAATAGCATGAGCTGATTTCCACTGGTTTAAATTTTCTCTTCCACTATAGATCACCCCTGTTCTGTCAACCATTGTAATGTTTTTTTGTGGAACACCACTTTTCTTAAATAAATTAGCACAAGCCATTGCTGATGCACCTGCGCCGTTGACAACAATTTTTACTTCATCAATTTTTTTTTTGGTAATATCCAGTGCGTTGATCAATGCAGCTGTGGTTATAATTGCTGTACCATGTTGATCATCATGAAAGACAGGAATATCTAAAATTTCTTTAAGTTTTTCCTCGATAATAAAACAATCTGGAGCAGCAATATCCTCCAGATTGATACCCCCAAAACTTGGAGCAAAATTTTTAACACTATTAATTATTTCATTGTGATCTTGTGAGTCAATTTCAAGATCAATTGAGTCAATATCAGCAAACCTTTTAAACAATACTGCTTTTCCTTCCATAACAGGTTTTGAGGCTAAAGCTCCTAAGTTACCCATACCTAAAATAGCAGAACCGTTACTAATTACTGCCACAAGATTTCCCTTACTTGTATAGTCAAATGCAGTTTCTGGATTTTCACTTATCGCTTTTACTGGTGCTGCCACACCTGGCGAATAAGCTAATGCGAGATCTCTTTTTGTAGTCATATTCTTTGAGGATGAGATTTCGATCTTGCCCGGTTTATTATGACGATGATAATCTAAAGCTTCTTTATCTGTATAATGATCAATTTTTGTTTTTTTCATTTAGCTTAATTAGGTGTACAAATGAGGTAAATTTAAGACTAATATGATTTATGAATTTAGTTAAGTCAACAGGGACTTTTGGTTTCTATACTATTATTAGCAGATTACTTGGATATTTAAGAGATGTTTTGATAGCAATTTTTCTTGGAACAAGTTTTTTGGCTGATGCTTTTTTTGTAGCATTTAGAATACCGAACACTTTTAGAAGACTTTTTGCTGAGGGAACTTTTAACTCAGCTTTTGTACCAAGCTACACCTCTGAATTAGTTAAAAATAAATCTAGATCAAATAAATTTGCTAATGATGTTTTTAATTTATTATTCTTAGCTTTATTTTTCTTAGTTCTCATAATTGAAATTTTTATGCCAATTTTTGTGGGACTGATAGCACCAGGCTTTGTTGAAGATACTAAAAAATTTGAATTAGCAACCACTTTAACAAGAATTACTTTCCCCTTTCTAATGTTTGTAAGTCTATCTTCCTTTTTTGGCGCAATTTTAAACTCACATAATAAATTTGCTGCTGCTTCAGCAGCACCAATTATTTTAAATATAGTTTTAATTACTATTTTATTTTTTGGAAGATATTTAGATGATAAATTAATTTACTATCTTTCATATGGGGTATCTATCGCAGGACTTTTACAATTAATTTTTTTATATAGATTTGTAAAAAAATACTATGTATTAGATTTTGATTTTAGAATTAAAATCACTAATAAAGTAAAATTTTTTTTTAAAAAGTTATTACCAAGTATTTTTTCCTCAGGAGTTACTCAAATAAATATTTTGGTTGGAACAATTATAGCTTCATTCCAGGCAAGTGCTGTATCGTATCTATACTATGCTGATAGAATATACCAAATTAATTTAGCAATTGCTGGAATAGCCATCGGCGTTGTTGTCTTACCTCAGCTCTCAAAACATGTTCACCAAAAAAAAAAGAGGAAAATATCATTTATTCAAAATAAAGCGTTAGAGCTAAGTATGTTTTTAAGTATACCTGCTTCAGTAGCTTTAGTTATAGGATCTAATCAAATTATTTCAGCTCTATTTGGATATGGTTCTTTTACAGAAAACTCAGTTTTTAATTCCGCAAATGCTCTTTACTATTTTGGCTTAGGACTTCCAGCATTTGCACTAATAAAAGTTTTTTCGACGTTTTTTTTTGCAAATCATGATACTAAAACTCCATTTTATATTTCCTTAGTTTCTGTTTTGCTAAATATTTTGATAAGTGTTTACTTTTTTAAAGATTTTGGTTTTATAATTATTCCTATAGCAACGACGATATCCTCATGGTTTAACTCCTTAATCTTATTTATTTATTTAAAAAATAATAATTTTTTTGAATTTAACAAAACTTTTTTTAAACAATTTGTTAAGATAATTTTCGCATCAATTATTATGGGTATTTTTTTTCAATACTTGATCTTGTCATTTGAAAATCAATTAAGTTATAACTATTTCTTTAAATCTGCTTATTTATTGTTATGTGTTTTATTATCAATATTTTTTTATTTAGCACTGTCATTTTTTATCAAAGCTTTTAATTATCAAGATATTAAATTAAAGTATTAGAATATGAAAAAAAAAATTTTCTCTGGTGTTCAACCTACTGGAAATCTTCATTTAGGAAATTATTTAGGAGCGATAAAAAATTTTGTTGATTTAAACAATGATACTCAAAATGAATGTATCTTTTGTGTAGTTGATCTTCATGCAATAACTGTAAGCCAAAATCCAAAAAATCTAAAATCAAATATACATGAGACAGTCGCTACATTTGTTGCAAGTGGAATAGATCCTGAAAAAAGTATAATTTTTAATCAGTCTCGGGTGAGCGCTCACTCAGAGGCAGCGTGGATTTTAAGCTGTGTTGCGAGAATGGGATGGTTAAATAGGATGACTCAATTTAAAGAAAAAGCCGGAAAAGATAAAGAGAAAGCAAGTATTGGTCTTTACTCATATCCTGTTTTAATGGCAGCTGACATTTTATTATATGATTCAACACATGTACCAGTTGGAGACGATCAAAAACAACATTTAGAGCTATGTCGCGATATAGCTCAAAAATTTAACAATGATTATAAAAACGAGAATTTTTTTACAGTCCCTGAGCCCCTAATAAAAAAAGAATTTTCTAGAATTATGAGTCTAAAGGATGGTCTTAAAAAGATGAGCAAATCAGAAACATCAGACCTTAGTAGAATAAATTTAACTGATGATAAAGATCTAATAATAAATAAGATTAAAAAAGCAAAAACTGACGCTTTACCTTTACCTTCTACGATTGAAGAATTAGAAAAAAGACCTGAGGCTAAAAATTTAATCGGCATTTATTCGAGTTTAATGAATAATAATTTCCAAAAATCAATTGATGAATTTGCTGGAAAGAATTTTTCAGAATTTAAAGAAAAACTATCAGATATAGTTGTTGATGAAATTAATCCAATTTCATTAAGAATTAAAGAGTTATTAGATGATAAAAATTTTTTGGAAAAAATACTTAAGGACGGATACGAGAAAGCTAATGAAATTGCCTCAAAAAAAATTAAAAAACTTCACAAAATTGTAGGCTTTTGAAAATATTTTCATAAAGCAGTACCATTTTTTTTAATATTGCTTATATATAATTAATGTTCGTTCAAACTAAAATAACTCCAAATCCTAATTCGTTAAAATTTATACCGGGTAAGGTTGTTTCTAGCGCAGGATCATTTGAAGTAACTAAAAATGACAATGTAAATAATGAGCTAATTAGAAATATTCTTTCAGTAAATGGTGTTGAGGGAATTTTTTTGAGTAAAGATTTCATTTCAGTTAATAAGTATAATGAAAATTCTTGGGATGATATCAAACATATTGTGATCTCTCATATTAATGAATTTTATGCATCAGGAAAAGAATTTGTCATCAATAAAGATCTAAACGAACAAAGCGAGAGCTTTGATGAAATTGAAAAACGGATAGTAAAATTACTTGAGGAAAAAATCCGTCCAGCTATTGCAAGAGATGGGGGAGATATAAAATTTAAAGAGTTTAAAGATGGAGTTGTAAAAGTTCAACTACAAGGGAGCTGTTCTGGTTGTCCTAGTTCTACAATGACTTTAAAGCAAGGTGTTCAAAATCTCTTATGCCATTACTTGCCAGAGGTAAAAAAAGTTGAGGCAATTTAATATATGAGAAAAATTTTTAAAAAAAATAGAGTAAAACCATTTAAAGTTTTTGATGAAAATGATTTAAATTCACTTCCAAGAATTATCTTAAGTAGTTTACTTGTTATTCTATTTTTCTATTCTTTACCAATTGTAATAAATTTTACTAATAATAAGATTGAGAGCTCTGCTGGAATTGAAAATAATTCAAAAGCAATACTGGCCTACACCCTTAACAAAAAAACCTCTAATTCATCTAATTCCGAAATACTTAATGAAGATGACTTACTAATTGATATTTATAGCTTAAATGATCAAGAAACTGACACAGTAAGATTAGACGCTTCAACGATTAAACAGCTATTTGAAGATACAGACTATAAGCTCGATGATGTTAGAAAAAAAAAATTAGTTAAACCTATAGCTTTAACTCTACTTCCCGCAGAAATTAAAATGATAGAGAGTGTTAAAAAGAGAAAAGAATTTTTTATACAAATAGTATTGCCACTAATTTTGGAAGAAAATAATAACATCAAATTAGATAGAAAAAGATTATTCAGCATAATTAATAAGAGTAATAATACAAAATCAGAGAAACAATGGTTAGAAAAAAAATATAAACAATACGGTATACCCTCAAGAGATTTATCAGTGTTAAAAAGAAGAATGGATATAGTTCCAGTTTCTCTAGCACTTGCTCAAGCGGCTAAAGAAACAGGTTGGGGAACTTCAAGATTTGCACAACAAGGAAATGCTTTATTTGGACAGTGGACTTGGTCAGGAGAAGGACTAAAACCAAAAGATGCTGAGAAAAATGAGGGTCATAAGGTTATGAGATTTAATGTTTTGCAAGCGTCAGTAAGAGCTTATCAAAGAAATATAAATACACATTCAAGTTATGAGGATTTTAGATCAGCTAGAGCAAAATTAAGAGATTTAGGTGAGCCATTGGACAGTATGATCTTATCAGAATATTTAGATAAATATGCTGAAACAGGAAATGAATATGTGAAAGTTTTACAAAAGATTATCCAACAAAATAATTTAAAGGATTTTGATGATGCAAAACTTTTGCCCTCAAGTATTGAGTTAGAAAGTTTAATTTAAAATTTATTATCTAATAATAAATTGTGTTCCAAACCATCTCCATTTACCGTTATCATTGACAGAACAATTAATTCGACCTCTTCTTGGTAAAAACGGTTCCCTAAATTCTATTGTGAGTTCTTTTTCAATAAGTTTAATTTTTGATTTCATCCATTTATCTCCTTCATTGGAATAGCAATTGATATTTTCAATGTTTTTTTGGTTATCAAAAAATTTTACTTTAAATTTTGGTGGATTATTTTCTTTTGATAATTTTTTTTCTTCAGGCTCTAGATTTTCATATTCAAGAGGATAATAGTTAATTATTGATTTAAATCTTTTTATTTCTCCATATTTCTCATTAATTGGAAATCTTGGAAGTTCGAATCTACTTTTATTTACATCAATAATTCCAGAATGTTGTCCAAATGCGATTTTGAAATTTTGAGATACATAACCTTTCATAAATCCTGAATATTCTCCAAATGGGTAAGAAAATAAAGTTGGTACGTATCCTAATTTTTCTTTAAAAATTAGATTTGATGTTTTTATGTCATTTAAAAAAACCTTTTCTGATTTATCAATTAAATAATCATGAGAGTGTGAATGATGTCCTATAACCCCAAATTCACTTTGTTCAATTTCTTTAATTTGATCCCAATTCATGTATCCATTTTTACCAACAGGTTCAGTAGAAACAAATAATACAAATGGAATTTTATTTTTTTTTAAGTAAGGCCAGGCGTTATCATAAAAGGACTGAAATGCATCATCAACAGTAAGAAGAATCTTTTTTTCTTTTTTAGGAATATCAAACTCATTTACAAAATCTTTTGGATGGTAAAAAGTTAAGTTAGCATCTAAAATAAGATCAACGTGTTCCTTAAAAATGTCCATTGATATATTTGTTGATGGATATTTAAATTCATTAAATCGATGGTACATAATTGATAGCACACCCTCATCATTAGAAAAATATCTATCATTATTTTCTTGTGCGTTTGAGTTAAAAGTCAATATAATTAAAAAAATGAATAAATTAATTATAGATGCTGTAAAAGATAATATTTTTTTTATGATCATTAATAATAATAATACTTATAGTGTTACTCATGAAAATAGCAAAAATAATTATGAAAAATTAATTGTTTTACTCATTGATTTTTTAAAAAATAATAATTTAGAGATTAGTGATCTCGGATCAATTTATGTAAATAGAGGTCCTGGTAGTTTTGCAGGTATTCGTAATTCTTTATCAACAATCAAAGCAATTCATATGATTAAAAAAATTGATTATTATTGCTTTAGTTTTAAGGACTTTAAAAATGAAATTGATATTAAATACGAAAATATACCGCATCTTTGCAGTAAATTTGACCTCAAAAAAAATTTGATTAAACCTTATTATTTAAGTTAAAATTAGTTATGTCAGATAAAGTAGATACTATAGAACAAAAGTGTATAGCAAAAGGTGTTAAACTTACCGATCAACGAAGAATTATTGCAAAAATAATTTCTGAGTCAAAGTCAGAGTATGGAGATTCAGATCATCCAGATGTAGACGAGCTTTATAACCGTGTTTCGAAGGTTGATCCAAAAATTAGTATAGCTACAGTTTATAGGACAGTTAAATTATTCGAAGAAGCTGGGATCTTGACAAAACATGATTTTAAAGGTGGAAAGGCAAGATATGAAGCAATGATCGAGAGCCATCACGATCATCTGATAGATATTAAAACAGGTGAGATTATAGAATTCGTGGATGATGAGATAGAAAAACTTCAAAAAAAAGTTGCAGAAAAATACGGTTATGAATTAGTAGATCATAAATTAGAATTATATGGGGTAAAAAAAAAGCCTCAATAAATGAATCAAAAAATTTTCATTAAAACTTTTGGGTGTCAAATGAATGAGTATGATTCAAATAGAATATTAGATACCGTAAAAAAAATTGGTTATGAAAAGACAGAAAAATATGATGATGCTAATTGTTATTTGTTAAACACATGTCACATAAGAGATAAAGCTAAAGAAAAAGTTTATTCTGAAATAGGAAGAGTAAAAAAAATATTTAGATTTAGAAAAAAACCATTAGTTATTGTTACAGGTTGTGTTGCTCAAGCGGAAAATCAAGAGATGCTGAAAAGAGAGCCTTTCATTGATTTGGTAATAGGTCCCCAAGCTTACCATAAAATTAATAATACAATTTTAAATTATGTTGAAAAAAAAAGAAAACTTGAAAAAACAGAGTTTGATGCAGTCACAAAATTTGAATATTTGAGTAAAATAAGAAATAAAGTAGCAAAGGTTTCATCTTATTTAACAATTCAAGAAGGGTGTGATAAGTTTTGTCATTTTTGTGTAGTTCCTTATACTAGAGGACCAGAGTATTCAAGACCACCTAATCAAATTTTAGATGAAGCAAAATATTTGGTCGACAACGGTGTAAGAGAAATAACTTTGTTAGGACAAAATGTTAATGCTTATGAAAGTAATGGTTTTCGGTTATCAGATTTAATATTAAATATTGAAAAATTAAATGAAATTAAAAGGGTAAGATACACAACGTCTCATCCAAAGGATATGACCGATGACTTGATTGAGGTTTATAAAAATTCAAATAAACTTATGCCTCTGGTACATTTGCCCGTGCAAAGTGGATCAAATAAAATATTAAAATTGATGAATAGAAATCATTCTATTGAGAGTTACCTTGAAACATATAAGAAGCTAAAAGAAATTAATTCAAAGATAGAATTTTCAACCGATTTTATAATAGCTTATCCTGGGGAGGAAAATCATGACTTTGAAGATACTTTAAATTTAATCAAAAAAGTAAAGTTTATTAATTCTTATTCATATATTTTTAGCCCAAGGCCTGGAACTGTTTCTGAAAATTTAAGATTAATTAATAAAAAAACTTCGTTTGAAAGATTAGAAAGAATTCAAAATCAATTGTTTGAAAATCAAATTCAAAAAAACAAATCTTTAGAAAATAGTATTGTGGAAGTTTTAGTTGAAAATTTTACAGAGGATAAAACTAAAACATTCGGAAAATCTAAGTACATGACTTCAGTAATTTTTGATGGTAAGAAAAGCGATATTGGGAAAACTGTACAAGTAAAGATTCATAAAAGTAATAGAAGTACTTTATTTGGAAAAATTGTAGATAATTCAAATCGGAAAGTTGCATAAATTTGAGTGGAGTAACAAAAAAAAATACTGACCAAGCACTCAAATTTGTTTACTCAGACAACAACTCCTTGAGTGTCATATTCCATGATAATGATTTGTTGATGGGAGTTGTTGGTGAATTTAATAAAAATTTACAGCAGCTTGAAAAGATCACGAAATGTAATTTATATTCAAGAGGAAATTCTATTCTAATTAAATCAGATCCTGAAACAAATGAAAAAGTAAAAAATGCGATCCAATTTTTGGTTAAACAATTTATTAATAATGGAAATATTGAAAATAAAGATATACTTTCTTCCGTAGATAAATTTATGATTAATGAAAAAATAAAAAACAACAATATAACCGATATAATTAAAACTCCTAAAAAATCTATAATTCCTAGATCTGAGAAACAAAAAGATTATGTTAGAGCTTTAAGACAAAGTGATATTGTAATTTCTGCTGGACCAGCAGGGACAGGTAAGACTTTTTTAGCTGTTGCAGTTGGTTTGACTATGCTTTTGGAAAAAAAGATTGAAAGAATTATTTTATCAAGACCTGCAGTTGAGGCTGGAGAACGTTTAGGTTTTTTGCCCGGTGACATGAAAGAGAAAGTAGATCCTTATTTAAGACCTTTATATGACTCTTTATACGACCTTTTTGATTTTGAAAAAATTCAAAGAATGATTGAAATTGGAGATATAGAAATAGCACCATTGGCTTTCATGAGAGGTCGAACTCTTAAAAATTCATTTGCAATTTTAGATGAAGCACAAAATGCAACAGATACCCAGATCAAAATGTTTCTTACTCGTATTGGTGAAAATTCAAAAATTGTTGTCAACGGAGATCCAACGCAAATTGATCTACCTAATAGAAATATGTCGGGATTAATTCGATCAAAAGAATTACTTGGGCATTTAAAAGAGATATCAATTATTGATTTTGATCACTCAGATGTTGTTAGACATCCACTTGTATCAAAAATAGTAAAAGCATATTCAAATAATGATTAAAGTTAGTGTCTTCTCCGAAGAGAAGGCTTGGTTAAAAAAATTTAAAAAGACAGATCTTTTTTTTAAAAAAATATGTAAAGCTTTTCCGAAGAAATATCAATTTTCAAATAAAAAGGTGTCATTAAGCCTATTACTATCTAATAATAGAAATATTAAAAAATTAAATAAACATTTTAGAAATAAAAATAAACCTACTGATGTTTTATCTTTTCCATTTAATAAAAAAATTAAGATTTCAAAAAATACATATTTAGGAGATATTATAATTAGCTATGATTATTTAGATAAGCCTAAATCTCAAAATTTAGAGTTATTTAAACAAAAAGTTACTAAGATATTTATTCATGGTTTTCTACACCTTTTAGGTTTTAATCATATAAAAAATAAAGATTATTTTAAAATGTTAAGAGAAGAAAATTTTATATATAAACACGTAAAATCAAAAATAAGTTAATTTGAAAAAAAAAATTTTTATTGAATCAATTATATTAATTTTCCTAGGTTTCTTTACATCATTAAGCTTACCCCCATTTAATTATATTCTAATTAATTTTTTGACTTTTGGTTTTTTTTATATTCTTTTAATAAAAATCTTTGATGCTGGTAAAAACAAAAAATTATTTTTTTTCTATGGTTGGTTATTTGGATTTGGATATTTTACAAGCAATCTTTACTGGATTTCGATATCATTAACTTTTGACGAAAGTTTTAAGTTTTTGATTCCTCTTACTATACTTATAATTCCAGCCTTTTTATCTTTATTTTATGGTTTGGCTTCATTTTTATTTTTAGTTTTTAAGCCAAAAAAAAATTTAAGCTCTTTTTTTCTTTTTTCTCTAATATTTGGAGTGATAGAATTCTTAAGAGGAACAATTTTAACTGGCTTCCCATGGAATTTAATTGCTTATAGTTTTTCTAATCACATTGAAATTTTAAATATTACCTCAATTATAGGCACTTATAGCTTTAATCTTTTTTGCATCTCCCTTTTTGCTAGCACTTCATTTTTACTCTTAAGAGATGGTAAAAAAGAAATTATTGTTTTTTTTTTATATCTCGTAATAACTCTATCATTTTATTTTATTGGATCTCAAAGATTAGAAAAATTCAATACTATTGATGCTAATAAGCTAAATTATAAAATACGAGTTATAAGTTCAAACATTAGTATTGATAGATTTTATAAAGATGTTGACCCCATTAAAGTAATTAATGATTTAATTAAAATTAGTTCACCACAAAATAATGAAAAAACGATTTTTATTTGGCCTGAAGGTATTTTACCTGATATTTCAAAAAATCAACTTAAAGAATACAAATTTTTATTTGACAATGAATTTAATGAAAATCACATATTATCAATTGGGATTAATGATATTAAAAATGATGGTCAAAATATAAAATATTTTAATTCATTTACAATTTATGATCACAACCTTGAAATATTAAATTCATATAACAAGGTTAATTTAGTCCCTTTTGGAGAATTTTTGCCTTTTGAGAATTTTTTAGGCCTCATTGGATTTAAGACAATAACTAATAATTATCAATCTTATTCTAGAGGAGAAACAAGAAACACTATAGAGCTAAATAAAGATAATTTTTCAGTGAAATTATTACCCCTAATTTGTTACGAAATAATTTACACAGGAAATATTTTTAATAATAGAGACTTTGATTTTATTGTAAATATTTCTGAGGATGGTTGGTTTGGTCAGTCTATAGGTCCTCATCAGCATTTTGTGCATAGTATTTATAGAGCTATTGAGAGTGGCAAATATGTTTTAAGATCTGCTAACAATGGAATAACTGCAATTGTTAATCCCTTAGGAGTTGTTGAAAAACAAGTTGATTTAAATCAGTCTGGCTTTATAGATTTATTTAAAACAAAAAAAACAGAGCCAACAATATTTTCAAAATATGGAAATAAAATTTTTGTATTAATAATTTTATTGTATATTTCTTTGGTATTTTCATTTAATAAAAATAAAAAATGAGTAATTTAAAAAATTATCTTTTCACAAGCGAGTCTGTTTCTGAAGGACACCCAGATAAAGTTTCTGATAGAATTTCAGATATGGTTGTTGATACTTACATTTCTGGAGATCCATATTCCAGAGTAGCTTGTGAAACATTAACCACCACCAATAAAGTTGTTTTAGCAGGTGAGGTAAGAGGACCTGAAATTAAAAGAGATGAATTAATTGAAAAAGTTAGAGGCTGTATAAAAGACATTGGTTACGATCAAGAGGGCTTTACATGGAAAGAAGCAACTAAAATTGAAAGTCATTTACATTCCCAATCTGCTGACATTGCTATTGGAGTTGATTCATCTGGTAATAAAGATGAGGGAGCTGGAGATCAGGGTATTATGTTTGGTTATGCATGTAATGAAACTGAAGTATTAATGCCAGCACCAATACATTATTCTCATAAAATTTTAAGATTAATGGCTGAAGATAGAAAATCAGGAAAACTAAAAAATATTGAACCAGACTCTAAAAGCCAAGTAACATTTGAATATGTTGAAGGTAAACCATCAAAAGTAAAATCTGTAGTTATTTCCTCACAGCATTCAGCTGACATAAACCAATCACAAGTTAAAGATTTGCTAAGACCTTATTTATTAAAGTCTATACCTGAAAATTTTCTAAAAGACTTTAATGAGGACGAATTTTATGTAAACCCAACGGGTAATTTTGTTATTGGTGGCCCTGATGGTGATTGTGGCTTAACTGGTAGAAAAATTATTGTTGATACATATGGTGGAGCAGCACCCCATGGTGGAGGTGCTTTTTCAGGGAAAGACCCAACAAAAGTCGATAGATCTGCAGCCTATGCTGCTCGATATATAGCTAAAAACATTGTTAACTCAAAAATTTCAGAGAAATGCTTAATTCAATTAGCATATGCAATTGGTGTGTCTAAACCATTATCAATCTATGTAGATTTATTCGATAACGATATTGAAAAGAATGAATTTGTAGTGAGTAAAATAAAAGATAATTTTGATTTAAGTCCAAGAGGAATAAGAGAAATGTTAAATTTAAATAAACCAATATATGAAAAAACATCATCCTATGGTCATTTCGGAAGATCTCCTGAGAAAAATGGCTCATTTTCATGGGAAAAAACTGACAAATCAAACATTTTTTCTAAATAGTTTTTATTGAATAAAAATTAAACTTTACTATATTGCTCTAACATTGTTGATTTCACAAAATGGGCTTTAGCCCATTTTTTTTTGGAGTAAATAATATTATGTTAAACAAAAGAGCAGACAAACTTGAATTATTAAGAATTGCAGAAGCCGTTGCCTTAGAAAAGTCTATTGATAAAGACTTAATTATTAGCTCAATGGAAACAGGGATTGCTAAAGCTGCAAAATCAAAATTTGGTCAAGATAATGAAATTAAAGTTAATATAAATAGGGATAATGGTGATATACAAATTTTTAGAAAGCTTATAGTCGCAGAAAATCCTGAAAATTCAAATACTGAAATTAAACTTGAAGATGCAATCAACTTAAACGAGTTAAACAAAGATAAAAAAATTGGTGACGAAATTCTTCAACCATTACCATCTTTTGATTTTGGCAGAATAGCTGCTCAAACAGCAAAACAAGTAATATCCTCAAATGTTAGAGAAGCAGAGAGAGATAGACAGTTTAATGATTTTATAGATAAAAAAGATACTATATTAAGTGGAATTGTAAAAAGACTAGAATTTGGAAATGTTATTGTTGATTTAGGAAGAACAGAAGCAATTATACAAAAAAGCGAGTTGATTCCTAGAGAGAATATTAAAGCTGGAGATAGAATCAAGGCTTATTGTTATGATGTTAGAAGAGAACAGAGGGGCCAGCAAATATTTCTTTCTAGAGCTCATCCTAAATTTATGGAAAGATTATTTGTACAAGAAGTTCCTGAAATATATGATGGTTTAATTGAAATAAAATCATCATCAAGAGATCCAGGAAGCAGGGCAAAAATTTGTGTAAAAGCTGTAGATACCTCTCTCGATCCAGTTGGAGCGTGTGTAGGAATGAGAGGATCAAGGGTTCAAGCTGTTGTTAATGAATTACAAGGTGAGAAAATTGATATTGTCAATTGGTCTGAGGATCCAGCTATACTGGTCTCAAATGCATTGTCTCCAGCAGAGGTGCAAAGGGTAAATGTAGATAGTGATAGAAAAAAATTGGATGTGATTTTAACTGAGGAAAATTTGAGTAAAGCAATTGGCCGTAGAGGTCAAAATGTCAGGCTAGCAACTAAATTGTTAAATTATGAAATAAATATCATGACAGACCAAGAAGATTCAGAGAGAAGACAATTGGAATTTAAAGAGAAGACAGAAAATTTTGTAAAGAATTTGGAATTAGATGAAACACTGGGTCAATTATTAGTTGCTGAGGGATTCTCAACTATTGATGATATTAAAGATAGCTCTTTAGACAATTTAATAAAAATAGAAGGTATTGAAGAGGACACGGCTAAAGCTCTTATAGAGAGAGCAAAAGATTTTTATGAAAAAGATCAAGAGGATATTTCACAAAGGATTAAGGAACTAGGTCTTGATGAGTCTTTAATCAATTTAAAAGGATTAACGCCTGGAATGTTGATGACCTTAGGAGAAAAAAATATTTTGAAATTAGATGATTTTGCAGATTTAGCTTCCGATGAACTTACAGGTGGTTACGATGTAGTGAAAGGTGAAAGAGTAAAAATAGAGGGATATCTTGAGGATTTTGCTTTATCTAAAGAAGAAGCTGATGAATTAATCATGTCAGCAAGAAATATTGTATATAAAGATTGAGAGATGAGACATGGAAAACAAAAAAACAAAACTTACAATCTCAGGTACTGTAAAAAAGCCAATCAAAAAATTTGGGTCTGTTAATAAAGCAGGCAAACGTTCAGTCTTAATAGGAAAGCCTCAAAATAAATTTTCTAAAAAAGGTGACACATTAAAAAGTTCAAAATTTGAGAACAGAAATAATTTCTTAACTAAACCTAACAATAAAAATTTATTTAGTAAGTCATCCACAGGAAGCAATATACCATCTAATCCTAACAACTTTGAAAAACGTAAGCTAGCGGAACAGAGAGCTACAAAAAGGTTAAAAGGTGTTAATGAAGGTAAAGAAAAAAAGTCTAAATTAGGTTCAGCTAAAAGAGAGGTTAAATTAACAGTATCAAGAGCTTTAAGTGACGAAATTGAAGCAAGAGAGAGAAGTTTAGCATCAGTAAAAAGGGCCAGAGAGAAAGAGAGTAAAAATTTAAATAAACAAGAAAACAAAGAAAACTTAAAACCAATTAAGAGAGATATTAATATACCTGAAGCTATCACTGTCAGGGAACTAGCCAACAGAATGGCTGAACAGTCAAGCAATGTTATCAAGTATCTTTTTGGAATGGGAGTGACGGTAACGATAAATCAAACTCTAGCAGCAGATACTGCTGAATTTTTAGTAAAGGAGTTCGGTCATAATCCAATAAGAGAGGAAAAAGCAGAGGAAATTATTAAAAAAATTAAAGCTTCTAGAGCAGAAAATTTGAAGAATAGGCCTCCAATTGTAACAGTTATGGGGCACGTTGATCATGGAAAAACTTCTGTTTTAGATGCTTTAAGAAGTGCCAATGTAGTTTCAGGTGAGTTTGGTGGAATTACCCAGCATATAGGTGCATATCAGATAGAAAGAGACTCTAATAAAATAACTTTTATAGATACACCTGGTCATGCTGCCTTTACAGAAATGAGAGCTAGAGGATCCAAATTGACTGATGTGGTTGTTCTAGTAGTTGCTGCGGATGATGGCGTAAAACCTCAAACTGTTGAGTCAATAAAGCATGCAAAAGCAGCTAATGTTCCTATAGTGGTAGCAATTAATAAATGTGATTTACCAGAGGCCGATCCCCAAAAAATTAAAAATCAATTACTTGAATATGAACTTATAGCAGAGGATTTATCGGGTGATACATTGATGGTTGAGATTTCAGCTAAACAAAAAATGAATTTGGATAAATTAATTGAGTCTATTTCACTTCAGTCCGAGATACTCGATTTGAAAACTGATTTTGAATCAAAAGCAACAGGGGTAGTTTTAGAGTCAAAAATAGATGTAGGCAGAGGACCAGTCGCAACGATAATCATTACGGCAGGCACATTGAGAAAAGGAGATTTTTTTGTTAGCGGATTAAAGTGGGGAAAAATAAGAGCTATTATTAATGATAAAGGTGAAAATATTAATGAAGCATTACCTTCCACACCGGTTGAAATTTTAGGAATTAATGGTGCAGCAAAAGCAGGTGACGATTTTATTGTTCTTGAAAGCGAAAAAGAAGCTAAAACATTAAGTGAGAACAGGGCACAAGAAAAAAAAGAAGGAAAAAACCCTTTAACTTTCGCTACCCAAGAGTCCGCTTTTACCAATAATTCATCTAAAGAACTTAATATGATAATAAAATCTGATGTTCATGGTTCTTCAGAGGCAATCAAAAATGCTATAAATCAAATTAAACATGACGAGGTAAAACCTAAAATTATTTTAGCTGATATTGGGATGGTTACTGAAACAGATGTTACTTTGGCAAAAGCATCAGACGCAGTATTGATAGCATTTAATGTTAAGCCTAGTAAAGAGGCAAAAAAATTAGCTGAAAACGAAAAAATTAAAATTTCATCTTATAATATAATCTATGAAGTTTTAGATTATATTAAATCAAGAATGTCCGGATTACTCAAACCAGACATTAAAGAAACAGTAGTTGGTACAGCTCAAATTTTAGAAATTTTTAAAGTATCAGGTGCTGGTAAAGTTGCTGGGTCAAAAATAATAGAAGGTGAAATTTTAAGTAATTCAGATGTAAGAATAATTAGAGACGGTGCTATAATCCATACAGGGAAAATTGGAACAATCTTTAGAGAAAAAAATCAAGTTAAACAGGTGGGTAGTGGTCAAGAATGTGGAATAACTGTAAAAGATTACATAGATTTTCAAAAAAACGATACAATTGAGGCATTTAGCGTTGAAACTACTGAGAGGTCAATTTAATGGCAGATAAAATAGGAAAACCAATATCTCAAAGACAACTAAGAGTCGGAGAAATGATTAAACAGTCTTTAAGCATGATTTTTATAAGAAATGAGGCTAAAGTTCCGTTAGAGACAAATACTATAACAGTCACAGAAGTAAGAATGAGTCCTGATTTAAAAGTTGCTAAAGCTTATGTGTTACCTTTAGGAGGAAAGGACGCCGAGGAGAAAATAAATCTCTTGAAGGAAAACGCTTTTTTAATTAGAAAAATTTTATCACAAAAGATTGTTATGAAATTTTTACCTAAATTACTTTTTAGAAAAGATGAGTCATTTGAGTATGCAGAAAAAATAGAAAATTTAATAAAACAAACAAATAAATAGGAAAAAATATGAATAAAAAAGCTCAAGAGTTAGCAATGCATGATAAAGATACTGGATCTTCAGAGATTCAGATCGCTTTGTTAACAGATAAAATTGAGGCTCTTTCAAAACATATTAAACAATTCAAAAAAGATAAACATTCATCTGTAGGATTGTTAAGAGCTGTCAATAGAAGAAAAAAATTGTTAGAGTATCTTAAAAAAAATAAAATGGACTCTTACAAAAATGTACTGTCGAAATTGAATTTAAGAAAATAGAGATCAAAATTGATGGAACGGAACGGAATGGAATGAAACGAAACGAAATGGAAATGAAATGTTTAAAGTATATAAGAAGGAAATTGAAGTAGCAGGGAAAAAAATAAGTTTAGAAACAGGAAAAATAGCAAGACAAGCAGACGGTGCAATAATCGCAAAATGTGGTGAGACAGTTGTTTTAGCAACAGTGGTTGGAGCAAAAAAAGTAAATCCTGATATGGATTACTTTCCATTATCTGTAAATTATCAAGAAAAATACTATGCAGCTGGAAAAATTCCAGGTGGATATTTTAAAAGAGAAGCAAGACCAACTGAAAGTGAAACATTAATATCGAGATTAATTGATAGACCAATCAGACCATTGTTTCCTGACGATTTTAAAAACGAAGTTCAGTTATTACCAACTGTAATTTCTTATGATAAAGAAAATGAAGCAGATATATTGTCTATTATAGCTTCCTCTGCAGCGTTAGCTATATCAGGAATGCCATTTATGGGTCCTATAGGAGCTTCAAGAGTTGGGTTTGTTGATGGTAAATATGTTTTAAACCCATCTAAAACAGAATTGGAAAAATCAAAATTAGATTTAGTTGTAGCAGGTACAAAAGATGCTGTGCTTATGGTGGAGTCTGAAGCAAGCGGTTTAACAGAAGAAGAAATGCTAGATGCAGTCAAATTTGGCCATAAGGGTTTTGTTCCTGTAATTGAAATGATCGAGGAACTTGCAAAAGAATGTAGAAAACCTGAGTGGACTGTTGAAAAGAGAGATTTATCTGAGGTTAAGAAAAAACTTGAGGAAACTTTTACTGAAGATCTCAAAAAAGCTTTTGCGACAAGAGATAAACAAGATAGATCGAACCAAATCTCAGAGATTACTGATAAAGCCAAAAAACTTTATGAGGAAGATGAAAACTATACTGACTTAGATGTAAATTCTCAGCTCAAAAATTTAGAGAAAACAATTGTAAGAACTGATATTTTAAAAAATAAAAATAGAATTGATGGTAGAGGATTATCTGATGTTAGACCCATTTCTTGTGAGGTAGGAATTTTACCAAGAACTCATGGTTCAGCATTATTTACTAGAGGAGAAACACAAGCAATAGTTACTGCAACTTTAGGTACATCTGATGATGAACAAAGAATCGAAAGTTTAGATGGATTACAAAGAGAAAGGTTTATGCTCCATTATAACTTTCCGCCATTTTCAGTTGGAGAAACAGGAAGAATTGGAACTGGTAGAAGAGAGATAGGACATGGTAAATTAGCATGGAGAGCTATTCATTCTTCCTTACCGTCAAAAGAGTCATTTCCATATACTTTTAGAGTAGTTTCTGAAATTACAGAGTCTAATGGTTCATCTTCAATGGCTACTGTTTGTGGAACATCACTTGCATTAATGGATGCAGGAGTGCCAATTAAGGAACCAGTAGCGGGTATAGCAATGGGTTTAATTAAAGAAGGTAACGATTTTAGTGTCCTTTCAGATATTTTAGGTGACGAAGATCATTTAGGTGATATGGATTTTAAAGTTGCTGGAACTAAGGATGGAATTACTTCCCTTCAAATGGATATTAAAATTACAGGTATTACATTTGAAATTATGGAGCAAGCTTTAAGCCAAGCAAAAGATGGAAGAGTACATATTTTAGGAGAAATGAATAAAGCATTGTCAGCTTCAAGATCTGATGTAGGAAAACATACTCCGAAAATGGAAAAAATTAATGTTGATAAAAAAGATATTGCAGCTGTGATTGGAAAAGGTGGTGCAACAATTAGAGAAATTGTAGAAAAATCAGGTGCTAAAGTTGATGTTAATGATGAAGGGGTTGTAACAGTTGCTGCTCCTGATGAAGAATCCAGAAATACTGCTATGCAGATGATTAAAGATATTACTGCTAAAGCTGAGTTGAATAAAATTTATTCAGGTAAAGTTATGAAAATAATGGAATTTGGTGCATTCGTAAACTTCTTGGGAAAACAGGATGGACTTGTTCATATCTCAGAATTAGCAGATAAAAGAGTAGCTAAGGTTACTGATGTTGTTAAGGAAGGCGATGAAGTAAAAGTAAAAGTAATTGGTTTTGACAGAGGTAAAGTTAAACTTTCCATGAAACAAGCTGCTGAATAAAAATTAAAACCCACCTCGCCAATTATTTTTATCATCAAATTGGTCTTTTTCTTCTTTAGAGGTGGGTCTAAATAAATAATAAATTACAAATACCAAGCAAATCAAAAATATTAATATTTCCATAACTTGATGTAAGATTAGCTTATATTCTTAGGATCTGGCATACCGACTTTGTTATATCCAGCATCCACATAATGAATTTCGCCAGTTACTCCATTTGCAAGATCACTCAGTAAGTATAATGCCGAGTTCCCAACATCATGAATATCTACATTTCTTTTTAGAAAAGAATGATCTTCATTCCATTTATATAAAAATTTTGCATCACCAATAGCTGAAGCAGCCAAAGTCTTAATAGGTCCAGCACTAATAGCATTAACTCTCATGTTTTTTGCACCCAAATCTCTAGCTAGGTATTTTACACTTGCTTCTAATGCAGATTTACAAACACCCATAACATTATAGTTAGGGATTGCTTTTGTAGACTCGTAAGTTAAAGTGAGTAGACTACCACCTTGTTTCATAACTTTTGATGCTTCTTTTGCTACTTCTGTAAACGAAAAACACGAAATCAGCATACTCCTTAAAAAATTTTCTCTTGTTGTATTTAAATATTCACCAGATAATTCTGATTTATCAGAAAAAGCAACTGCGTGAACTACAAAATCTATTTCTCCCCATTGAGAATTAATATCTTTAAATAATTTTATAACTTCATCTTTTTTTTCTACGTCACAGCTGAAAGTTACTTTTGAATTTAATTTTTCAGCTAAAGGTATTACTCTTTTTTTAAGAGCGTCACCTAAATATGTGAATGCTAATTCAGCTCCTGCTTCAGATAATTTTTGAGAGATACCCCAGGCAATAGATCTCTCATTAGCAACACCCATTATTAATCCTTTTTTACCTTTCATTAAACTCATAATTAAACCTTTTCAAAAATTAAAGCAGCATTAGTTCCACCAAAACCAAAACTATTTGACATTGTTGTGTTTAAAGTTACTTCAGTTTCTGTTTTTGTAACTATGGGGAATTTTTTAGCTTCCTCATCCATCTCGTTTATGTTTGCTGATCCTGCAATGAAATTATTTTTCATCATAATTAAACAATAAATTGCCTCATGAACAGAAGCAGCACCTAATGGATGACCTGACAAAGATTTTGTTGAACTAATTTTTGGGATATTCTCCCCAAAAGTATTTTTTACTGCATTTAATTCTGTAATATCTCCAACTGGAGTTGATGTCCCATGCGTGTTGATATAATCAATTTTATTTTTTGCTGTAGCCATTGCCATTTGCATACATCTTACAGCTCCCTCACCTGATGGTGCTACCATATCATATCCATCAGAGGTAGCGCCATAACCTGTTAATTCTGCATAAATTTTAGCTCCTCTAGCTTTAGCATGCTCGTATTCTTCAAGCACCAAAACTCCACCACCCCCAGCTATCACAAATCCATCTCTAGTTTTATCATAAGCTCTCGAAGCCGTTTCTGGTGTATCATTATATTTTGATGATAAAGCAGTCATAGCATCAAACATAGCAGTCATTGCCCAATGAATTTCTTCACTACCACCAGCGAATACAACATCCTGTTTACCCATTTGAATTAATTCCATAGAGTTTCCAATACAATGTCCACTAGTTGCACAAGCAGAGCTCATTGTATAGTTTGTTCCTTTGATTTTAAAAGGTACTGCAAGTGTTGCAGAAGCTGTACTAGCCATTGTTCTTGGAACTATAAATGGGCCCATTAACTTTGGAGTTTTTGCTCTAGTTTTATCCGCAGCTAAAATTACATTTTCGATAGACGGACCTCCAGAGCCCATTACAATTCCAGTTTTGAAATTGCTAACCTCATTTTCCTCTAAGCCCGAATCCTTAATTGCCTCTCTCATTGCGATATAATTATAAGCTGAACCTGAACCCATAAATCTTATAGTTTTTCTGTCCACATGATCTTCAAGTTTAATATTAGGCTTTCCATGAACATGGCTTTTAAGGTTATGTTCTTTATATTCCTCAGAAAAAGTAATTCCTGATTTTGAGTTTAAAAGAGATTGATGAACTTCATCTTGGTTATTACCTAAACAAGAAACAATACCTAGTCCTGTAATTACTACTCTTCTCATTACTTAAATAATCCTACTTTTAAACTATCTGCTGAGTAAATTTTTTTTCCATCAGCCGAAACTACTCCATTAGCAAGACCAACAGTCGTTCCACCTGGAGACATAATTTTTTTCATATCAATTTCATATGTTACCAATTTAACATTTTGTAATACTTCACCAGTGAACTTTACTGTTCCAACTCCCAGTGCTCTTCCTTTCCCAGGGTTTCCTATCCAGCCCAAATAAAAACCAACCAGTTGCCACATAGCATCAAGTCCAAGACAACCTGGCATCACAGGATCTTCCTTAAAATGACAATCAAAAAACCAAAGATCATTTTTAATATCTAGCTCAGCTTTTAACAAACCTTTTTTAAAAGCTCCTTTGTCATCATTAATTTCTGTAATTCTATCAAACATAAGCATTGGTGGAAGAGGTAATTTAGCATTACCAGGACCAAATAATTTGCCCTCACCACAATTTATAAGCTCTTCGTATGAGTAAGAGTTTTTTTTCATAAAATTGAGTACTCTTATTTACTTGATTTTGGAACTATATAATATAATTATAATACCACTTTAGATTAATTTTAACCAACAATTTACTTAAAAAGTGAAATATATAGAAAAATTAAGAAATTCTGGATTAAGGCCCACCAAACAAAGACTTCAAATATGTGAATTACTGTTTGATACAGAAAAGACATTTCATTTTACAATAAATGAATTAAATCAAAAAATTAAAGATAAAATAGATAACAAAATCTCTTTGGCGACAATTTATAATACTGTTCATGCTTTTGAAAAAAAAGGATATTTAAAGCAAATCCCTGTAAATTCAAACCAAACTTATTTTGACACAAATATTACTGATCATCATCATTTCTATAATTTAAAAGATGGCAAATTAATTGATTTAGAAAAATCTGATGTGGGACCTATTAATATTAAAAAAAAAATTGATGGTAAAAAAATCAAATCCATTGAGGTACTAGTCAAACTTGAGGATTAGGTTGTCAATTTAGTGGGCGTCATTATTAACCAATTGACAGCTTTTTAGAACCATTATAAACTAGTCTCAATATCAATTTTAATCATAGGAATTTAAATGAGTACTGAAAATTTTAAAAACAAATCTTTTAAAGCTAATGAGTTAAGTAAATGTCCTTTTACAGGTGCAGGCACACCTGCAAAATTTTCTGCAGGAAGAGGTCAAACAGTAAGAGATTTCTGGCCAAATAGTTTGAATCTTAAAATTCTTAGTCAACACTCCAATTTATCTAACCCTATGGATAAAAAATTTAATTACGCAAAAGAATTTAAAAAACTTAATTATAGTGCGTTAAAAAAAGATTTAAAAAAATTAATGACAGATTCACAAGAGTGGTGGCCTGCAGACTATGGTCATTATGGACCTTTATTTATACGGTTAGCTTGGCACGCAGCTGGAACTTATAGGACTGGTGATGGTAGAGGTGGTGCCGGGACTGGTAATCAAAGATTTGCTCCACTTAATTCTTGGCCAGACAACGTAAATTTAGATAAAGCAAGATTGCTTTTATGGCCAATCAAAAAAAAATATGGAAGAAAAATTTCATGGGCAGATTTATTTATATTAGTTGGAAACGTAGCATTAGACTCAATGGGTTTTAAAACTTTTGGCTTTGGTGCAGGTAGAACTGATATCTGGGAACCAGAAGATGATATTTATTGGGGTTCAGAAAAGGAAATGTTAGGTGTGGAGAGATATAGTGGAAAAAGAGATTTAGAGCAGCCGTTAGGAGCTTCTCACATGGGCTTGATCTATGTGAATCCCCAAGGTCCAGACGCAAATCCAGATCCACTATTAGCAGCACACGATATTAGAGAAACATTTGGACGAATGGCTATGAACGATTATGAGACAGCAGCTTTAGTTGCTGGAGGACACACATTTGGAAAATCTCATGGAGCAGCATCAGAGTCTTACAAAGGTCCAGATCCTGAGGCTTCAAAACTTCAAGATCAATCTACTGGATGGAATAGTGGATATAAATCCGGAAAAGGTGTTGATACAATAAGTAGCGGTATTGAAGGTGCTTGGACTCAAAATCCTACCAAGTGGGATATGGGTTATTTAGACTGTTTATACGGTCATGATTGGGAATTAACAAAAAGTCCAGCCGGAGCTCATCAATGGACTCCAAAGAAAAATGGTCAAAAAATAAAAATGGTTCCAGACGCGCATCAAAAGGGTGTGCTTCATCCACCAATGATGCAAACAACAGATATATCAATGAAAGTTGATCCAAGTTATGGACCAATCACAAAGCATTTTCATCAAAACCCTAAAGAGTTTCATGATGCATTTGCTAGGGCGTGGTTTAAATTAACTCATAGAGATATGGGCCCAAGAGTTTGCTACTTGGGTAGTGAAGTTCCAAAAGAGCAATTGATTTGGCAGGATCCAATTGATAAACCAAAGTACAAACTTAAATTAAAAGATATTAAAGATTTAAAAAACAAAATTTCTAAATCAAAAATATCGATTTCAGATTTAGTTTCTACTGCATGGGCATCAGCTTCAACTTTTAGAGGATCAGATAAAAGAGGTGGTGCTAATGGTGCAAGAATAATGCTAGAACCACAAAAAAACTGGTCTGTGAATAATCCTAAGAAATTATCAACTGTGGTTAAAGCTTTAAATAAAATTAAAGATCAATTTGATAATAAAAAGAAAAGTGTATCAATGGCAGATTTAATTGTCTTAGCAGGTGGTGTTGGTATTGAGATGGCTGCTAAAAAGGCAGGGCATAAAGTTAATGTTCCATTTTCAGCAGGTAGAGGAGATGCAAGACAAGATCAAACTGATATTCATTCTTTTGGTCTTCTTGAGCCTCAGGCAGATGGTTTTAGAAACTATCTAAATGGTGGAGCTTCAAATGTCTCAGCAGAAGAAAAATTAGTTGATAAAGCACAACTAATGAGTCTGACTGCACCAGAAATGACAGCACTTATAGGCGGTATGAGAGTTTTAAATACTAACTACGATGGTTCAGATTATGGTGTTTTTACAAATAAACCTGGTTCTCTTACTAACGATTATTTCGTAAATCTATTAGACATGAATACTACATGGAAAGAGGAAGATAAATCAGAGCAAACTTTTGTTGGAAAAGATAGGAAAACTCAAAAAACTAAATGGAAAGCAACAAGAGTTGATTTGATTTTTGGTTCAAATTCTCAACTAAGAGCTCTTGCAGAAGTTTATGCTTGTGAGGACTCAAGCGAAAAATTTGTTAAAGATTTTATAGCTGCATGGGTAAAAGTTATGAATTCTGATCGATTTGATTTGAAATTAAATTAAATTAAATTTGAAAAAAAGATAAAGTTATATGTCAACAGCAAATTTTGAGGATTTTTACGAAGTTCCAAATCTAAATTTTGACATTTCAAAGTTAAGAGACGACTTAGATAAAATTTTGAAATTAAAAAAATTTAATACACCAGGCGTTACACATTTTGGTGCAATTCCATTAAACCAAATTCCAAACGATAAGAGCTCGATTGAAGGGAGCAATATTAGAGGAAAATATTGGACAATTGCAGATGAAACTGGAAAAGAGGTTCCAAGAGATGTTGATATAGATGAGTCTAAATATACACAATTAATACCTGAATTTGAAAATACATACTTTGCAGAAGTTTACAAAGTTTTAAGCAAGAGATTTAAATTAGGAAGGGTTAGGCTTTTATTAAAGGAGCCTAGATCAACTTTGAGTTGGCACAAAGATCCAGAATGCAGACTTCATGTGCCTATAATTACAAACAAAGGGTGTTCAATGGTTATAGAAAATGTTGCTAAACATTTACCAGCAGATGGGAAAGTATGGATTACAAATAATACAAAATATCATAATTTTTTTAATGGAGGTGAACAGGCTAGAGTACACCTAGTGGCTTGTGTTCTTGAGAGTCCTTTCAAAAACTAATGGAAATAACTAAAGGCATATTTCAAGCATCTCAAAATATTTATCAAAATAATAAAGGTTCATTACTTAGAACTGTAATTTATACAATCGGACATTTTGCAATCGCGATTACTGTTTTAATGTTAGTTGCGGACGTATCTTTTAAAATTGCTCTTACTGATGCCATTGTTGAACCAATTGCAAATTCAATTTGGTATTTTATTTTAGATAAATGGTGGATAAGTAAGTCAAAAAAACAAGAAGATTAAATATTCCTTAAAAAAAAAGCAATTAGTAATCATTCTCAAAAAAAATTACGCTAATAATAATCATTCGCATGAATAATAATTGAAATAAGTTTATTTATGATTATTTTTTTTCTTATGCAAACAGAAAATTATAATTGTAAAAAATGTGGACTAACAATTTCTTCAACTTGTTCAAAGTGTGATAAAATTGTTGATGTTGAAGTCCTTGATGATGGTTGTATTGTTCAGAAAACAAAATGTTTAGATTGTGCAAATGCTCCTGTAATTAAGGATGTTTGTGAGCAACAAAAATAATCTACGATAAAATTTAATAAGGGTTATAAAGATTAGTTAAGACCCCAAGAATCCTCTACTTTAATCCAGCCTTTGAAATTACCAGTTTTTATCTTACACCAATTATTGTTACAATTTTGAATCAACAAAACTCTACCCTTTTCTACTTTTGCTAGAGGCTTTGAAAAATTTGTTGGTTTACTAAATAAGATTTTATCTATTTTAGGTATAATGGAATTTACTTTTTTGAGTTGAGAGACATGTATCCATCCGCTATTATTTTTTAGATCAATAATCCTTCTAAAATTTTCTTTTTTATCGATCTGCTTTATAGGTAAATTAATTTTATTATAAATAAATTTAATAGGATATTCAAATCCTGGACCATATCTAACATTAACTTTATTTTTTTTTAATGAGAGAAAAGTGTCATCTGCAAAAACATTCAATGGAAAAAAAAAACAAGATTAAAATTAAAAAATATAATTGTTTCATTATTTAGTGAACTTTATTTCTTATTAAATTTAACTTTCCTAAAATTAAGATTTAAAAGATCTATAATTAATATTTGATTTTTCAAGTTTTGCCCAATTTTTACAATCATTTTCAATGCCTCATTTGCTTGGGTTGTTCCAACAATTGATGCAGTTGTGCCTAGAATTCCCTCAAATTCACAATTTAAGTCATCATCTGATATCTCAGTTTCTTGGTAGAAACTTTTTAAAGAAGCTGTTTTTTTGTCGTTAAAATCAAATGTAAATACATGGCCATCAAATTTGCTAATTGCCCCTGTTACTAATTTTTTTTTTAATTTTTTACAATAATCATTAATTAAAAATTTTGTTTTAAAGTTATCTGACCCATCAATTATAATTTCATAATTTTTAATAATATTTTTGATATTATTCCTATCGAGTCGTGATTTGTAAGTTTTAATTTTGGTATATGGATTTATTTCTCTTTTTTTTTTTTGCTGCTACACTAACTTTTAATTTTTTAATATCTTTAGATGTAAATAAGCTTTGTCTATGAATGTTAGAAAGATTTACGATATCATTATCAATAAGACCAATATACCCAATACCAGCTCTTACTAGATTTTCTGCAGCAGGACAACCCAAACCTCCAACACCGACGATTAAAATTTTAGAGGATAAAATTTTTTTTTTTGACCTTTCACACCTATATTTTTTAAAACTAATTGTCTTGAGTATCTTTCAATTTGAGATTTGTTAAGACTTTCTCTCATTTACCAGTTGAACCAAACCCCCCTGTCCCCCTTACTGACTCAGGAAGTTCATCCTTTTCTTCTAAATCCATTTTTATAACTGGAGTTAAAATCATTTGTGCAATTCTATCGTTATTATTGATCTTAAAGTTTTTGTTACCATGATTAAATAAAATAACTTTTATTTCTCCTCTATAATCACTGTCAATTGTACCAGGTGTATTTAAAACACTGATATTATTTTTTGCAGCTAATCCTGATCTTGGTCTAATTTGAATTTCATATTCCTTTGGGAATGCAACTGATAATCCAGTTGGTATTAGGCATGACTCTCCTGGCTTTAATTCAATTGATTTATCTATATATGCCATTAGGTCCATGCCAGATGCACCATTAGTTTTATACGATGGTAATTTTACAGAAGGTTTTAATTTTTTTACTAAAACTTTAATCATCAGCTTAAATGATTAATGATTTTTTCAACTAATTCATCTGAGATTTCTGATTTAGATTTATATTTAAGTCTCTCTATTTTTTTATCTTTATAAAGAATTGATACCTCATTAAAATCTGAGTCAAAACCAATTGATTCATTTGATACATCATTTGCAATTATCCAGTCACAATTTTTTTCACTTAGTTTTTTATAAGCATATTTTTCCAAATCATTTGTTTCTGCTGCAAAGCCTACCACAAGTTCTGGTCTTAAGGAGTTATGATTAGAGATATAATCAAGAATATCGACATTTTTTTCTAATTCTAAACTAATTTCATCCTGTTTCTTTATTTTTTCTCTAGAAGTCACTTTAACTTTATAGTCACACACTGCAGCTGAAAATATTGCAACATCAGCTGGCAAACTTTTAAGTGTCGATTGAAACATTTCTTCAGCAGTTTCAACCTTGATTAAATTGATATCATTATTTATCTCTAAATTTGTTGGTCCTGAAATTAAAGTTGTTTCAAAACCCTTTTTTGATAATGATTTTGCAATTTCATACCCTTGTTTACCACTTGATTTATTAGATATATATCTTACCGGATCAATATACTCTTTGGTTGGTCCTGCAGTCACGATTGCCTTGAGTTTATTTTTTTTTGTTTTAAACTTTTAAAATAAATTTTGAGCTTATTTATTATCTCTTTTGGTTCTGACATTTTACCTTCACCATATTCTCCACATGCCATATCTCCAACTTCAGGGCCAATTAATTCATAGTTATAGGTTTTAAGTTTTTTTATATTTTGTTTAGTAGATTGATGTTCCCACATCCTTACATTCATCGCAGGAGCAATAAAAATTTTTTTATTTGACGCAAGAGCAACAGTTGAAGCTAAATCGTCTGAACTTCCACTAGCAAGTTTAGATATTGTATTAGCTGTTGCAGGGGCAATTAAAATGAGGTCTGCCCATCGTGAAAGACTAATATGATCCATTTCTACTTCATTTTCTAAATTAAAAAGATCCTGATAAACTTTAGATTGAGATAACGAAGTAACTGAAAGAGGTGTTACAAATTCAGCACCACTTTTAGTAAGAATTGTTTTTATAATTACACCATCCTTTTTTAAAAGTCTGATTATTTCAAGACTTTTATATGCAGCTATACCTCCACAAATTATTAATAAAATTTTTTTATTATTCAAGTTACCCATGGAGTGAATTAAAATACCAATAGACCAAAAATTACAAGCACTAAAAAGCCAATAACAGATTGATTTCTAAAAGCGGTCATTTCTGATTTTTTTGTATTTAAAGCGTTATAAGAGTTTGAATTTTGTGGAATTTGACCACTAGCTAAATATGTTAGAGCTTGATTAGCTTTATCCATTATCTCAGGAAATTCTGGTAATCTTTTAATCACTTCAGAAGTACTTTGAATTGTTTCATTAATTGTGGTCATAGGATTTTTTGTTTCTCTTAACCAATTTTCTAGAACAGGTTTAGATGTAGTCCAAATGTTTGTATTTGGATTTAATTTTCTGGCTACCCCTTCCACAACAACCATTGTTTTTTTGGAGCATCAGAAGTTGAGGTTGTGTTTGCATGTTAAATTTTTCTGTAACATCAAATAATTGTTTTAATAATTTTCCACCAGAAATATCTTTTACTGTTTGGCCAAAAATTGGTTCTCCAATTGATCTTAGGGCTTGAGCAAGGTCATCAATTGGAACTTCTTTAGGAACCAGTCCAGCAACCAAATGTACTTCTGCTACTTTACGATAATCTCTTTGAATAAAACCAAATAATATTTCTGCTAAAAACCTTTTACTCATTTTATCGAGTCTACCCATTATTCCAAAATCAATCGGAACTATATGACCATTATTATCTATAAATATATTTCCTTGATGCATATCAGCATGAAAAAATCCATCTCTGACTGCATGTCTAAGAAAATTTTGAATAATGTCGTTTGCAATTTTTTCAGTATTTAAATTTCTTTTTTTTAATTCCTCAGTTTCTCTGATAGAAATTCCATCAACCCAATCTAATGTCATTACATTTTCATTTGTAAAATTCCAATAGATCTCAGGAACTCTAAATCCAACGTCATTTTTAGTATTTTCCGCATATTCGTTAGCTGCAGCTGCTTCAAATCTTAAATCCATTTCTAAATTTGTTATTTCTTTAAGTAAAAAAACTACCTCAACTAACTTTAATCTTTTTGTCTTTTTAATAAATGACTCCACTAAAAAAGCAAAAAGCATAATTGCATCAATCTCTTCATTAAAAATTTTTTTAATGTTCGGACGAAGAATCTTTATCGCAACATCCTTGATAGTTCCATTATCGTTGATTTGAGCTTTATGAACTTGAGCTATTGAGGCCGCGGCAACAGGCTCACTTAAATTGATAATTGAGTTATATGTTTCCTGTCCTAAATCATTTTTTATGATCTCTTTAGCTTGTATAAGTGAAAATGGTGGCAACTTATCTTGAAGATTTTCAAGTTGTTTTGATAGATTCTCTCCAATTATATCTGGTCGTGTAGCTAAAAATTGTCCAAGTTTAATAAAAGTTGTACCCATAGATTCTAATGAGTCTGATAATCGTTCGCCTTCACTTTTAATTAAGTTCTTTTTTTTAGGTGAAAAAGATATTGCTAAAAATTTAAATAGTAATGTGATCGCTAATGGAGGCTTTTGAAATTTTGAGACTATCTCTAATATGTCTGAGTGAGCTATTTTTCGTCCAAGTTTAAATAAAGTTATAATTTTTTTTATCATTAAACTTTCCAACCACTATGTATAGATACTATTCCATTAGTGAAGTTTCTGTAATTGCATTTTTGAAATTTACTCATTTTCATATATTGTAAAAGCTCCTCTTGATTGACAAAATTATCAATACTTTTAATAAGATAATCATAAGGTTCTCTTTGTCCAACAACGTACTTACCAACTAAAGGAATTAATTTTGAATAATTTTTATAGATAAGTTCTAAGTTTTTATTTTGTATTTTGGAAAATTCTAGACAAAAAAATCGTCCACCTTTTTTTAAAACTCTATATGCCTCTGATAAAGATTTATCTAGATTTTTTGTATTTCTTAAGCCAAAACTAATCGTATAAAAATCAAATGAATTATTTCTGAGGGGGAGTTTTTCTGCACCGGAAATTATCCATTTTATATTTTTATAATTTTTTAGCTTTTCTTTTCCTTTAGATACCATCCCTCTGTTTGGATCGATGCAAGTAATATGATTATTGATACTAGTGTTATCTAGATAAAGTTTCCCTATATCTCCAGTACCGCAAGCAACATCAACCAAGCTTTTATTTTTTGATGGTCCCATCATATTGATTAAGTTTTTTTTCCACAGTCTATGTATTCCAAATGACATAAAATCATTCATTAAATCATATCTATCAAAAACTTGGTTAAATACGCCCTGAACTAAACCTTTTTTATTTTGAAGATGTTGTTGCATTTTTAATTAATTATTCATTTAATATAATAGTAAATGCCAGAATTACCAGAAGTAGAAATAGTCCGACAATCTTTATTAAAAAATATAAAAGGTAAAAAAATCAATAAAGTTTTGGTTAGAAACAGAAACTTAAGATTTAAATTGGAAACCTCCTTTGAAAAAAAGCTAAAAAATAAATTTATTTCAAATATCAAAAGATTCTCAAAATATTTGATTATTGAGCTGGAAAATAAAAGTTTTTGTATAGTCCATTTAGGAATGTCAGGAACAATTCACATTATTAAAAATAAAAAAAACAATCTTCCCACTAACGCTAGTTTTTATAATTCACCAAATTTGCCCAAAAATCACAATCATGTTGAATTTCTATTTAAGAATATCAAGTTAATTTATAATGACCCTAGAAGATTTGGCTATTTTCAATTTTTTTGTGATTCTAAAAGTCTAAAAAAAAAGTTTAAAAGTTATGGTCCAGAACCCTTTAATAAAAAATTTAATTCGAAGTATTTGATTAGCTATTTTAAAAAAAAAGACAAGAATATAAAAAATTTTTTATTAGATCAGAATTTTGTATCTGGAATTGGAAATATTTATGCGAGTGAAATTTTATATTTATCAAAAATTAATCCCTTATTACCGGCTAAATATTTAAAAAAAAATCAATGCAAAAAGATAGTTATAAATTCAAGAAAAATTTTACAAAATGCTATAAGAAAAGGTGGATCAAGCATAAGAGACTTTAAAAATACTAAAGGTGACCAAGGTAATTTTCAAAAAGAGTTTAAGGTTTATGGTAGAGATAAACAAAAATGTAAAAGATTTAGTTGTTCGGGAATAATTAATAAAATAACTCAATCAAATAGATCAACGTTTTTGTGTGAAATATGTCAAAAATATTAAATATATTATTGACCAGGCCTATTTAAGTGGATATACCCCTGCAAATTATGGCTAATACAAAATCAGCAATTAAAAGAATTAGACGAATATCTAAACAAACTGCGGTTAACAAAGCGAGAAAGAGTAGATACAAAATTGCATTAAAAAAGATGAACGTTCTGATTGAAAATAAAAAAAAATCTGAAGCTTTAAAGTTCTTACCCAAGTTGAATTCCGAGTTAATGAAGATTGCTAAAACTGGAATTATAAAAAAACAAAATGCATCTAGGAATGTATCAAGAATTACAAAAAAAATAAGTTCCTTATAATTTTCTATACCTGAAGTTGATTCAACTTAAAGAATACGCTTCATATATGATGCGTTAATCTTTGATTACAATATTTAGAATTAGTAAAAAAACATTATATTTAATTCAATTATAAATTTTATTTATTTTTTAATACACAAAAAAAAAATTTGTCAAAGAAATTTTTGAAAAAAAATTTTTACACAATCCCAGATTTTATTTATTTTCAATTTTGCAAAATAATTTGTTGCAATACCCATCATTATTGATGTAACTGGATTCACTCCAAAAAAAATGAATAATACGCACACTAATAAAAGTTTTGAAAAGATTAATCTTGATTGGAAACTAATTCAGTCTGAATTAAAACTCAAATTGGGAATAGAAGTTTATGAAAGTTGGATAAAAAAAATTGATTTACATGAAGAGTTTAATAATTATATCTTATTAAATGTACCTACCAGGTTCATTCGTGATTGGATCACTTCAAGGTACCTGGATCAAATTCTGCAAACTATCAAAAAACATAAAAAACAAATTATCAGGATAGAATTTAAGATTTTAGAAAAAAAGCATACAAAAAGTGAAAAATTTGATGATCTTAATCTAATAAAAGGGACTCAAAAAGTCTCATTTATTAAAGACTCTCATCTCCAGTATAGTCGAATAGATCCTAATAAAAGATTTGAAAACTTTTTAATTGGTTCAAGTAATAAAATAGCTTTTGAAGCTTCCTTAAAGGTGTCTGAGAATATTTCTCATTATAATCCGCTTTATATATATGGAGGCGTAGGTTTAGGTAAAACTCATCTTCTAAATTCTATAGGCTACGAAATGAGTAAAAACAAAAAAGTGATGTTTATTTCAGCTGAACGGTTTATGTATCAATTTGTAAAATCAATTAAATCTAACGATATGGTTAAGTTTAAAGAGTATTTTAGAAATACAGATGTTTTATTAATAGACGATATTCAGTTCATGAATGGTAAAGAAGCTATGCAGGAAGAGTTTTTTCATACTTTTAATGCACTTTTGGATAAAGAGTCACAAATAATTGTTTCAGCTGATAGACCACCTAACAAGCTATCTAGAATTCAAGAAAGAATTAAGTCAAGATTCTCTGGAGGTCTAGTAGTAGACATTCAAAAACCTGAGTATGATTTAAGAAGAAAGATCATCGATCACAAGATAAATGAATTAACTACTCTATATGCTGACAAGGTAAATGTTACAGATGAAATTCAAGATTTTATAAGTAATAAAATCACTGCTAATGTAAGGGAATTAGTTGGAGCAATAAATCGTATAGTTTCATTTTCCAGGGTTTATAACAAACTTCCAAGTCTGTCCGAGACCAAGATTATTTTGAAAGATTTATTAAATTTAACAGAAAATAACGTAACAATAGACTCAATACAAACAATTGTCTGTAAATTTTTCAAAATTAGTAAAAATGAGATGTTATCCTCAAGAAGATCGAGATATTTAGTCAGACCAAGACAGACAGCTATTTACCTAACTAAAATTTTAACTACAAAATCACTACCAGAAATTGGAAGAGAATTTTCAAATCGAGATCATACGACTATAATTCATTCTGTAAAAACAATAGAAAAATTAAAAGAAAAAAATCCAGACATGAATGATAATATAAATAAATTAAAAAATATTATTTTGTACAATAAAGAAGGATGAAATTTAACGTTAATCAAAAGGAGCTTCAAGAAGCCTTAAGTTATTGTCAAGGCGTTATAGAAAAAAGAAGTACATTGCAGATACTTTCTAATGTTTTAATAGATGCAAGTAACTCAAAATTAACGATAACAGCCACAGATCTTGATTTAATTTTCATCCATCAAATTGAAAATGTTGAAATTTTAGAGGAGGGAAATACAACAACAACCTCATCAATTATGTTTGATATCGTCAGAAAATTTTCTTCAGACAAAAAATTAAACTTATCAATGAATAGCGGAAACAAACTTCAACTAGAGTCAGAAAAATCGATATTTAATCTAAATTGTATAAATTCCTCAGAGTTTCCGCTTACTGACGAAAATTTTAACGATAATACTTTTACAATTAATTCAAAACACTTTTTAAAATTACTTAATAAGTGTAAGTTTTCAATATCGAATGATGAAACTCGTCATTACTTAAGTGGTATATATTTTCATCAAACTGAAGTTGAGGATAAGATCTATTTGACTGCTGTTGCAACTGATAGTCATAGGATGTCAATTTCAAAAATAAGATTAAGTGAAAAAATAAATTTTGAACCAATTATTCTTCCAAAAAAAACTATTTTCCAGCTTTGCTCTTTACTAGACAATTATGATGGTGACCTTAAAATATCTAACTTAAAATCAAAAATTAAGTTTGAATTAACTAATAGTATTTTGATTTCTAAATTGATTGATGGAAAATTTCCAAATTATGTACAAGTAATCCCAAAAAATAATCAAAAAAAATTAGAGACAAATCTTAAGTCATTCCTAGGATCTATTGATAGGGTAGCATCAGTATCACTAGATAAAAAAGATGGAGTTAAGTTTAAGCTATCTAAGGGTACATTAAATCTTTCTGTTAATAATACTAGCAGTGGTGATGGCAATGAAACTTTAGGTGTTCAATTTGATCACGAATTAGAAATTAGTTTTAATTCGAGATATTTAATAGATGTTGCTTCACAGCTTGATGGTGAAAAAATTGAGTTATTTTTAAATGATACAGGATCGCCAGCTTTAATAAAAGATCCTAGTGATTTTGATAGTATTTATGTAGTAATGCCCATGAAAGGCTAATTTATAAGATTTAGTTCTGTGTAAATTTTATCTTCTAAAGTTTTAAGAAATGTCTCTTTTTCTAAATCATTGTTTATTCGTTGCATTATAGATACAGTGATAGTTCTATTACTAATTTTTCTCCCTGATTTAGGCCAGACGTATCCAGAATTAATTGCAATTGGTTGACAAGCAATTTTAAGTTTTTCATAAATTCTAGAGGCTCCTTTTTTAAAAGGCGGTCTTTCATTAGGTAAAACTCTAGTTCCTTGAGGAAAAATTATCAAAGGTCTATCTGAATTACTAACTACACGTGAAATTTCATCATAAAAACTGAGATTATCTTTTGTAATTTGACCTCTTTTAATTGATATGGATCCAATTTTTTTCAGATACCATCCAAATATAGGTATGAATAATAATTCTTTCTTAAGAATAAATACTGGCGAGTTAAATAAAGTTTGAAGGAAGAATGTTTCAAACATTGATTGATGTGATGCTGCTATAAAAAATTTTTCATCTCTAATAATATTTTCAGTCCCTTTAATTATTATTTTTGTTGAAAGAAAAAATTTTAAGCAAAAACTCGTCCAGTGACCCATTAGCTTACCACCAAATAACACTACTTGTTTAGGAAAGAAAAATGAGGGCAAAAAAATTATTAAAATAATAATAATTCCTGTAAAAAAAAATAATGAAAATATAAAGTTTCTTAACATTGTGTTAAAAGCTAGATTATTTCCGTGTACTTTTGTCTTTTTCTAATTACATTAATCTTTGAACCTTTAATTAATAATTCTATTGGTTTAGGTCTTAAATTATAATTTGAGCTTAAAGACATACCGTAGGCGCCAACATCGCATATAGCTATTAAATCTTTTTCCTTTAATTTTTGAAATTTTTTTAAAGTTATAAATTTATCAGTACTTTCGCAAATTGGACCAACGAATTCATAAGGTTTATTTGATATTTTATTAGATTTTATCACTGGTAAAGTCCTATGAAATGCCCCATATAATGCGGGTCTCATAAGATCATTCATAGCAGCATCTAAAATTATGAATTTTTTTTTACCACTGTCTTTAATGTAAATGACTTTACTAATTAACATACCAGTATTGCCAATTATAGATCTACCAGGTTCAAAAATAATTTTTACTTTATGTTTTTTGAGAAAATTATTAATTGCAGTGTTATACTGTTTATAATTAAGCTTTTTGTTTTTATCAGAATATTTAATTCCCATACCTCCACCTAAATCAATAAATTCGAATTGATGATTAGTCTTGTCTAATATATGGCTAACAGCTTTAAGCATTTTTCCATATGGTTCATGATCTAATATTTGGCTTCCTATGTGAACACTCAAACATTTTAAGTCCACATTTTTTGAACTTTTACAGAAATTAACAATTTTATTAAATGTATTTTTATTTACTCCAAATTTATTCTCTTTTTTCCCTGTAGAAATTTGATTTAGTGTTTTTGCATCGGTATTAGGATTAAGTCTAACCCCAACTCTAACTTTTTTATTTCTTAATTTTGCAAGTCTATTTATTTCCATTATTTCACTCAATGACTCAGCATTAATGAGCAGTATTTGCTTATTTATTGCAAAATTCAGTTCACTAGAAGTTTTTCCAACTCCAGAAAATACTATTTTATTTGGTTTTATTCCTGCTTTTAAGGCCATCATAAGCTCACCTAAAGAAACTACATCAGCTCCTAAACCAAATTTTTTAATTTCTCTAATTAAATTAACATTAGTATTCGATTTAACTGCAAAACAAATTAAAGGTGAAAAAGATTTAAAATTTTCTTTAAATTTTTTTACATTTTCTTTTAATTTTGAATATGAATAACAATAAAAAGGTGTTCCAAATTTTTTAGCAATCTTCTGGAAGTTGACTTTTTCCAATGTTAGTCTTTTGTTAATGTATTTCATGAAGTTTTGTTAATTATAATTGTTGGTATTTTAATTTCTTGATTTAAGGCTTTATATTCAGGATCACCTTTCTTTCCACAAGAAACTAAAGAACAACAAACTAAAATAACAAATGTAATTTTTTTAATCATCTTAATTTTTTATATTTCCTTATCATCTTTTTGATATTATCAAAAGATGTTCCACCATAAGATTTTTTTGAATTGACAGAATTCTTTAAATCAAACACTTTTAGGACATCTTTTGTTAATGCGGGCTCTACTTTTTTTAAGTCTTCCAATGATAATTCGTTTAGTTTTTTCTTTCTCTTTTCAGCTAAATTCACTAGCAAAGCTGTTTTTTGATAAGCTTTTCTAAAAGACATTGAATTATTTTTAACAAGGTAATCTGCTAAATCTGTTGCAGTAATGTAACCTGAGTATGCCAATTCAAGCATTCTTTTTTTATTAGGACTTACATTCTTAAGAATTTCATTAAATACTTTTAAACTTTGAAAAAGAACATCATATGATCTAAAAATAATTTCTTTATCATCTTGAAGATCTTTGAAGTAAGAAAGAGGCAATCCTTTTAATATAGTAAACATTGAAAATAAATTACCAAAAGTAATTCCAGATTTACCTCTTAAGTACTCTAAAAGATCAGGATTTTTTTTTTGTGGCATTATTGATGAACCAGTTACTATTTTATCTGAGAGGTTAATTAGATTGAAACCATCAGAATTCCAGATAATTAATTCTTCAGAAATTCTTGATAAATGCAACGAACAAACAGAAACACTATAAAGAAAATCTAAAACGAAATCTCTATCTGCTACAGTGTCGATTGAATTATTCGTAGGCTTTTCAAAACCAAGTTTTTTTGTCGTATAGTTCCTGTCAATGTTAAAAGAAGTGCCAGATAATGCAGCAACACCTAATGGGTTTTCATTTAGACTGTCTAAATTATTCTTAAATCTGTCTTTGTCTCTTTTAAACATCTCTACGTATGCCATTAGATAGTGTGCAAATGAAACTGCTTGTGCATTTTTTAAATGAGTAAAACCTGGCATAATAGTGTTTATATTTTTTTCAGCTAAATTAATTGAATTTTTAATTACGTTATTTAACACCACGCTAATTTTTTGATTTGCAGATTTAATCCAGATCTTAAAGTCGGTTATTACTTGGTCGTTTCTAGATCTTGCTGTGTGAACATAACCCGCTTCTTCACCAATTATTTGAAACAGTCGTTTTTCGATATTAATATGAATGTCCTCGTATTTTTTATTAAATTCAAATTTTTTACTGGATATTTCTTTTTCAATTTTATTTAGTCCATAAATAATTTTATTTTTTGTTCTAAAAGAAATTATTTTTTGTTTAAATAACATTTCTACATGAGCAATAGAACCATTTATATCTTCTTTATACAGTCTTTTATCTACATCAATAGAGCTACCTATTTTTTGTGAGAGATTAGAAGAATTATTTTTAATTCTTGTATTCCATATTGTCTGGTTGTTTTTATTTTTTACCATGATAATTAATTATACCTATTTAACATGAGATTATTAATAATATTTTTTTTAATGCTATCAAATTCTTTTGCTAGTGACGCATCCGATATAAAAAATTTAGTCATTAGTAAAGAGTTAAAAAATTACAGTGATATAACGTTTTTAAACATTAAAAATAAAGAATTATACTTAAATGATTATAAAGGAAATCTAGTTTTATTGAATTTTTGGGCAACTTGGTGTGCTCCATGTAAAGATGAAATGCCATCTTTAGATTTGTTAGCTGAAAATCCAAATTTAGATAATCTAAAGATATTTCCTATAAATATTGGCAAGGATACTATTCAAAAATCTTTAACTTTCTTTGAAGATTTGAAGATAAAAAATTTAGAAATATATTTTGACTCGCCCAATACATTGGCAAAGAAATTCAAATTAAGAGGTCTTCCTACAACTATACTTTTTAACAAAGATGGACTTGAGTTTGCAAGAATAATTGGATCAATCGACTTTGTTGATGAAAAATTTATTAAGTGGTTAAGTAATTTTAATTAATTTTTAAAAAAATATGCAAAAGCAACTAAAGCTACAATTGCTATAAATTGTAGTAAGACTCTTAACTGCATTAATTTATTAGAGTATTTCTTACTTGTTTCTCCACCTTTAAATAAAGTTCCAATACCAAGAATTAGAACTAAACCAACAGCCACTAGTAAGATTATAGATAAAATTTTTACTAATATTCCAGAAATCATAAAATTATAGTAGGCTCTTTTATAGATAAAAAAACATAAATCAATTACTATGACATTTTGCCTTGATACAACCATTATAAAACCAGAAAAAGATGTGAAAATTGAAAACGCAGTCATTTTACTACATGGGTACGGAGGTGATGGTAAAGATATAAGTATGCTTTCATTAAATTGGAAAAGGCACCTTGCAAATACAATTTTTCTCTGCCCGAATGGGCATGAACCTTGTCCAATAAATCCATCAGGGTATCAATGGTTTGATCTTACAAAAGATGATCCAAAATACATTTTAAATGAGACAATCAAGGCTGAAAAAAAACTCAATCAATTCATAGATGAAGTAAAAATTAGATATAATCTAGAAAACGATAAAATTTGTTTATCTGGTTTTAGCCAAGGATGTATGATGTCAATTAATTTAGGACTTACATCTAAAAATAAATTTAGTTGTGTTGTAGGTTTTTCTGGTAAGATTATTAATCAAGAGGATCTCAAGCAAAGAAAGAGAACATCAACAAATATTCTTTTAATTCATGGTGATTCTGATCAAGTTGTCTCACCCAATTATATGTTAGAGGCAAAAGATTTCTTTATCAGATCTAACATTGAAATAGAGACCCATTTAATTAAGAATTGTGACCATCATATTCCCATCGAAGCTTCCAGCATAGCATTAAATTATATTTTAAAAAAAATAAAATGAGTTCTTAATATTGAAATCATTTTTTATTTAAGTTAAAATTAACTAATGAATAACTTTATTGAACAAGATATATCATTAGAAAAATGTCCCGCATTAGTTTTAAATGCTGATTATAGACCTTTAAGCTATTACCCTTTATCATTATGGTCTTGGCAAGATACAGTAAAGTCAGTTTTTTTAGATAGAGTAATTATAGTAAGTAGTTATGATAGAATTGTAAGAAGTCCGTCATTTAAAATGCAGCTTCCAAGCGTTATTGCTCTTAAAGATTACATAGTTCCACAATCCAAACCAAGTTTCACAAGATTTAATGTTTTTTTAAGGGATAAATTTTCTTGTCAATATTGTGGAAGTGGAGAGGAATTAACTTTTGATCATTTGTTACCAAGATCAAAAGGTGGAGAAACACACTGGGATAATGTTGTAACAGCATGTTCAGCATGTAATGTTAAAAAAGGTGGAAAATTATTAAAATCTTCAGGAATGAAACTTAATCAATATCCTTATCAACCATCAACTGAAGATTTACATAGAAATGGAAAGAATTTTCCTCCTAATTATTTACATAAAAGTTGGATGGACTATTTATATTGGGATGTTGAGCTAGAAGCTTAAAATTAAATTTTCTCAGAAATATTTATTGCTAATTTAGATCCAGTTTTGATAATTCTGTCCATTATAGCGTAAAAGCCTTTTTTTGTTGCCCCCTTTTCATAAGCAATATCCTTATGATCTAATTCATCTTGTCTAAATTTTGTAATTTTCTTTTTTAATTCTTCCTCTTCAGGACCAAGCTGATTAATTTGATCTAAATAATGTTTATCAATAACTTCTTCAACGGATGCTGTACATAGCATTGCAGCTTTTTTGCCTAATAATGTAGAGCCAAAACCCAAACCAACACCTAGTAAATCCCATAAGGGTAAAAATTTTGTTGGTTTTATATTTCTTTTTTTTATTTCTTTTTCAAAAAATTGACAATGTTCTATTTCGTGTTCTTTCATATCTTCAATTGTTTTTTTTAAATTTTCATTTTTTACAATAGTGTTTAAAGCTAACAATTGGCCTTCATATATTTTGACAGCACCTCTCTCACCAGCATGATCAACTCTAATAAATTCCTGTACTCTTTTATTTGTTTTTTTCATATTTCTTAAAAATTTTTAAAAGTGTTATAATAAACAATAAACTAATTACAATATTAATGCTTGTGAGTGATAATCCAAAAATCCTAAATGTCACATCTTTACAACTTGTTGTTTTTTCACTTAATTGTTTAAGCAAATCTTCTTTAGTGACAATTTCTGTCAAACTCTTTACTCCACAAACAGATGACTCCTGAAAAAAACCTTGTTCAATTCCAAAATGATAAAATGAAATTGCAAAAGAGAAGATAAAAGTAAGGATTAATAACATAACTAAGAATTTCTGATTTTTTTTAATTAAAAAGATCGCCATTATTATCATAATGCTTAATCCATAGGGAATTCTCTCTATTAAACATAAATTACAAGGCTGATGTCCAAGAATATATTCTATAAAAAAAGCAGAAATTAAAGCAATAAAGCTAAATAAAAAAATTATTTTTAAATAAAATTCAGCTTTTAAATTAAACATTAGATTTAAAAATTAGATAAACCACTAATCCAACAATAACAATTAATATCCCAATTATCGTAAACCATTTTGACCCATGTTTATCCATAAATTCATTAAACAAGTCTCCAAACTTATAAGAGAGATATGACACTAAAAAAAATCTTAACCCTCTAGAAATTAAACTTATTAAAACAAAAATTAAAAAGTTAAAACCTATTAAACCACTTGCAATCGTAAAAACTTTATAAGGAAGAGGGGTAAAACCTGCTAAAAAAAGTATTCCTAGCCAAGCATAAAAACCATCATTTCTAATTAAGCTTTCTTTTAAATTATATAGTTTATCCTCATAACCATAAAAATTCATGATATGTGCTCCAAACTCGAAAAAGAATGCTCCAATAATATATCCGAGAATACCACCTAAAACTGAAAATATTGTTGTTATAAAAAAAATTTTTTTAAAATCCTCTTTTTTGGAGATTACCATCGGTACAACCATAACGTCAGGAGGAATAGGAAAAAAGGAACTTTCAACAAATGAAACAATTGCTAAGTAATATTTAGAACTTTTGTGACCTGCTAAATCTAAACATTTTTTGTAAAGATTTTTAAACATTTTTTGGTTTTAATATAATTTTAGTTCTTATACTATTTAATAAATTATTAAACAATCTGGGCGAATGGCGGAACTGGTAGACGCGCACGACTCAAAATCGTGTTTCGCAAGAAGTGAGAGTTCGATTCTCTCTTCGCCCACCAAATTATGCAATTAAATAGAATAAACAGTCTAGTAGAACTTTTTTTTACAAAGTATAAAGAAATAAACTCAGTTGCCGATAAGTCATTTTTAAAATGGTTAAAAGAAAATGAAAAAAATTTTTTGACTTGGAAACAAGTTGCGTTAAAAATTCAAATTTTGTCTGAATACTTAAGAACAAATTTAGCTGATGGAGACCGATGTATACTATTATCTGAAAACCGACCAGAGTGGCTTATCTCTGATATATCGATTATGAATGCAGGTGGAGTAACGGTTCCACTCTTTACAACTTATTCAGAGAAAGATTATGAATACATCATTAATGATTGTAAGCCAAAAATTTGTATCGTCTCTAATGAAATCCAATTAAAAAAAATTGAAAAATTTATTTCAGAAGAGATTAAAGTTTTATCTATTGAAAATATAAATGAAAGAGTTGAAAACATAGAAAATATATTCGATGCATATTTAGAAAAAAAGAAATCAGATAGTCATATAAGTTTTAATCAAAATCTTGAAAGGAAAGATCTTGCTTGTATAATTTATACATCCGGAACGACTGGTAATCCTAAAGGGGTAATGCTCAGTCATGGGGGAATTTTATCAAATTGTGAAGGAGCTCAAGAAATATTAAATCAATTAGTTCAGGATAGTGAACCTACTTTTTTAACATGGTTACCATTATCTCATTCATATGAGCATGCAGTTCAATTTGTTCAAATTTCACTTGGTGCAAAAATTTATTATGCTGAAAGTCTAGAGAAGTTACTATCCAATATGTCCATTGCAAAACCTACGATTATGACAGCTGTCCCAAGATTTTATCAAAATTTGTACAGTAAAATTTCAATGAATTTTTCGAAACAAAAAGGGTTTAAGAAAAAATTGATATTATCCACTATCTCACTTGGTACCAAAAAACTAAATAATGAGAATTTAACATTTAGAGAAAAATTAATTAATTTTTTTTGTGAAAAACTAGTTAGAAAAAAGATTAAAAATCAGTTTGGTGGAAAACTAAAGGCTTTTGTATCTGGAGGTGGTGCTTTAGACCAAAAAATTGGAGAATTTTTAAATGCAATAGGATTGCCAACTCTCCAAGGTTATGGTCTTACAGAGGCCTCACCTGTTGTAAGTTGTAATATTCCTGGAAAGATCAAAATCGATACAGTAGGGCCTCCTTTTAAAACAAACCAAGTAGATATAGCTGAGGATGGTGAAATTTTAGTCAAAGGTGAAAATGTTATGCTTGGTTATTGGAACATGAAAAAAGAGACAGATGATGTCATAAAGAATGGTTGGTTGTACACTGGTGATATTGGAATGATCACAGAAGATGGAAATTTAAAAATTACTGATAGAAAGAAAGAAATAATAGTTAGTCTTGGTGGAGACAACATTTCACCATCTAAAATTGAAAATTTATTATGTTTAAGTGAAAAAATTAAACAAAGTTTTGTTTATGGAGATAAAAAAACTTATTTAGTTGCATTAATTGTTTCTGAGAGTAATGAAAATAGAAAAGAAATTGAAATTTTTTTAGATAACTTAAATAAAACTTTATCTTTAGTTGAAAAAGTTAAAAAATTTAAATTAATTAAAGAAGAATTTACAATTGACAATGGAATGTTAACCCCAACTTTAAAGTTAAAAAGAAAAAAAATTTTAGAAAAATATAAAGATGAGTTAGATAAACTTTATTAATTCAATTTAATTTATTGATTATAAAGCGCATAAACATTAACTTTTTTACACTATTAAAAAAATAAAAGTTTTATTAAATTTAAAAATTACTTTTAAATTTTTAACTTTAATTAAAGATTTGACATAAGGTATATAAAAAAATAAAAATAAGTAATCACGAATCATTTTGATTCGTTTAACTAAAAAGGGAGCTAAAGATGCCTAAGAGAAGAAAAAAAGCAAAGAAGGCTAAGAAAAAAGCTAAGAAAAAAGCTAAAAAAAGAAGAAGAAGATAATAACTTAGTATTCTTTATAAAAAACGCTTCTCATAACTTTTTGTGTGAGAGGCGTTTTTTTTATTCCTCGATTTGTTCATCAACTTCTGAAATCGGCTCTTCTACTGGTAAATCACTTTCAGTAGTTGATTTAGTCGTTTTAACTTCCTCTTTTACTTCCTTACTGATATTTCTTTTGAGTGCCTTATCTAATTTTTTTTGAGTATCCTCTTTTGAAGTATCCAATACAATTTGAAATTCAGAAAGAATTCTATCGTAGGCTTTTTCAAAAAGTTGTCTCTCACTATAAGATTGATCTATCATTAAATCATCACCTTTATTCAAATCTCTAACAACTTCAGCAAGTTCATAAATTTTACCAGATGATATTTTAGCTTCATATTCCTGAGCTCTCCTACTCCACATAGATCTTTTAATTTTTGGTTTACTTTTTAATATTGAGATACTTTTATTAACCTGATTTATCGTGGATAGTGGACGTAAATGTGATTGTTTATTTACGGGTACCATTCCATTAGCTTTATCCTTTTCAAATTTTATGATGTAAGTCTCTACATCTATTCCACCAATATTAATTTTCTTAAATTCAGTAATCTGACCCACCCCGTGTTTAGGGTAAACCACATAATCTTTAATTTTATATTCTCTTTTTTCTGAACTTTGTTTTTTTACTTTTTTTATCTCAGGCTTTAATTCATTATTTTTGGGAATTCTTAAGTTATCTGTTTTTTGCTCTGTTTGCTCATTTTTTTTTTTGTTTTTTTTTTGAATTTTTGTAACTTTTTTTATTTTAGTAGTTTTTTGTTTAATCTTTATTGACTTAGAAGTCTTCTTAGTTGTTTTTGATTTAATTTTAGTCCTAGGTTTTGATTTTTTTTTAAAGGTTTTCTTTAAAATATTTTTCAAACTTATTTTGCTCATTTTTATATTTTTCATGATCCGATGGTGGATCTTTTTTTTCACTTATATTTGGCCAGATTTCAGAATATTGTTTATTGATCTCAAGCCATTTTTCACTTCCTGGTTCAGTATCTGCTTTAATAGCATCTACTGGACACTCAGGTTCACAAACGCCACAATCTATACACTCATCCGGTTTAATTACAAGCATATTTTTACCTTCATAAAAGCAATCTACTGGACACACATCAACACAATCCATTAATTTACATTTTATACACTTGTCATTTACTATGTAGGTCATGATGATATTTCGTTTTTAATTTTTTCTTTAATATCGCCCATTAATTTACTGTCAATATATAATAATCCACTAAGTCTTCTCATCAGGCTTGTTTCATATATGTCAGCTTCATTATTTGAATAAATAATTCTCCAGAGTGCTTCAATTATTTTCTTCTTATTACTTTCTTCCATATTTTTTACTTCTTTTGTAAACTCTAAAATTTGATTTGAGTTTTCCTCAATTTTTTTTCCTTCTATAAATATTTCTTCTAAATTCTGGTCACTCGCACCCACTTGTAATAGAGCTTTTTTAATAATTATTTCCTCACTTTTAGAAAAGTTTTCATCAATTTTGGCCGCATGTATTAATAGTGCAGCTACTTTCGCCATATCATTATTCTGGTTCTTTTCTTTTTTAAAAAACATAACTCTAACTAAGATTCAAATTTTTAAGAATTTTAAAAGGATTTTCTTTCACATTCTTATTGTTTTTGTGTTTAAATTTCTTTTTTGGCGAATATTTAAAAAAAATTTCATTATTTTTTTCTAAGATTTTATAACTCATCGCCTTTAACAGCTCCTTAAAGTCATCTTTATTACATCCTAATAGATTAAGCATTTCAGGTATCATTTTTATTTCTTTAATTTCCTTTGTGTCCGAATTAATTATTTGAACGAACAATCTCTCTAAAATATCAATTCTAATATAAAAGTTGTTAAATTTTTCAAATCCGCAAAGTAACATAAAATTTTTGTTTTGAATCTTATTGTCATTTACAAAATTCAAACCAAACGTTGGTGGTTCTAAATTCAGATATTTTTGATTATGATTTTTCCATAACAAAGTTCTAAGTGAAACTGGTTCTGGTTTTATCAATTTAAACAAGAAAACGTGGTACCTACCAAATTTTACACCTAGATCTCTTAAAATTTTTCTGTCGTTTTGACCTAGATTTTTCAAATACTCAGATACTTGGTCTCTTTTTAAAACACCATTATTTTCATAAAGTTGATATGCTAAAGCTTTTATCGAAGAGTTTTCATCTTTTAAATTTTTTAAATCATAGAGAGTTTTTAAAATAGTTGAAATTTTATTTTTCAACCATTTTTTTAAATAAGAAATTAATTTAATTCTTTGATTTTTTTCCAACATATCATCGACTAATAACTCTATATCGGGACTTAAATAGTCTTTACCAGGAACTAATTTACAAATTATTGCATTATTCCAATATATCTTAAAATCATTTTTTAATTCAACTAACCCTGTATCAATTATCATTTGGATTCTTTTTTCGAGCTCTGGTCCTATAGTTTTTCTTGCAGCTTTTTTAAGTGACTTAATATCGGTCTCAAGTGCACCCTTTTTTAGATCAAGCTCTAATTTCAGTCCATTTATTTTACCAATAAACTGATTATCTATCATTACATTATTATTTTCTAAAATCTTAGTATCAAATTCCATATCTTGTTTTAAACCTCTTGCAAGTACACTTGCTCTTTTATCAATAAATGTTTTAGTAAGTTCTTCATGAAGTCTATCTGAAAGTTTATCCTCTAAGAATTTTGTTTTTTCAACCCAGTAATTTTGATTTTCAACCCAATTATTTTTATTAGAAACATAAGACCAAGTTCTGACATTTGCAATTCTATTTGCTAAAGAATCTACATTTCCATCTAATTTATCTAGTTTCATTAGCTGTAAATGCATAAAATTGTCATCAATTTTTGCTTTATCACTGTTTAAAAAATTAAATACTTTCTCAATAACGTCAATGTGATTTCCATAGGTTTTTTTTACAAAATCAGGAATTTGACAGCATTCCCAAAGTAATTTCAATGTCTCTTTTACATTTGGAATATTATGTAAGTTCAATTTTCTGATAAAATATTTTAAAACTTTTTCATCCTCACACTCATGAATTTTCCTTAGCCAATCTCTATCTGGCTTTTCCTCGAGTGATTTTAACAATGAAGCAGGGTTATTAAAATTCAAATTTGAATTTCTCCAAAATATTGTTCTTATATCCTCAAATTTATGATTTTCTAAAAGTTCAACTTCCTCAGCTGTGATCTCTTTACAATTCCCTGTTATACCAAAGTTACCATCATTAAGGTATCTACCTGCCCTACCTGCAATTTGACCTATTTCTGAAAGATTAAGTTTTCTTAATTTTTTTCCATCAAATTTTTTTAAATTCGAAAAATATACTTGATCTAAATCCATATTAATACCCATTCCAATTGCATCAGTAGCTACTAAAAAATCGACATCACCAGATTGATAAAGATCTACCTGTGCATTTCTTGTTTTTGGACTTAGAGATCCCATTACAATTGAAGCTCCTCCCTTTTGTCTTCTTATCAATTCTGCTATTGCATAAACCTCTTCAGTTGAAAAAGCTATAATCGCTGTTTTTCTATTAATACGTGAAATCTTTTTGTGACCTGAGTAAGTAAGTTTAGAATATCTTTTCCTATCTATAAATTCTACATCGTCATTTAATTTTGAGACTATTCCTTTAATTGTGTTTGAACCCATAAACATTGTCAGTTTACTTCCTCTCATATTAAGCAATCTGTCTGTAAAAATATGACCTCGTTCATGATCAGCACACATTTGAATTTCATCAATACCTACAAATTCTAAATTTTTATCTATTGGCATCGACTCTACTGTACACAAGAAATATTTTGCATTTGAAGGTATAATTTTTTCTTCACCAGTTATTAAAGCAACTTCATCATATTTTGTTTTTTTTATAACTTTGTCATAGACTTCTCTTGCTAAAAGTCTTAATGGAAAACCAATCATTCCAGTATCAAAAGAGAGCATTGTTTCTATTGCTAAGTGGGTTTTGCCAGTATTTGTTGGACCGAGCACTGCTGTGATTTTATTTTTATTCATTTCTATCTTTGGTATGTTAAATTTTTTATCTACAAGATATAGTTACTCGTAAAGAACAAAAATAGACTAAAACATGACCGAATCGTTCTATAAAAAGTTCTCATTTTAAGTTCTTAAGAATTTAATTCTAACACAATATGATTTTTTGTACAAATTACTATTAAACACAAATTGTTAAGACTTTATTTTAAGAATTTTCCAAACTCCAGAAGCAGATGTTATTGTTTTGTCATTACATTTTAATTCACAAAATAAAAACACTAAAGTTTTAGTTTTTTTCAAAATTTTTACATGACCTATAATTTCATCACCAATTTTTGAAGCACTAATATATTTAAGATCTAATGAAATAGTTACACATGGTGCATTTTGGACACTACGATGTGCTGCTGTTCCAGCTCCAGCATCTATCAAAGCTGCTAGGTATCCTCCATGAGTTATACCTGCAGCATTTAAATGATTTTCGTTTATAACTGCTTTAAATTCATATTCATTTTCAGAGATATTTCTAAACATAACACCACCATTATGTTTCATAAAACCATGTTTTAAACTTATTTGTTCAAATGAATTTGGCATAATTTTTTAAAGTATAAAAGTTAAAGTAAGTAAAATTATAAGAATAATTATAAAAAAATAAATCACAGACATTTGAAGAGAGGGTCTAATCAGCCATTTCATCATAATTTATCTTATTAATGGTGCGCCTGCTAGGAGTCGAACCCAGAACCTCCTGGTCCGTAGCCAAGCGCTCTATCCAGTTGAGCTACAGGCGCATTTTTAAATTTTATATATTATTCTATATCATTTTTTAGTGTATTTTAATGCTAAGACAAATTTAAATTATTATGAATAATTCAATCAATGAAGTTGTAATTGTGGAGGCTATTAGAACACCAATTGGAGCTTACAAGGGGTCTCTTAAAGAATTAAGTGCTGATAAGTTGGGATCAATTGTTATTAGAGAAATTTTAAGAAAAAGTAAATTAGATAAAAATGATATTGATGAGGTAATTATGGGCCAAGTGCTTACAGCTGGTGGAGGCCAAAATCCTGCAAGACAAGCTGCAATAAATGCAGGTATACATATCTCTAAACCAGCCCATATAGTAAATCAGGTTTGTGGCTCTGGACTTAGAGCCGTAATCTCAGGTTATCAATCAATTAAATTAGGAGAGGTAAAAAATGTTATTTCAGGTGGTCAAGAAAACATGTCATTAGCTCCACATTCAATCTTTTATCGAGATAATAAAAAAATTTCAGAGAAACATTTGATAGATACAATGATAAACGACGGATTGATAGATGCATTTAATAATTATCATATGGGTGTAACTGCTGAAAATGTTGCAAAAAAATTTGATATTTCACGAGTTGAACAAGATGACTTTGCCTTAAATTCTCAAAAAAAAACAGAAATTGCAATTAATACTAATAGATTCAATGAAGAACTAATTAAGATAAATCAATCTGGTATCAATCTTGAGAAAGATGAACATCCACGAAAAGATCTTAATAAATCAGATTTAGGAAGGCTAAAAGCAGTATTTCTAAAAGATGGGACAGTGACACCTGGAAACTCATCAGGAATTAATGATGGTGCTGCTGCTTTGTTATTAACAACCTTTGAAGAGGCTAAAAAAAAATCAATCCAACCTTTAGTAAAGATAATTTCATGGGCCTCAGTTGGTGTTGACCCAACGTTAATGGGTCTTGGACCAATAGAAGCTGTTCGTAAAGCAGTAAAAAAAGCAAAATGGAATTTAAACGAAATAGATTTATTTGAAATCAATGAAGCTTTCGCCGCCCAAAGTATTGCAGTAATACGTGAGTTAAATATTGATGAAAATAAAGTTAATGTTAATGGAGGAGCTATAGCTTTAGGTCATCCTATAGGAGCATCAGGTGCCAGAATATTAGTCACTCTCATTCATGAAATGATAAAACAGAAAAAGAATAAAGGTTGCGCTACACTATGCATAGGTGGTGGAATGGGCATAGCCATATGTGTTGAGAGAATTTAAGAATTAATTTTTTTTAAATTTCTCTTCAAGTAGAATTTTTTGTATCCAAATTTTAGCATCAATGTAAGTGCTTTCATTTGAATGCAAGAGTGTATTTAATAACTTTTTTATCATTTTTCAAAGGATACTTAAGAAGAGTGTCAAAAAATTGAGCAGAATGTGTTAAAATTAACAATTAAGTAAAATTATATAGTGTATAAGATCTAAATATTAAATGAGCGAAAAACTATTAGTTCCCGATATAGGTGACTTTGAAAATGTAGAGGTCATTGAATTGCTTGTCAAAGAAGGCCAAAAAATTGCCAAGAATGATCCAGTAGTTACTATAGAAAGTGATAAATCGAGTGTTGAAATACCTTCAACGTTATCAGGCATAATTGAGACAATAAAAGTTAAAGTAGGTGATAAAGTTTCAAAAGGTGATTTAATTCTGAATATTTTAGGGTCAAATGAAGAACGTTCTACAACAAAAACTATTCCAAAAGACACTGAAAATTTGATTAAGGAAGCAGAAAAATCGTTGGAAAAAAAACAAGAGCAAATCATCCATACAAATAATATTGAGAGAAAAAAACCAGAAATAATTCAAGTAGTTAATGACAGCGATATTGATCCATTAGAAACCAATGAATGGTTAGAATCACTCACTGCAGTAATTGAAAAAGATGGAAATCAAAGAGCCCATTATTTAATAAAGGAATTAATTAATAAAGCTTATATGGAGGGTGCAAATATTCCCTACACTCAAAACACACCCTATATAAATACAATTCCAGTAAATGAAGAGAAAAAATCAAATGGTGATCAAAATATTGAGAGAAGAATTCGGTCATTGATAAGATGGAATTCTGCAGCAATGGTAGTTCGTGCAAATAAAAAATTTCCTGAACTTGGAGGACATATTGGAACATTTGCATCTGCAGCTACGCTTTATGATGTGGGAATGAATCATTTTTGGAGAGCAAAAAACAATAAATTTGGAGGAGACTTAATTTATTTTCAAGGACATAGCGCTCCAGGTATGTACGCGAGAGCATTTCTTGAGGGAAGACTTAATGAAAAACAATTAGATAGTTTTAGACAAGAAGTTAATCCAGGAGGTTTATCATCTTACCCACATCCTTGGTTGATGCCAAATTTTTGGCAATTTCCTACAGTCTCTATGGGTTTAGGACCAATGTTAGCTATCTATCAAGCAAGATATATGAAATATTTGATTAATAGGGGCCTAATTAAAGATGAAGGACGAAAAGTGTGGGCTTTCCTAGGAGATGGGGAAATGGATGAACCAGAGTCTTTAGGAGCAATTGGTTTAGCAGCTAGAGAAAAATTAGATAATTTAATATTTGTAATCAATTGTAACCTTCAAAGATTAGACGGGCCTGTAAGGGGTAATGGAAAAATTATACAAGAATTAGAGGGTATTTTTAGAGGAGCTGGATGGAATGTTATCAAAGTAATTTGGGGTTCTTATTGGGATCCGCTATTGGCCAACGATAAAACTGGTCATTTAATTAAAGTTATGAATGAAACTGTAGATGGTGAATATCAAGCAATGAAAGCAAGAGATGGAGCTTATGTGCGAGAAAAGTTTTTTGGTAAGTATCCTGAAACTAAAGAGTTAATCTCAAGCCTTTCAGACAAAGATATATGGAGATTGAATAGAGGTGGACACGATCCTCACAAAGTTTTTGCAGCTTATGATAAAGCTTCAAAAAATATTGGAAGCCCGACAGTTGTGATTGCTAAGACCATAAAGGGTTATGGAATGGGCAAAAGTGGAGAGAGTGTGAATACAACCCATCAAACTAAAAAATTAGATATAGACGATTTGATGTATTATAGAGATAGGTTTGATGTTCCTCTAACTGATAAACAGGTGCAAAATATTGAATATTATAAGCCAGACCAAAACTCACCTGAAATAAAATATATCAAAGAAAGAAGACTTCAATTAGGAGGATTTATCCCAGAAAGAACTACATATGCAAAACCCATTAAAGCCCCTCCGAAAAACATTTTTGACAATATGAAAGAGTCTACAGGTAAAAAAGAAATGTCGACTACTATGGCATTAGTAAGAATGCTTACTAATCTTCTGAGAGATAAAAATGTTGCTTCAAGATTAGTACCAATCATTCCTGATGAGGCGAGAACATTTGGTATGGAGGGTTTTTTTCAAAAAATTGGTATTTATGCTCACGAAGGACAAAAATATGAACCTGAGGACTCAGCACAATTAAGTTCTTATAGAGAAGAAAAAAGCGGACAAGTTTTGGAGGAAGGAATTAACGAGGCAGGTGCAATGTCTTCATGGATTGCTGCAGGCACTTCGTACACAAATCATGATATTGAAATGATCCCTATCTATCTTTTTTACTCAATGTTTGGTTTTCAAAGAATAGGTGATTTTGCTTGGGCAGGAGCAGACAGTCAATCAAGAGGGTTTTTAATTGGAGCCACTGCAGGGAGAACAACATTAGCAGGAGAAGGTTTACAACATCAAGATGGACATAGTCATTTAATGGCATCAACTATTCCAAACTGTAAGTCTTATGATCCAACATTTCATTATGAACTAGCAACAATCTTTAGAGAAGGATTGAAAAGAATGCATGAGAAGAAAGAAAATATTTTTTATTACATTACAACAATGAACGAAAATTATCCACATCCTGCTATGCCAACTGAAAAATCATGTGAAGAAGGCATTTTAAAAGGAATGTATAAAATTAAAGAATTTAACAAATATAAAAAAACTAAAATTCAATTTCTAGGATCAGGCACAATTTTAAGAGAAATGATAGCTGGTGCGGAGATATTACAAAAGGAATATCAAATTGATAGTGAAGTTTGGAGCGTAACTAGTTTCAATGAATTAAGAAGAGATGGCTTAGAGGTAGAAAGATATAATTTGTTAAATCCTGAAAAAGAACCAAAAAAATCATATGTTGAAAGCTGTTTAGGCAAAACTGAAGGTCCAATTTTGGCCGCATCAGATTATATGAGGATGAATTCAGACCAAATTAGACCTTATATTAACAAGAGCTTTTACTCATTAGGAACAGATGGATTTGGTCGAAGTGATACCAGAAAAAATTTGAGGAAGTTCTTTGAGGTTGATAAAGAACATGTTGTTGCATATGGATTAAGTGTTTTATCTAAAGAACAATTAATTGCCTCTAAATACGCTCAAGAGGCAATAAAGAAGTATCAAATTGATAAAGATAAACCAATGCCGACAAAATTATAATGTCAAAGAAAGATATAAAAGTTCCAAATATTGGTGAATTTAAAGATGTGGAAGTCATCGAAGTTTTAATTAAAAAAGGTCAAAAAATAAAAAAGAATGATCCACTGATAACTATAGAAAGTGATAAATCAAGCGTGGAAATACCATCTTCTGATGATGGAACCATAATTTCTTTGAATGTTAAAATTGGAGACAAGGTATCGGAAGGTGATAAAATAATTGAAATTGAAAGTGAGAAAGAAATAAAAGAAATAAGTGCACAAGAATTACCGAAAAGTCAATTACTAAAAGAAATAAAAAAAGATAATGTAAAAAAAACCAATGAGACTGAAAATATAATAGTTAAAGATTTTTCTACAAAAGCATCTGCTTCACCAAAAGTTAGAAAATTTGCGAGAGAACTTGGAGTTAATATCAACAAAGTCCCAGGTAGTGAAAGGCAAGGTAGGGTTACCGAGAGTGATGTAAAGTTATTTATTGCAACTAAATCTGATAAAAGTTTCAAAGATCAAAATACAACTGAACAAAAAATTGAACTAGAGTATTCCCATTCAGATTTTGGAGAAGTAGATATTAAAGACATTCCCAGAGTAAAAAAGTTGTCGTCTAAATATTTAATGAACTCTTGGACAAAAATTCCTCATGTAACCAATCATGATGAAGCTGATATAACTGAATTAGAGGAATTTAGAACTTCTCTTACGGACGTATATACTGGTGAAAAAAAAAAAATTACACCATTAGCTTTCATCGTAAAAGCATTAACAACATCATTAAAAAAATTTCCAAATTTTAATACCTCAATCGATCAAATTGAAAATGGCAAAATGACTGTTAAAAAGTATTATCATGTTGGCATAGCAGTGGATACACCACATGGTTTGATGGTTCCTAAATTAAGAAATGCAGATAATAAAAATATTTCTTTAATAAGCACAGAATTAAAAAAAATCAGCCAGCAATGTAGAGATCTTAAAATTGATAAAAAAGAGTTATTCGGAGGTTCTATGACTATAACTAGCCTAGGGGGAATTGGGGGATCTTTTTTTACCCCAATTATAAATTATCCTGAAGTTGCTATTTTAGGAGTAGGAAGAGCAGAAAAAAAACAAGTATTCATGGATGGAAAATTTGTAACGCGTACTATGTTGCCACTTTCCCTATCTTATGATCATAGAATTATTGATGGTGCAGAGGCAGCTCGATTTAATAATGATTTAAAAGAAAATCTTGGTAAAAATTTTGCTTATAAGTTAGCCGTTTAATAAAAATTATGTCTAAAAGTGTTTCATTATTAAGTGCTTTACTGTGTACATTTATTTGGGGAACTACATTTATTGCTCAAGACACTGGCATGGATGATATTGGTCCGTTTACATTTAATGCTGTAAGGTTTTTTGTGGGGTTTTTGGCAATTCTTCCTTTAGTATTTTTATTTGAGACTAAAAAATTTAGATTAGAATTTAAAACTGGTTTTAGATATTTTGCTATTCTATCTTTTTTAATTGGATTATCATTATTTTTAGGCTCGGCATTGCAGCAAGTAGCTCTGCTTTATACAGATGTAGCTAATGCTGCTTTTTTTACGATTTTTTATGTTCCGATGGTACCAATTATTATTTTTATATTTAAAAGAGATTCATTGCATTGGAGTGTGTGGCCTTCAGTCATTTTATGTTTAATTGGTGGGTATCTTTTAACTAATTTTTATGATGCTACAGTTAGACTTGGAGACACATTGGTCATTCTTGGAGCATTATTCTGGAGTACACACATCATATTTACTGGAATGATTATTAAAACATATAACTTACCCTTAACATTAGGTGCAATTCAAACTTTATTAGTGGCTTTATTTTCTTTTATCATTGGTTTGATTTATGAAGAATTTGTAATTGAAAATATTCTAAACGAGATAGACTCTATACTCTATGCAGGAATTTTATCAGGTGGTTTTGCATTCGTTTTACAAATTTACGCTCAAAAAAACATAACACCCGCACCAGCAGCCATAATATTTTCATTAGAAGGTGTATTTGCAACTATCGCAGCGTGGTTTTTATTAAGTCAAATTTTAGATTTTAATAATATATTAGGGTGCTTGTTCATATTGTGTGGTGTTTTAATTTCTCAATTATTACCCTTGATGAGGAAAATAAATTATCAATAATAAAACTAAAGCAATAATAATTCTATAAATTACGAATATGGTTAAAGAAAAATTCCTTACATATCTTATAAAATATTTGACTGTGATAAATGAGAAGATAAAAGAAAGAGTAACTGCAATCAATAATAAATAATTAAATTCAGTAGACTGTTGTACGGCATCTTGAAGACCTAAAAAACTTGCCCCTGCTAACGCAGGTATAGATAATAAAAAGGCAATTTTGCTTGAGTCAACTCTATTAAATTTTAAAAATCGAGCTGCTGTTAAAGTTATTCCTGCTCTACTTACACCAGGTATGAGTGCTAAAATTTGAAATAAACCTATGAATAATATTGATTTTATATTTAAGTTGGTTGATATATTTTGATCAGTATCTCTTTTATCTGATAAAAATAGGACTAAACCAAAAAATAGAGTTGTCCATGCAATAATTTCTATATTTCTTAAAAGATTAATTATTTCGATCGAATATATTATATATCCAAAAATTATAAGAGGTATTGATCCAACTAAAATCAAAACCAATAGTTTTTGATTGTTTCTTAAATTTAGTAAATCTTTTTTAAAGTAATAGATTATTGCAAATAAAGAACCCAAGTGCAGACCAATATCAATGAATAAAGAGCTTGAGCTAAAATCATAAAAATTTGATATTAAGATCAGATGGGCTGAAGAGCTAATAGGTAAAAATTCAGAAATACCTTGGACCGCAGAAAGAATTAGTATTTCTATAAAATCTTGAAGCATAAAGATGTCGTAACTTAAAAAATATTCATTTTAAACAATTCGATTTAATCATAATAGGTATGCAAAAAATAAATTTCCCACATTTTATGCTAAATAAAGTTAATTATAGGTCATAACTATTGACCTAAATAATACTTTTATTACTAAAAACAATGTATAATTTGCCGAAAATTTAAAGATTCTATGACTGATAAAATGTTAAAATTTGTGAAAATAGGTCAACAAACTCCACCTAAAAGAAAGATTGGCACAAGAAAAGAGGATTTTAATGAGATCTATGACGAGTTTGTAACTAAAAAAGCTGAAGAACAGTCAAGCAGATGTTCTCAATGTGGAGTTCCATTTTGTCAAGTACATTGTCCTTTAAGCAACAATATTCCAGATTGGTTAAAACTTACAGCTGAGGGAAGATTAAAAGAGGCCTACGAATTATCTCAAAGCACTAACAATATGCCAGATGTGTGTGGAAGAATTTGTCCTCAGGATAGATTATGTGAGGGTAACTGCGTTATTGAGCAATCAGGACATGGAACAGTCACTATTGGTTCAGTTGAGAAATATATTAATGATAAAGCGTGGGAACAAGGCTGGGTTAAACCAATTTCTTTAAAATATGAAAAAGATCAAAGCGTTGGAATAATTGGTGCCGGTCCCGCAGGATTAGCAGCTGCTGAGCAGCTAAGGAAAAATGGATATAAGATTACTGTTTATGATAGATATGATCGTGCAGGTGGATTGTTAGTTTATGGTATTCCAAATTTCAAACTTGAAAAACATGTAGTTGAGCGAAGAACAAATTTATTAAAGGATGGTGGGATAAAATTTATTCAAAATTTTGAAGTTGGTAAAGATGCAACTCTAGAACAGTTGCGAAAAAAACATGATGCAATTTTAATAGCGACGGGTGTATATAAACCAAGAGAAGTTGAATTACCTGGTAATGATTTAGGTAATATTTTTCCTGCAATGGAGTTTTTGACAGCATCAAATAAAAAAGGCCTAGGAGATAAAGTAGAGTTATTTGATAAAGGAATTTTAAACGCTGAGGGAAAAGATGTTGTAGTAATAGGTGGCGGTGACACAGCAATGGATTGTGTCAGAACTTCTGTAAGACAAAAAGCTAACTCGGTAAAATGTTTATATAGAAGAGATAAAGAAAATATGCCTGGATCTGCTAGAGAAGTTGCAAATGCTGAGGAGGAGGGTGTAGAATTTGTTTGGCTTTCTAGTCCAAAAGAATTTAAAGGAAAAAATAAAATTGAAAATTTAGTTGTTAATCAAATTGAATTAGGCGAACCAGATGAATCAGGAAGACGAAAACCAGAAATTAAAGAAGGTTCGGAATTTACGGTAAAAGCCGATATGGTAATCAAAGCTCTTGGATTTGATCCAGAAAATTTACCATTATTATTTGATGCACCAGAGTTACAAGTAACAAAATGGGGAACAATTAAAACTGATTTCAATACGATGGAAACAAATCTAAAAGGTGTTTTTGCTGCAGGAGATATTGTAAGAGGAGCGTCGTTAGTAGTATGGGCAATCAAAGATGGGAGAGATGCAGCTTCTTCTATGAAAACATATTTAGAAAATATGCAATTAAAAAAAACAAAAGTAGCTTAATGAAAAATTATAAAAAAAATTTAGAGTTACTCACAAAAAATCATGTTTATTCAAAAGAGATGGAACACGATGCTTGTGGAGTTGGTTTAATCGCATCTACAGAAGGAAAAAAATCTAGGGCTATAGTTGAGTATGGAATTGAAGCTTTAAAAGCAGTTTGGCACAGAGGTGCTGTTGATGCAGATGGTAAAACGGGTGATGGAGCCGGAATACATGTTGAAATTCCGAAAGACTTTTTTATAGAAAAAATACAAGTTACCGGACACGATTATGATAATTCTGAAATCTGTGTAGGAATGATTTTTTTACCTAGAAATGACTATTCAGCACAAGAGAGTTGTAAAACAATAGTTGAGAGTGAACTAACTAAAAATAATTTTAGTATATATGGTTGGCGACAAGTGCCAGTAAATTCAAAAGTTTTAGGGGAAAAAGCTCTTCAGACCATGCCAGAAATCATACAAGTTCTTTTTAAACCTAATGATCCAAATTTATTAGATAAGAACTTAGAGAGAAAAATTTATGAAATAAGAAAGAGAATTGAAAATAAAGCTTTTGATGCCTCATTGAATAATTTTTATATTTGTTCAATTAGTTCAAAATCTATAATTTATAAAGGGCTATATTTAGCGGAGTCTTTATCTGACTTTTATTTAGATCTTAGAGACCCAAGATTTATTTCAAGATATGCAATTTTTCATCAAAGATTTTCAACAAACACCGCACCGAGCTGGAGTTTAGCTCAACCATTTAGGGCCATAGCGCACAATGGTGAGATAAATACTTATAAAGGTAATAAAAACTGGATGAAAGTTCACGAACAAGAAATGAGTAGCCCACTTTTCGAAGACATAGAAAATTTAAAACCAGTAATCCAAAAAGGAGTCTCTGACTCTGCAGCTTTAGATAATGTATTTGAATTATTAAATAAATCAGGCCAATCTGCGCCATTAGCTAAATTAATGCTAGTACCAGACGCATGGTCAAAAAAAAATAAGACATTATCAAAAAGTCATCAGCAATTATTTAATTTTTTAAATAGCACAATGGAACCATGGGATGGACCTGCTGCTATTGCAGCTACAGACAATGAATGGGTTATAGCTGCAAACGATAGAAATGGTCTTAGGCCTTTGAGATATGCCATTACAAAAGACAAAATGATCTTTGCAGGTTCAGAAACAGGAATGATTGATTTAAATGAAAAAAAAATTTTAACCAAGGGAAGACTTGGTCCTGGTGAAATTATCGGGGTTAGAATTGAAAAAGGTAAAGTTTTTTCTAATAGTCAAATAAAAGATTATTTGGCTAAAGAATTTAAACATTTTAATTCTCAAATAATTGATCTAGATGAAAAATTGTCAATTTCCAATGAAAAACATAATTTTGATGGCGAAAGCTTAAGGAGAAGACAATATACTTTCGGAATAAGCTTAGAGGATCTAGAACTTATCTTACATCCAATGGCAGAAGATGCAAAAGAAGCAACAGGTTCCATGGGTGATGATACCCCTTTAGCAGTGTTATCTGATAAGTATAGACCACTTTACCATTTTTTTAGACAAAATTTTAGCCAAGTAACTAATCCGCCAATTGACTCTTTAAGAGAAAATAAAGTGATGAGTTTAAAAACTAGATTTGGAAATTTAGGTAACATTCTTGATTTTGATACTTTAACTAAAGAGAATATTTATGTTTTAAATAGCCCTATTCTATCGAATTCACAATTTAATAAGTTCACTAATTTTTTTGGTAAAAATTCAGTAACTATTGATTGTTCATTTTCACAAGATGACAATTTAGAAAATTCTATTAACAGGATCCAAAAAGAGTCTGAAATTGCAGTTAGACAAGGCATTACCCAACTGATTTTAAGTGACAAAAATCTCTCATCTGAAAGATTGCCAATGCCTATGTTATTATGTGTCGGAGCCATAAACACATTTTTGATACAAAAAAAATTAAGAGGTTATGTTTCTATAAATGTTCAGTCTGGAGAGGCTATAGATACTCATTCGTTTGCAACATTAATTGGAGTTGGAGCAACTACAGTAAATCCTTATCTGGCATTTGATAGTTTATATCAAAGATATGAAAAAAAACTTTTTGGCCAATTTAGTTTTGATGAGTGTGTACAACGCTACATTAATTCAGTTAATGCGGGTTTATTGAAGATAATGTCAAAAATGGGGATTTCAGTTTTAAGTTCTTACAGAGGTGGATGTAATTTTGAAACAGTAGGATTGAGCAGAACAGTTGTAAATGAATACTTTCCTGGAGTTACCTCGAAAATTTCAGGCATTGGTTTAGTTGGAATTGAAAAAAAAATAAGAGAAATTCATAAAGAAGCATTTGAAAGTACAGAAACTATATTGCCAATTGGAGGTATTTATAGATACAGGAAAAACGGAGAAACACATCAATATCAAGGAAAGCTAATTCATTTATTACAAAGCGCTGTAGGCTCAAATTCATATGAGGCATATAAGAAATATGCTGATGGTATATATAATTTACCACCAATAAATTTGAGGGATCTAGTTGATTTTAGAAAAAAAAAATTGGGTTCATCAATAGATTTATCTGAAGTAGAACCAATAGAAAAAATACTAAAAAGATTCGGTAGTGGTAGCATGTCCCACGGTGCTTTATCTAAAGAAGCGCATGAAACACTTGCTATTGGAATGAATAGAATTAAAGGAGCTTCTTGTAGTGGTGAAGGTGGAGAAGATGCAGAAAGATTTAAGGTAATGGATAGTGGTGATAGTGCAAATTCTAGAGTTAAACAAATTGCATCTGCTAGATTTGGTGTGACTGTAAATTACTTGAATAATTGTAATGAAATAGAAATTAAAATGGCACAAGGCGCTAAACCAGGGGAAGGCGGTCAGTTACCTGGCTTTAAAGTAACAAAAGAAATCGCAAGGCTACGACATTCCACACCAGGAGTAACACTGATTTCTCCACCTCCACACCACGATATTTACTCGATAGAAGATTTGGCACAACTGATTTATGATTTGAAGCAAACAAATCCAAAAGCACGAGTTGGTGTTAAGTTAGTCGCATCATCAGGAATCGGAACCATCGCTGCAGGTGTAGCTAAAGCGAAAGCAGATATTATTTTAATTTCGGGTCATAATGGAGGAACAGGCGCAACTCCTCAAACAAGTGTCAAATATGTTGGAATACCTTGGGAGATGGGTCTAACTGAGGCTAATCAGGTTTTAACATTAAACAATCTAAGACACAAAGTTACATTGAGAACTGATGGTGGTATTAAAACTGGAAGAGATGTTGTTATTGCTGCAATGATGGGAGCAGAAGAATATGGAGTTGCTACAACAGCTCTAGTGGCAATGGGATGTATAATGGTAAGACAGTGTCACTCAAATACTTGTCCAGTAGGTGTTTGTACACAAGATGAAAAATTAAGAGAAAAATTTACTGGTACTCCAGACAAGGTTGTAAATTTATTCACTTTTATTGCAACTGAAGTAAGAGAAATTTTAGCTGAATTAGGTTTTAAATCATTAAATGATATCATTGGAAGAACTGATTTATTAATGCAAGTCAATAAAGCTTCACCAAATTTAGATGATTTGGATTTAAATCCATTATTTGTTCAAGCAGACCCAGGAAACAATAAAAGATACTGCGAGTCATTAGAGATCAACAAAGTACCCGAAACATTAGACCAGGAAATTTGGCCAGAAATAGAAAAATCTTTAGATAATTTAGAAAAAGTTGAGAAAGAATTTATTATCAAAAATACAAACAGGGCGGTTGGCACAAGAATTTCACATCATCTTTACAAAAAGTATGGTTACGAAAAACTTGATGAAAATTTTCTTACATTAAATTTCAAAGGCTCTGCGGGTCAGTCATTTGGTGCTTTTTCATCAAAAGGACTAAAATTAAATCTTAAAGGTGATGCAAATGATTATGTCGGTAAGGGATTGTCAGGTGCTACAATCTCGATAAAACTTTCGGATGAAAGTAATTTAATCTCAAATGAAAACACAATCATTGGAAATACAGTTCTGTATGGAGCTACTTCAGGTAAACTTTTTGCTGCGGGTCAAGCAGGTGATAGATTTGCTGTAAGAAATTCTGGTGCAACTACAGTTATTGAGGGTTGTGACTCAAATGGTTGTGAGTATATGACTGGAGGAACAGTGGTTATTTTGGGAAATGTCGGTGACAATTTTGCAGCTGGCATGACCGGAGGTATGGCATTTATCTATGATAAATCTAATGAGTTTGAAAAAAAAGTAAATCCAGATTCAGTTGTTTGGCAAAATGTTGAAACAGATTATTGGACAAGTTATTTAAAGGAATTAATTTTAGAACATTCAAAGGAAACAGGATCGCTGATATCAAAAAATATTTTTGAAAATTTTGAAGTTGAGATTAAAAATTTTGTTCAGGTTTGTCCAAAGGAGATGATTGATAAGCTTAAAAATCCAATTACATTTAAGTCTAAGATTAAAGAAGTTAGCTAATTATAATTTTTAACTCTTTTTTTAATATGCCTAACCATTTAGGTGAAGATAAGCTGTGATCACCCTTTTTAATGATTACTAATTTTTTTTTTGAATTTACGAAAATTTTTAAAATTTTTTTTGAATAACTTACAGGGACAGACTCATCCTTTTGTCCATGAACCATAGTAATCTTTAATTTGTCGTAAATTTTTTTATGAAATACTTTATTTTTCCGGCCATCTTTAATTAGTTGTAAAGAGATTGGATATTCATAATTTCCATGCTTTAAGTTGACAATCCCATTTTTTGTTATTTCTTTTTTCATTTTTTTTGAAAATTTGTTCCACATTAAACCTTCTAAAAATTGAGGTGCAGAACCAATCCCCAAAAATCCTAAAATTTGTTTCTTAAAAAAATTAAATTGATTTAAAGCGATCCAAGAGCCCATACTTGAACCAATTAAAATGATTTTATTTTTTTTGACGATTTTTTTAATTAATAAAGTTGTCTCTTTAGTCCATTTTGAGATATTCCCATTGGTAAATTTACCAGATGATTTTCCATGACCAGAATATTCTAGTGCAAGAAAACCAAGTTTATTTTTTTTTGCAAAATTTAAAAATGCTTTAGGTTTTTTTCCCTCTAAATCAGACATAAACCCGTGTAAAAAAACAATGTAAGTTGTATTTTTTTGGCTGTATTTTAAATATCTGATTTTTTTATATTTATTTATTTTAAGATAATTGAATTTGTTCATAAAAGTTTATTAGTTATCTCTATTATTATATAATCAAACTGTATGTCGTCTAATATAAAAGTCCTGCAAGTAATACCAAAACTAGGTTACGGAGGGGCAGAAACTGGATGTTATGATATTGCTCATTATTTACCAGAAAATGGGTGTGAGTCTTTTATAGTAACTAGCGGAGGGGAATTAACAAAATTCGTTGATAAAAAAAAAGTAAAACTAATTAAACTTCCAGTACATAGTAAAAACCCATTATTGATTTTAATAAATACAATTTTATTAATCGGGATAATTTTATTTTTTAAGATCTCAATTGTTCATGCAAGAAGTAGAGCACCAGCCTGGTCTTGTTTATTTGCGACAAAGTTAACTAATAGAAAGTTTGTTACCACATTTCATGGAACTTATAATTTCAGTGGCAAGCTTAAAAAAATTTATAATTCTGTCATGGTAAGATCTGATTTGATAATCGCAGGATCAAATTTTATTTTTTCTCATATAAAAGAAAATTATTCTGAATTTTTGACAAATGAAAAAAAATTTTTAGTTATTTTTAGAGGAATAAATGTAGATTATTTTGACTCTTCTACAAAATTGGAAAGTGATGAAAAAAATTTACTTCAAAAATGGAATATAAATGATGAAAAAAAAATAATTTTAATGCCAGGTAGACTCACATCATGGAAAGGACAAGAACTTTTTATAGAGGCGATTAATTTGGTTAACATTGAACTAGGATATGAAGCTTTTTATGCTGTAATACTTGGTAATGATCAAGGAAGAGATTTATATAAAAAAAAATTAGTTCGGCTTTCAGAACAATACCGTTTAATGAACCAAATTAAATTTATAGATCATTGTAAAGACATGGCATTAGCATATAAAGTCTCTGATATAGTTGTATCAGCTTCAATTGAACCAGAAGCTTTTGGAAGAATTGCAGTAGAGGCACAATCAATGGAAAAATTAATTATAGCCTCTAATATAGGTGGATCAAATGAAACAATTAATGATGGAATAACTGGTTTTTTATTTAAATCTGGCGATGCAAACTCTCTTAGTAAGAAAATAATCCAAGCACTAACAATGGATGAAACGAAATCTAATATTATAGGCAAAGAGGGTAGAAATAATGTCACAAAAAAATTTAATGTTGAAAAAATGTGTTTTTCTACTTATTCAGAGTATAAAAGGTTATTAAATTAAATGCCCACTATTACTCTACCAGACGGTAAAAATCTCAAATTTTCAAAAGAGGTAACAGGATTAGATATTGCTGAAAAAATAAGTAAATCACTATTTAAACAAGCATTAATAATGAGTGTTGATGGTGAATTAAAGGATTTATATTTTTCAATTAAAAAAGATTGTTTGGTAAAAATTTTTACTGCAAAAGATCCAGAGGGCCTAGAAGTTATTAGACATGACACAGCTCACATTATGGCGATGGCTGTACAAGAATTATACCCTGGTACACAGGTAACAATTGGACCAGTAATTGAAAATGGTTTTTACTATGATTTTGCTCGAAAGGAGCCTTTTACAAAGGACGATCTAGAAAAAATTGAAAAAAGAATGTCAGAAATAATTGATAAGGACGTTAAAACAAGACGAGAAGTTTGGAAAAGGGATAAAGCAATAAGTCATTTTAAAAAGATAGGTGAAAAATATAAAGCAGAGATAATAGAGAGTATACCAGAAAATGAAGAATTAACTATTTATCATCATGGTGATACTTGGCATGACTTGTGTAGAGGTCCACACTTAGTTTCTTCTGGAAAAATTGGTAAAGCTTTCAAGCTCACAAAAGTTGCTGGAGCATATTGGCGTGGAGACTCAAAAAATCAAATGTTGCAAAGAATTTATGGAACTGGTTGGGCATCTCAAAAAGATTTAGATGATTATTTAAAAAGAATTGAGGAAGCTGAGAAAAGAGATCATAGAAAACTTGGTAAAGAAATGGATTTATTTCATTTTAGAGAGGAGAGCCCAGGATCTGTTTTTTGGCATGAAAAGGGTTGGGCTTTGTTTCAAAAATTGATAAATTACATGCGAGCACGCCAGGATGCAGCAGGATATAGGGAAGTAAATACTCCTGAGGTTTTAGATAGATTATTATGGGAAAAGTCTGGTCATTGGGAAAAATATGGAGAGAATATGTACACTTCAGAAACTCCTGATGAAAAGGTTTTTGCAATAAAACCAATGAATTGTCCGGGACATATACAAGTTTTTAATCAAGGTTTAAAAAGTTATAGAGATTTACCATTAAGAGTCACAGAGTTTGGCAAAGTACATAGATATGAACCTTCAGGAGCTCTTCATGGACTTCTTAGAGTAAGAGCATTCACACAAGATGATGCACATATTTTTTGTACGGAGGACCAAATTACTGGTGAGTGCTTAAATGTAACTAATTTAATTTTAGATATTTACAAAGATTTAGGTTTTGAAAAAGTGGCTATAAAATATGCAGATAGACCAGAGATTAGAGTGGGTGAAGATAAAATCTGGGACAAAGCTGAAGCATCATTATTAAAGGCAGTAAAAGCATCAAAATTAGAATATAGTATAAATAAAGGTGAGGGAGCTTTTTATGGTCCAAAAATAGAATTTGTTTTAAGAGATGCTATTGGTAGAGATTGGCAATGTGGAACAGTTCAAGTTGATTTAAATTTACCAGGCAGATTAGATGCTTCATATATTGATAAAGATGGAACAAAAAAGATTCCGGTGATGCTACATAGAGCATTATTTGGATCACTAGAGAGATTTATTGGAATTTTGATTGAAAATTATGCAGGAAAATTTCCATTTTGGATTTCTCCGTTGCAAACAGTTGTTATTCCAATTTCAGAAGATTTTGAAGATTACTCAAAAAAAGTTTCAAAAAAAATAAAAGAAGCTGGCATGAGCTCTTTAGTTGATTTAAAAAATCACAATTTAAATTATAAAATTAGAGAACATTCACTTGCGAAAGTCCCTATTTTGTTAATTTGTGGTAAAAAAGAAGTTGACACAAACTCAGTAACCATTAGAAGATTGGACTCTAATAAACAAGAAAATATGGAATTAGACAAATTTTTAAAAACATTCTCTGCTTTAAACAAAGCACCTTCAAATTAAGTGGCAGATTTTAAACAAAATTATTTCCAAAGAAGAAACAAAGATCGTGGTCCAAGATCGAATAACAGAATTTCATCACCTGAAGTTCAAGTGATAGCTAGTGATGGAAAAAATTTAGGAACTCTAAACACTAACGAAGCTATATCCATGGCCAAGAGTCAAGGTTTAGATCTTATTGAAATTGCTCCAAATGCAAACCCGCCTGTATGTAAAATTATGGATATGGGTAAGTATAAGTATGATGCACAAAAAAAAGCAAACCTAGCAAAGAAAAAACAAAAAATTATTGCATTAAAAGAAATTAAGATGCGACCTGTGACAGAAAACCATGATTATCAATTTAAAGTTAAAAATGCGAAAAAATTTATCGCTAAGGGGGATAAGGTAAAATTTACTATAAGGTTTAAGGGTCGAGAGTTACAACATTCTCATTTAGGAAACGAATTAATGTCAAAGATAAAGGAAGATATGAAGGAAATTGGTAAAGTAGAATTGCACCCAAAGTTTGACGGAAAGCAAATGATTATGGTAATTCAGCCTTTATAACCCCTAATATTAGTTGTAAATTAATTACATTCTTTGTATAACCTCGCTCAATTATGCCAAAACTTAAAACTAAAAGCTCAGCAAAAAAAAGATTTAAAATATCAGCCAAAGGCAAGGTAATTAGTGCTCAGGCGGGAAAAAGACATGGTATGATAAAAAGAACAAATTCACAAATAAGAAAACTAAGAGGCACAACAACACTGTCAAAACAAGATGGTAAAATAATCAAATCATATATGCCTTACAGTCTAAGAGGTTAAAAATGGCAAGAGTTAAAAGAGGTGTTACTAGTAGAGCAAAACATAAAAAGGTTCTAAAAGCTGTTAAAGGCCAGTGGGGAAGAAGAAAAAATACAATTAGAGTTGCAAAGCAAGCGATGGAAAAAGCTATGCAATATGCTTATAGAGATCGAAGAAATAAAAAAAGAGATTTTAAATCACTCTGGATACAAAGAATCAATGCTGGTGTTAGAGCCGAAGGTTTAACATATTCAAAGTTTGTATGTGGGCTTAATAAATGTGGAATAAAAATTGATAGGAAAATTCTAGCTGAGATAGCTTACGATAGTCCAGAAGCCTTTAAAACTATTGTCCAAAAAGCACAATCTGCTTTAAATTAATCTTCACTATTGTTTTATTTCGCTGAAGAAATAATCTGTAAAAATGTCTGATCTAAAAAAAATAAAAGATGAATTTATATCAAAATTAAAAGGTAAATTAGATCTAGCTGAACTAAATCAAATTAAATCAGATCTATTTGGTAAAAATGGGTTGGTTACATCTCAATTTAAAAAAATAGGTTCGATTGATGTTTCGGAAAGAAAAAGATTCGCATCTGATCTAAATATAATCAAGGATGAACTTCAAGATCTTATTAATTTAAAAATAAACGAGATTCAAAAAGCAAATATCAATGAAAAATTGGAAAAAGAAAAAATTGATGTTACTTTACCAGAGAGATCATTCGTAAGGGGTAAAATTCATCCTGTATCACAAACAATTGATGAAATATCTTCTATATTTTCTGAAATAGGCTTTAGTGTAGAGGAAGGACCAGATGTTGAAAATGAATATAACAATTTTACTGCATTAAATACTCCAGATAATCATCCAGCAAGAGATATGCATGATACATTTTATCTTGATGATAAAAAAGAAAGATTGTTACGAACTCACACGTCCCCTGTTCAAATTAGAACAATGTTAAAAGACAAACCGCCTTTTAAAATAATCGCACCTGGTAGAACATACAGATCAGATAGTGACCAAACACATTCACCAATGTTTCATCAAGTTGAAGGTCTTCATATAGATAAAAATATAAATATGGGTCATTTAAAAGGTTGTTTGAATTATTTTATCAAAGAATTTTTTGAAGTTAAAAAAATAAAAATGAGATTTAGGCCAAGTCATTTTCCTTTCACTGAACCATCTGCCGAAGTTGATATTGGATATGAAATCAAAGATGGAAAAATTATTATAGGGGAAGGTGATCAGTGGCTAGAAATACTAGGTTGTGGGATGGTTCATCCAAATGTTTTAAAAAATGTAAAGGTAGATCCAACTAATTTTCAAGGTTATGCGTTTGGAATAGGAATTGATAGATTGGCAATGTTAAAATATGGAATTAATGATCTTAGAGCTTTCTTTGATTGTGATTATAGATGGTTAAATCATTTTGGATTTGATCCCTTAGACGTACCTACTAACTATAGAGGCTTAAGTAGATGAAAATCACATTCGATTGGTTAAAAGATCATTTAAAAACTAATCTCAAAGAAAAAAATCTTTTAGAACAACTTACCAATATAGGACTAGAGGTAGAAAGTGTGGAAAGACTTTCATCTAATAATCAATTATTTAAAGTTGCAAAAATTGTCAAGACAGAAAAACATCCAAACGCAGATCGACTTAAAGTTTGTGATGTAAACATCGGTGAGAAAGAGCTTAAAAAAGTTGTGTGTGGTGCCACTAATGCGAGCGAAGGACTTATTACCATATATGCACCTCCAGGTGCAATTATCCCAAAGACTAACACAAAATTAGAAATAGCAAAAATTAGAGGTGTAACTTCTTACGGAATGCTTTGTTCTGAGTCTGAGTTAAATTTATCTGATGAGAGCGATGGTATTACCGAATTATCAAAAAAATATGAAAAAAATATTGGTGAAAGTTATTTTTCAAAATCAAAATCTAATCTTATTGATTTATCTGTTACACCTAATCGACCAGATTGTCTTGGTGTAAAGGGAATAGCTAGAGATCTTGCAGCTTCAGGTTTTGGAAGGTTAATAGTATCTAAACAAAAACAAATTAAATTAAAAATAAAACAAAATTTAAAAGTTAAGATTAGTAAGGAGAAAGGACAAGGGTGTACTACTTTTGGAAGTTGTTTAATAAAAAACGTAAAAAATACTGTTAGTCCTCAATGGCTCAAAGATAAATTAATTTCAGTTGGTCAAAAACCTATTTCAGCTATTGTTGATATAACAAATTATGTAATGCTTGATATTAATCGACCATTACACGCATATGATGCTGACAAAATTGAAAAAGGGATAATCGTAAGAAACTCAAAATCTGGAGAAGAATTTACAGCACTGGACAATAAAATTTATAAGTTAGAAAAAGGTATGTGTGTCATTAGTGACAACAAAGGAGTTTTAGGATTAGGTGGAATTATTGGGGGTATAAGATCAGCCACAGAATTTGATACAAAAAATATTTTATTAGAGTCTGCTTATTTCGATCCAAGATCAATTAGAAATACGGCCAAAAAATTGAATTTAGATACGGATGCTAAATTCAGATTTGAAAGAGGAATTGATCCATTATCAATCGAAACTGGTTTAGATAAAGCAGCATCATTAATTCAAGAAATTTGCGGCGGTGAAGTTAGTAAAATCGATATACAAAAAATTGAGTCTTATAAAACCAAAACTATAAACTTTGATGTAAATTCTTTTGAAAATATAGTTGGATTTAAGATTTCAGAAAAGGAAATGCAAAGAATTCTGACCGATCTAGGATTTATTATTAAAAAAGAAAAAAATTTTTTAAAGTTGACAGTTCCTTCTTGGAGACCGGATATTTCACAGCAAATTGATATTATTGAAGAGCTGGTAAGAATAAGTGGTTATGATAAAATAAAAACTTTAGACCCAATAAAGAATAGATCTAAATCTACTTTAACTCATACTCAAAGATTATTCCATTTCTTACAAAGAGCGATTGCTTCAAAGGGTTATTTAGAGGCAATAACATGGTCATTTACAGATAAAAACTATAACGATCACTTTAGAGAAGCTAATAAAGAGGTAAAAATTGTAAACCCTATAAGTTCTGAATTGGGAGTTTTAAGAAATTCTATATTTTCAAATTTAATCATGTATATGAGCAAAAATTTGGATAGAGGCTTTAAAGATTTATCTATATTTGAGATAGGTCCTGTTTTTACAGGTCCAAACCCAGGTCAACAAAAGACAGTAGTTTGTGGTTTATCAGCCGGTAAAAAATCAAGACTTTCTTGGATCGATAAAGAGAGAAATATTGATTTATTTGATGCAAAAAGAGATGTAGTACAAACTTTGAGCGAAGCAGGTTATAATTCTAATCAATTTTTTATTGATAGCAAAACACCCAATTATTATCATCCAGGTAAATCTGGTAGGATTTTCTTAGATCATGGTAAAGATAAAGTTGCAGCTTATTTTGGTGAAATTCATCCGAATATTTTAAAAAAAATTGATATTAAAACTGAAAATCTAATTGGTTTTGAAATCTTTTTAGAAAATTTAAAAATTTCAAGAAAAACATTGAGAGATCAAAAATTGAAGTTTGCTGTATCGGATTTTCAAAAATCAGAACGAGATTTTGCATTTGTAGTCAATAAAGATTTAGAAGCACAAGAGTTAATAGATGTAATTTCTAATGTAAATCCAAATCTTATTAGCAATATTAAAGTTTTTGATGTTTATGAAGGAGAAAATATCCCAGATAACCAAAAGTCTATAGCTATCAGCATAACGATTCAGTCATCAGAAAAAACCTTGAACGATAAGGACTTAGAGAAAATTAATAATTCAATCATAGAAGCAGTACAAAATAAAACTGGCGCTAAAATTAGATCTTAAAATTAAAATAATGAGTACAATCGATAATATCAGAAATTTTGCAATCATTGCTCATATTGATCATGGGAAATCTACAATAGCTGATAGAATAATCCATCAATGTGGTGGTTTGACAGAAAGAGAAATGAAATCACAAGTACTTGACTCTATGGATATAGAAAGAGAGAGGGGTATCACAATAAAAGCACAGACAGTAAAGTTAAATTACAAAGCAAAAAATGGAAAAAATTATATTTTAAATATTATAGATACCCCTGGTCATGTAGATTTTAGTTATGAGGTAAGTAGATCTTTGTATGCATGTGAAGGATCAATATTAATTGTAGATAGTACTCAGGGTGTCGAAGCTCAGACACTGGCTAATGTTTATCAAGCTCTAGATATTAATCATGAAATCATTCCTGTTTTAAACAAAATAGATTTGCCTGCTTCTGATCTGGATAGAACAAAAAAACAAATCGAGGATGTTATAGGAATTGATACTGAAAATGCGATCCCATGCTCAGGAAAAACAGGAGAAGGTATAAATGATATTCTGGAGCAAATTATCAATCAACTACCGAGCCCAAAAGGTGACTCTGATAAAGATTTAAAATGTTTGTTAGTCGATAGTTGGTATGACACTTATTTAGGTGTCGTAATTTTAGTTAGGGTAATTAATGGTAAACTTAAAAAAAATATGAAAATTAAAATGCTTTCTACCAATCAAGACTATATAGTTGAAAAAGTTGGAGTTTTTACACCAAAGGCAAAAGATATAGATGAATTGAATACTGGTGAAATAGGTTTTATTACTACAGGAATTAAAGTTCTTTCAGAAACAAAAGTTGGTGACACTATCTGTGATGCATCAAAACCATCTGTGAATGCATTACCTGGTTTTAAACCAAGTAAACCTGTAGTTTTTTGTGGGCTGTTTCCTGTTGATAGCTCCGAGTATCAAAAATTAAAAGATGGGCTAGCCAAATTACAGTTAAATGATGCAAGCTTTTCATATGAAGCAGAGTCATCATCAGCTCTAGGATTAGGATTTAGATGTGGATTTTTAGGTCTCTTACATCTTGAAATCATCACAGAAAGATTAGAACGAGAGTTTGATGTAAATTTGTTAACAACTACACCTGGAGTAGTTTATAAAGTAAACCTAAATAGTGGCAAATGTATAGATTTACAAAATCCATCAACACTTCCAGATCCAACACTTATAAATTCAATTGAGGAGCCTTGGATTAAAGCAACTATAATAACTCCTGATGAATATTTAGGTTCAATAATAAAATTATGTCAGGATAAAAGAGGAATACAAACTAATCTCTCCTACTCAGGAAATAGAGCAGTATTAACTTACGAACTTCCATTAAACGAAGTTGTGTTTGACTTTAATGACAGAATTAAATCAATGACAAGTGGTTATGCGAGTTTTGATTATGAAATGTTAGAGTATAGAGAAGGAGAATTAGTAAAACTTGGTATTTTAGTTAACAGCGAACCAGTGGATGCACTTGCTATGATGATACACAAAAATTTTGCTCAAAAAACAGGAAGGGAAGTTTGTGAAAAACTAAAAGATTTAATACCTAGACATAATTTTATGATCCCAGTTCAAGCTGCAATTGGTGGAAAAATTATTGCAAGAGAAACAATTAAGGGTTTTAAAAAAGATGTTTTAACAAAAATTCATGGTGGAGGAGCAACAGATAGAAAAAGAAAACTCTTAGAAAAACAAAAGAAAGGAAAAGCAAGATCTAAACAATTTGGTAGAGTAGAGATACCTCAAGAAGCTTTTATTGGAGTTTTGAAGATTAATAAAGAGAAATAAGATAATCTAATATTCAAACCAATCAGATAATAATTTAATCTTATTTTCAATTTTTTTTAAAGAAACATCTAAATTATTATTTTCAAATATTTCACGGTTTATTAAAAGATTTGATATACTCATTATTTCATAATGATAAGAGTTAAATTTATCTAAATTATAAAGATTTTTATTTTTGTTATCTTTAAATTCTAGTGCACTGTCCAAAGATATATTAAAAATATTTCTAAGTGTAATTACATCTTCATCAGTATAAATTATAAAATTATTTTCTAAATTTTTGGTAAGGGATGTTTTTAGTTCAATCTCAATATTTCTAAAAGAAAGAGTTAAAGATGATTCTAGATCAATATTTTTTGATATTTTTTTTTCACATTTTGTAATTACGTTCTTGTCTGTAATGTCATTAAAAATTTCCATTATATCTAGTAGTAACGAAATTGGATAAATACCACCATCAAGTATTGATCCACCATCAAGGTCTTTATTAAATAATCTTTTTTTATGATTTACTTTTTTTAATCTAAATCCAAAAATTTTTTTTCCACCTAAAGCATCATTTCCAAAACTTGATTCTATTTTTATTATTTTTGAAAAATTCAGTTTTTTTATTTCATTAAGTATTTTTTTATAAAAAGGGTGAAACTTGTTAGCAATTCCTTCTTCTAATAATAATTTTTTTTTTAAAGATAATCTTTTTAATTCTCTAAAAGATTGAATATTTTTTGTTATCGGTTTTTCTACAAGAACATTTTTATTAAAATTCAAAGCTTTGAAACAATATGTTTCATGCATTGAATTTGGCAACCCAACATAAACAATATCTATATCTGGGTGACTAATAACGTCATCATAATTTGAAAAAATATTCTTTTCCTCTAATTCAAATTTGTTTTTAAACAATTCTCTTTTTTTTTCTTGCAGACTAGCTACTGCTTTTAAATTTGAATTGTCAATATTTGCAAACTCCTTTCCTAAGTTATATGAGGCATTTCCTAATCCTATAAGACCCCAATTGATAATTTTTTTCATAAAGTGTAAATTTAATTGAACACGATTTATAAGTTAAGTTTATGACAATAAGAAAAATATTACAAAAAATATTTAAAAAAAGTTTTCATTTAATATTTAAAGTTTTTTATGGGAAAATAAATATTTCTAGAGATTTAAAAACAATTAATTTCAAAAAAATTGAGGTAAGAATTGTCAAAATTGATAAAAAAGATTTCAATTTAAATAATAGTATTTACATTATTCCAGAAGGTAGGGTCTTTACAGATCTAAATGAACATGTTGCCATAATCAAAGATAATTTTATAATTCCTGAAATTTCATTTCAACAAATTAAAGATGAGTTAAAAAATGTTGAATTTAATAGAGTAATTCATCAGGGTACAAACAGATTTCAAAAGAAAATTGATGGCAAGGTATTAAGCTTAGTTCAAGGAGGGAGTGGTAATAATTATTTCCATTTCCTCTTTGATATTGTTACAAAATTGAAAATTTACGAAGAACATTTTTCTTTAAGTGAAATTGATTACTTTTATGTGCCAGGTATAAATTCTTGGCAAAAACAAATTCTATCATTATTTGAAATTAATGAGAAAAAATTAATTGATAGTAATAAATATAGACACATAAAAGCTAGAGAGATAATTGCTATCGACCACCCATGGTACAAGAGTGGTTACATCCAAAAAGAAATCAAAAATTTACCAGAATGGAGCATCTTTTTTTTAAGAGAGAAATTTTTAGATTTAAGAAAAAAATTTAAAGCATCTAAAAAAATATTTATTGATAGAACTGACTCTGTTTATAAACATTGTAAATTAATTAATAATCAGGAAGTAATTCAATATTTAGAAAAAAAAGGATTTAAAAGTTATCAAACAAGTAAATTAGATTTTTGTGAGCAAATTTATTTATTTGAGAATGCTGATATCATAATTAGCCCACATGGAGCAGCTTTAACAAATATTATTTTTTCTAAACCAGGCACTAAATTATTCGAATTAATACCGAAAAATCACGGAAGTGTAAAATGTGAGAGGATTTCTAATTTTTTGAAATTCAACTATACAAGAATAAATTTGGATCCAGTTGTCACTGATAATAACGAAGGTGATATAAAAATTGAATTAGACCTGTTAGATAAGATGATACAATAATTTAACTAAAGATGGCTGATATTAATTAAAATTTTAAAGTATCCAATAATTTAGCTTTTCCTTATTGTTTAAAATATATTTTGGATAAGTATTGTCTAAGTCTACTCTTATATATTCATGATTTCTTTTAAATAAATCTTTCTTATGCTCTATATTTTTTTTGATGATTTCTAAATTTGAATACTCAGGTTTTGCAAATTCCGTGTGTGCAAATGTTTTTAGTTTAAGTGATATTTCTTCAGGAGTAAGTAAGGAGTTAAAATGCCAACCTCCATCTTCAAAAATTTCTATACTTTTTTCCCTATAAAACTTCCAAAATGGTTGACTTAAATTTTTTTTAATAATCTTTTGCCGCATAAAATCTATTGAACCTAAGTCTTTTTTTTTACAAATTCTTGTTCCCTCCCAGGGACTTTCGTATTTATTAAAGAGGTTAAACTTATAACAATACATATTTTGTAAAAATATACCGTATTTTTTCTTTAAGTTAATTTTTTTTAATATTTTTGGATTAGGTATCTCATCAGGATCACTAAACATTATATAATCATTTTTATCAGCTTTATTTAATGCATTAAAAATATATTCTCTTTGTTCTGCTTGATTTTTCCAAATATCATTTTGATTTTTAAAAGGTTTATCATGTATTAAATGAATTACTTTATCTCTAAAGTATTCATTCTCCAATTTAAAATTAATTTTCTTTTTGTTACCACGATGATCAAAAATCGATTCACATACTATGAAGTAATCAATTACTTCTTTAAGTATCTCAAATCTCATGTTTGTAATAAAATTTTCACTAAAAAAAGTAATGCAATCGAAAATTTTAGTCATTATTAAATAAATTTTGGTTTAACTATATTATGTTATATATTAAATAATAAATAGAATTTAATTACTATCATATTTTTGATGAAATTTTTAAAAAGGATAAGTATCTTTCTTAATAAACCAAAGGTTTTTTGTATTGGTATGAATAAAACTGGTACAACCACAATGTCAAGAATTTTTAAAAATTTAAATTTTAGAGTTGCGCCTCAAATTAAGCAAGAAGAAGTCATAGGTGATTTTAATTTTAATAATGAAGAATATAAAATTAAAAAATTTTGTTGGAAATATAATTTTTTCCAAGACCTTCCGTTTTCTCAAGGGGATAGCTATAAAAAGATAGATAAAATATTCCCTAAGAGTAAATTTATACTTACAGTCAGAGAATCAAATCACTGGTTTGAAAGTTTATGTAATTTCCATTTAATTTATTTTAAAAAAATGGGTTATAATTTTAAAGATATAAAGCAAGTTAAAGAGGAACATTTAAAAAAATTTGATTGGATTAAAAAGGGTTACTATTACGAATATACAAAAAACCTTTGGATCTCTGAAATTAAAAACAATCAATTAGTTTATAACTGGGATCTACTTTATGATAAATCACATTATATAAAAGTTTATGAAAAAAGAAACAAGGACATAACAAATTATTTCACTGATAGAAAATCAGATTTACTAATATTCAATGTAAATGAAAACAGAGATATTTCAAAAATATTAAGATTTTTAGATTTAAGTAATCAATTAAACTTTAACTTACCTCACGAGTTAAAATCTAATTATAAATGATAAAAATTATTCAGACTTATTTATGGAGAGGTGGCCGAGTGGTTGAAGGCGCACGCTTGGAAAGCGTGTAAAGGGGAAACTCTTTCATGGGTTCGAATCCCATTCTCTCCGCCATCAAATAAGCCTTAATATATCTACCTTATTTAAGATTTTTATTAGAAATTTGTAATTTTAATTGAGCAATTTTTATCAAAAAATGTTATAATTTTTTTTTCCTTAATTTAAAAAAATGACAAACAAAAACACATATCAAGCAGATTCTATTAAAGTACTTAAAGGCTTAGAGGCAGTAAGAAAAAGGCCAGGCATGTATATTGGTGATACCGATGATGGAACTGGTTTGCATCATATGGTTTATGAAGTGGTTGATAACTCAATTGATGAAGCTCTAGCGGGGTATTGCAAAAATATAAATGTAAAATTAAATTCCGATGGAACTGTAACTATTAATGATGATGGTCGTGGTATCCCCACAGATATACATAAAGGAGAAAAAAAATCTGCAGCAGAGGTAATTATGACCCAACTCCATGCTGGTGGAAAATTTGACCATGATTCTTATAAGGTTTCAGGTGGACTACATGGCGTAGGAGTTTCTGTTGTCAATGCCCTTTCAGAAAAACTATTCTTAGAAATAAATAGGGATGGAAAAAAATATTTTATTGAATTTCGTAATGGTGAAGCAAAAGCACCCCTCAAAATTTCAGGTAAATCAAAACAAACAGGAACTCAAATAACTTTTTTACCTTCAAAAGAAGTTTTCTCATCAATCAAATTTAGTGCAAATATCCTAATTAAACGAATGAGAGAATTGGCTTTTTTGAATAAGGGTATAAAAATAACCTTTATTGATGATAGTCAAAAAAAGGAGAAAATATTAGAATTCAAATATGAAGGAGGCTTAATAGAATTTGTAGATTATTTGGATGAGAAAAGAGAAAAATTACAAAATAAAAATGGAAATGATTTATTCAGAAAACCAATTTATATTGAAGGAAAAAAAAATAATGTAGAATTAGAGTGCTCTTTAAAATGGAATGCAGGCTACACTGAGGACATTTTTCCTTATACAAATAATATTTATCAAAAAGATGGTGGAACACATTTATTAGGCTTTAGAAGTGCTTTAACAAGAATAATAAATAAGTATGCAAATGAAAACAATCTTCTTAAAAAAAATAAACTTACAATTTCTGGGGATGACATCAAAGAAGGTTTAACATGCGTTTTATCAACAAAAATTCCTGATCCTAAATTTTCTTCTCAAACTAAAGACAAATTAGTTTCATCAGAAGTAAGAATGATTGTCGAAACATTAGTAAATGAAAAGTTATCTATATGGTTTGATCAAAATCCTTCAGTAGCCAAGATAGTTTTAACTAAAGTAATACAAGCTGCAATGGCCAGAGATGTAGCGAGAAAAGCGAGAGAAAATGTTAGAAGGAAAGGTGCTATTGAATTAAGTGGTCTTCCAGGTAAATTAGCAGATTGTCAAATTGGTAAACAGGAGGGGACAGAATTATTTATTGTTGAGGGAGATTCAGCTGGTGGTTCAGCAAAACAAGGTCGGAACAGATCAAATCAAGCAGTTTTACCTTTGAGAGGAAAAATACTTAATACTTATGTTGAAGATTTAAATATTAAAAAAAATGGAAATGGAAATGGTTCAGATCAAAGAACGAAGGCATTATCTAAAATGATATCCTCAAATGAAATCATTACTTTAATTAATGCACTTGGTTTAGATCCAAAAGCTCATGAAATTGATCTAAAAGATTTAAGGTATGGAAAAATAATTATAATGACTGATGCTGATGTCGATGGATCTCATATTAGAGCGTTATTATTAACTTTCTTTAATAATAAACCTTTTAATAAATTAATAGAGAAAGGACATGTCTATCTTGCCCAACCCCCATTATTTAAAATTAATAAAGGCTCTAAAGGAATATATATCAAGGATGAGGACGAGTTAGAAAATTATATAGTGACTAATAACAAGGAAATTAAAAAAATTAAGAAAGGTTCAAAGGAGTTTTCAAAAATGATAGAAATGGAAAAATCCAAAATGAGTATACAAAGATTTAAGGGTTTAGGAGAAATGAATCCTGATGAGCTTTGGAGCACAACTCTTAACCCAGAAACGAGAAATTTACTTCAGGTTCAATATTCAAAAAATTCGAAAAAAGATCAGGAATTGATACACACTTTGATGGGTAATGATGTGACATTAAGAAAAGATTTCATAATTTCTAACGCAATTAATGTTCAAAATTTAGATATTTAGATCATGAAGTTTTTTGAAACTTCAAAATTTCATACTTTAAAAAAATCCACTTATATTTCTTTAAGATGGATAGGCATAATAGGTCAACTAATTTCAGTTTATATTGTTTATTTTTTTTTTAATTTTGATTTTAGTTTTATGTTATCAAATTTAATTATCTTTATTGGAATTTTAAGTAATTTTTATTTAATCTTCATTTACAGCAAAACTCAACTTTCAGATAGATCTGCGCTTATTTTTTTAATGATTGACATATTTCAATTGGGCTCACTTATATATTTAACAGGAGGAGTAGCAAATCCCTTTGTAATTTTTTTGTTAATTCCTAGTGTCTTCGCGTCATCAAATTTAGGTATTAGAACTAATTTATTTCTTGTTATCACCACAATATTAATGATTACTTTTTTGACATTTTATTCAGAAGATTTGCCTGCGCCCTTAAATAATCACTTTCATGTCGATCCATATTATTATTATTCCATTCCAGTCGCTTTTATAATTGCTTTAATTTTTTTGAATTATTTTGCGATAGTATTCGGTTCAGAGTCTAGAAAAAGAAAAGAAGCTTTAAGTAAAATGGAGGAAATAATGGCTCAAGAACATGAAATGTTGTCTTTAGGAGGTCAAGCAGCAGCAGCAGCACATTCTCTAGGAACTCCTTTATCTACCATTAAAATTATCTCGCAAGAGCTGAAACATCAGTTGAAAGACCGTACAGAACTGGCTTCAGATATAGAATTATTATCAAGTCAAGTTGAGAGATGTAATCAAATTTTAAAAAAATTGTCTTTAAATCCAATTGAAGAAGATGATTTTATAGATGAGGACTTATATTTTAAGAAATATATCAATCAAATTGTTAATTCATTTAAAGAAACAAGTAAGAAAAAATTTATTTTAAATTTCGACCAAGACGCAAGTCCAAAAAAAATTTCAAAATCAATTGAAATTATGTATGGTTTGAGAAATTTTATCGGAAATGCAAACAAATTCGCTAAAGAAAAAATATTTATAACCCTTAAAAGCAACAATGATTACACTGAAATTACTATTGAAGATGATGGTCAAGGATATCCTAACGAAATTTTGTCAAAAATAGGTGAACCTTACTTAAGATCTCTTAAAAATAAAGATAAGGGTCAAATTGGTTTAGGTTTAGGAATATTTATAGGTAAAAACTTACTTGAAAAAAATTTTGGCTCTTTAAATTGTCGAAATTCTAAAACAAGAACTGGAGCAGAGGTTAGTATAAGATGGAGAAATCAAGATTTAAAAAAAATTTAATGTAGTTTTGCTTTTTTATCAAACAACGAGCTTAATTGAGAAATCATTACATCACCAAGTTCATTAACATCAGTGATCTTAATTGCTTTTTTATAATATCTAGACACATCATGACCAATTCCTATAGCTAAAATTTCTATTTCAGATTTATCCTCTATAAACTTAACCATTTTTTTTAAATGTTTCTCTAAAAAATCCCCTGAATTTACTGATAAGGTTGAATCATCAACTGGTGCGCCATCTGAAATTACCATTAAAATTTTTCTTTCCTCTTTTCTTTTTTTAATTCTATTGAAAGCCCATGTTATAGCCTCCCCATCTATATTTTCTTTCAATAAACCTTCTTTTAACATAAGCCCAAGATTAGCTTTTGACTGTCTCCAATGTGTATCAGCTCCTTTAAAAATAATGTGCCTTAAATCATTTAATCTTCCGGGTGTCTTTGGCTTATTGTTTTTATTCCATAACTCTCTACTTTGACCACCTTTCCAATTTTTTGTTGTGAACCCTAATATCTCTACTTTCACTGAGCAACGTTCCAAAGTTCTAGATAGAATATCAGCACAAATAGCTGCGATTGTAATTGGTCTACCTCTCATTGAACCCGAGTTATCAATTAGAAGTGTTACTACTGTATCCTTAAAGTCTAAATCTTTTTCTTTCTTGAAAGATAATGAATTGTATGGATCCATTATAATTCTTGGTAACTTAGAGCTATCAAGTAATCCTTCCTCTAAATCAAATTCCCAAGCTCTATTCTGTTTTGCCAATAATTGTCTTTGAAGTTTGTTAGCAAGTTTAGTTATAACATCTTGGAAACCAATTAATTGCTGATCTAAAGTTTTTCGAAGCTTATTTGCTTCATCTGCATTTTCAAGATTTTCGGCTTTTGTAATTTCGTCGAACTGTGTTGTAAAAATTTTATAATCTACATTTAAATCTTTTAAGTTTTTCTTTTGGATAACTTGCTTAGAGTTTTGTTCGTCTGATTCTGTATCTACGAGTTGTTCATCTAGTTTATATTCATCAATATTGTAGTCTGAATCTAGACTGGCCTCTGTTTCATCTTGTTTATCAGGATCTTTTTTGTCCTCATCCTCACTATCCTCATTTTCACTTGACTGATTTTCTTTATTATCCTCCAGGTTTTCATCTCTTTTTTCCTCATTTTCCTCTGATTGAAAAATGTCCATTTCTTGCAGTATTTGGGAGAATTTCGAACTATAAATATTCTGATTTTCTAAATTTTGTTTAAAAAATTCTATATGTTCAAAAATCGATTTATCAAAATCTTTTTCCCATAAGCTTAACATTCTTGATGTTAAAGAATTGAGTTTGATATTATGAAAATTTTTTAACATATACAATTCAAAAGCCTCAACTACGGGCACATCATCTTTGGATTTGATTTGATCTTTTCTTTTATGATTGATCATTTGAATATAATTATCCCTTAAATTTTTTTCTATTCCTTTTAACATTTTTGATCCCAATTTTTCGTATCTTATTTTTTCTGTGACCGTATAAAGTGATTTACATAACGTGTTAGAGGGTAAATTTTTTTTAAATATTGACTCATTAGAAAATTTTTTTTTAAGAGCTTTCGAGTCTGTTTCCGCTCTAGCCTTAATATAATCGTTTTTTGAATTTAAATTTCCTAGTTCAATTAAATCTTGTTTTTCAGAATTATTAATATTTTTTTTAGGATTGATACCCAAATCATCTGAGATTACTCTTGCTGTAGACAGTAGAGCCTGTCTAAGCTTTTCTTTAAAACTCTCAGTTTTGTTGTTCATTAAATTTGAATATTTAATAGGGACTCTGGTAATTCTTCACCAAAACATCTTTGATAATACTCTGCAATTATGTTTTTTTCGATTTCATCGCACTTATTTAAAAACGTTACTCTAAAAGCATAACCTGTATCTTTAAAAATTTCTGTATTTTCAGCCCAGTGCAAAACTGTTCGTGGACTCATTACTGTTGATACATCCCCAGCTATAAATCCTTTTCTAGTTAATGATGCGACCTTAATCATATTAGAAACTTTTTCTTTACCTTTTGTATTATTTAACTCTTTATTTTTTGCTAAAATTATCTCCATTTCTTTATCAAGGCTAAGATAGTTCAAAGTTGTAACAATATTCCATCTATCCATTTGTCCTTGATTTATTTGTTGGGTTCCATGGTAAAGTCCTGTTGTATCTCCTAAACCAACAGTATTAGAGGTCGCAAATAATCTAAAAAATTTATTTTGTTTAATAACTTTATTTTTATCTAAAAGAGTAAAATTACCTTCTGCTTCAAGTACTCTCTGGATAACAAACATTACATCAGGTCTTCCTGCGTCATATTCATCAAATACTAATGCAACGGGGTTTTGTATCGACCAAGGCAAAATCCCTTCATTAAATTGTGTAATTTGCTTACCATCTTTCAAAACAATTGCATCTTTACCTATCAAATCTATACGACTTATATGACTGTCTAAATTTACTCTGATGCATGGCCAATTTAATCTCGCAGCAATTTGTTCTATATGTGTAGATTTTCCTGTGCCATGATAACCTTGGACCAAAACTCTCTTATTAAAAGCAAATCCTGAGATGATTGCTAAAGTAGTATCGCGATCAAATTTATAATTTTTGTCTATTTCTGGCACATATTCACTTTTTTTAGAAAATGCATCCACTTCCATATTTGAGTCTATCCCAAAAGTCTGTTTTATTGAAAGTTTAATGTCAGGTTGGTTATTTATATTTGGTGTCAATTTTTTTCTCTATAAGTGTTTTTAAGTTGAGTATAAGCCAAAGTGATTAATTTAAGCTTTTCCTCAAATTTTTTATTACCAGAATTCATATCAGGGTGAAATTTTTTAACAAGTATTTTAAATTTATCGTAAATTTTTTCCCATCCAGACCCTACTGAAACACCTAATATCTCAAATGCTTTGATGTCTTTATGATTATATCTAAATTGTCCCATGTGATTGAAATCACTTTTTAACTTTTCTTTATCAAGTTCGTCTCTCAAAGTGTTATTCCACAAAACTTTAAAAAAATTATCTGAAGAACTAAAACTTTGAGTAGGTTTATGCCAAACCATATCTGATTTCAAAAAATCAATTACTTGATCATCATTCATACCTGAAAAATAATTCCAATTCTTATTGAATTCTTTGACATGATTTAAACATAATAACCTAAACTTTTTACTATTATCTTTTTCAACTGGCGCTTTATATTCACCAATTTCATTGCAATTATTCCAGTCACAGATATTTTTCATGATATAATTGTATCATATGAATATAAATGAATTAATCGTAAACGTAAAAAAAAAATTAAAAAAAAATATAAATATCGAAAATATATTGATAGAAGATAAAACATTTTTACATAAAAATCATGCAGGACATGAAAATAATAAATTTCATTTAAAAATAAGAATTGAGTCTGAAGAGCTTAAGAAATTAAATAAGATTGAAAGCAGTAAAAAAATTTATAAAATATTAGATGCAGAATTAAAAGATCACATTCATTCTATACAAATTTTAATTAATTAGTAACTTCCTTAAAAAAAGCTTGATATTAACACTAGGAAACTCTTTTTCAGTTATTGGACCGCCAATCTTTTTAATCAACATAAGCTTAATATTTTTTGAATTATTTTTTTTATCTCTCATCATAAAGGATACTATACTATCAACTTTTTTAATTGAAAAGTAGCTTTTAATTGAAATTGGAAAATGAGAATTATTCAGATGTTTAATTGCAGAATAAAATTCTTTATTGTTAATCAACTTTTTATTATGACTAAATTCAAGCGCTGACTTCATACCTAGAATTACTGCTTCTCCATGATTTAATTTTTTTGAAAAATTTAGACTTGCCTCATATGCATGAGCAAAAGTATGACCAAAATTCAAAATTTTTCTCAGATTTTTCTCTTTTTCATCCTTTTCAACTATTGATTTTTTTACTTTACAGCTTTCATAGATAGATTTTTCAATATTTGGAGACCTTAGTTCTAATATTTCACTAATATTTTTATCTAAAAAATTATAAAATCTTCTATTTGCGATTAATGCATGTTTTATTATTTCTGCGTAACCACAAACTATTTCTCTAAAAGGTAAACTTTTCAAAAAGTCTACATCACTGATAACAATTTTAGGTTGATAAAAACTTCCAATTAAATTCTTACCTTGAGATGTGTTAACACCTGTTTTACCACCAACAGATGAATCAACCTGTGATAACAATGTTGTTGGAATATTTATAAACTTTAGACCTCTTTTGAATAAACTTGCTGCAAATCCTGCCACATCACCAGTAATTCCTCCTCCAATAGATATCAGACAATCGTCTCTTGAAAAATTTTTTTTAAGCAAAAGATTCAAGATTCTAGTAACATTTTTCTGATTTTTATTTTTCTCATTGGCATTGTAAATAAATTTGTGAGTCTCATATTTTCTAAGAGATTTTGAAATTTGTTTTATATGCCTATTAGGAATATTTTTATCTAAAACTAACAAGCATTTTTTAAATTTAATAGAATTTTTTCTAAATATTTGAGATAGATTAGAAATTAAATTCCTACCAATTATAATAGAATATTTGTCTGAATTAGTTTTAACAATCAGTTTAATTGGTTTCATAAATATCTATGATTTTTTTTGCAATTTGTTGTTTTGTAAAATTTTCACAATCTATTTTATATAGTGCTTTAGAATAAATTATCGAACGTTTTTTTATAATTTCTAATATCACATTCTTATTAGAATTAACTACTAAAGGTCTTTTTTTGCTATTTTTAATCCTTTTAACTAGGGTATCGATATTCCAATTAAGCCAAAATGATAAATGATTTTCTAAAACTTCATTTCTAATTCCTCGAGTGATAAACGCTCCTCCTCCAAGCGCAATTACTCCCTTTTTATTTTTTAAAATATTAAGAGTTATTTTTTTTTCAATATCTCTAAAGAAGTTTTCTCCTTTAATTTCAAAGATTTTTGATATTTTCATTTTTTGATCATTTTCAATTAATTGATCAATATCAAAAAAGTTAAGATTAAGTTTTTTTGATACTATAGAGCCAATAGAGCTCTTTCCGGAGCCCATCATCCCAATAAAAACTAAATTTTTCTTTGATTTCATAAGTTTCTTTATTGAAAAAACACAAATATGTCTTAATTTGAAAATATTTAAACCTATATGCAATTTACAAGAAAAACAAGTTATAGCAAAAGTATAATTGGATTATTAATTAAGTTAACTTTAATTGGAATTGTTTTTATTGGTATAATTTTTCTTTTAAGTAAATTAGATTTTCCAGCACCAAAAAAAACAATTGAAAAAATTATCCCTAATGAAAATTTTAAAATTGTTAAATAAGACCTATTTATCAATTCTGAGTATTCTTTTCTTCACGATAGTAAATTCTTTTTCAGAAAATGAACCTGTAGATATTTGGAATGTTGATAAAGAGCAAATACAAAACAATTCTGAAAATAAGGAATTAATTTCAATTACCGAAAATGATCTCGAAAGTGAGAAAATTGATGTTTTTAATATGCAAACCAAAGACAGTTTAGATTCAATCAAGGTTGATCAAACTTTAAATTCTAAAGAAATTAAAATTATAGGTCTCTACGATCCTGAGGATTTTGGATTGAAAATTGATATGTGGTCAAATTCTAATGGTGATCAATTAAGATATCTTTTTTCAAATTTGGCTAAGTTAAATTTATCAAAAGATGCTTCAGAACTTATGAATATAGTTTTATTAACCAACGCTTATTATCCAGATAAAAATATTAGTGAAAAAGATTTTTTAAGAATAAAATCTGATTGGTTAATTAAACATAATAACTTAGAGCTGATAGAGGAATATTTAATTAAGAATGATATTCTTAATTTACATCCTAATCTAAGTAAACATTTTGTTGATAAGAATTTATCTGAGTCTAAACTTGATAAAGCTTGTAAAGTTTTTTTTAAAAATTCCGAACCAATAGTAGATAATTATTTATCAAAATTTAATATTTATTGCTTGATAAATAATGACAAAAAAGATGAGGCACAATTAATTTTTGATTTAAAAAAAGAATTAGGTTTTAATGAAAAATATTTTGAAAATAAATTAAATTATCTATTTGGATATACAAATGAAGTTGATACTACTATATCTGAAAAAAATATCTTAGAATTTCATTTAGCACACAAAACAAATCCGGAGTTTTCTTTTGAGCCAAAAGAAAATACCAATCCATTAATATGGAAATATTTGGCTGCTTCAAATTTATTATACCAAACTAATGAAATTGACTTAAATGAATTAGAAAAAATTGAATTAATTGAGTATGCTACACATAATAAGAATTACCTTGAAGATGATTTATTTCAGATTTACAAAAGATTTCAGTTTACTATTGATCAATTTTTGAATGTTAAAAAAGTATTCAAATCTTTAACTAATATTGAGAGTAGGGCCCTTTTATATCAAAGTCTCTTGTTAGAGTCTGACATAAATAAAAAAATAGAGTTAATGAAACTTCTAAAAGAAGCATTCATCAATGATAAAATTGGTAATGCTTTTGAAGAGAAACTAAAAAACCTTTTACAAGATATTGAATTAGATCAAATTTCATCAAAACATACTAGTTTTTATTTAGAAAATATTAAAAATGATGAAAAAAAACAGACTAAAATAAAGTATAATGATGATCTTTTACATCAATCAAAACTTTTAAAATATTTTATTGGAGATTATAATCAAACAAAAATAGAAAAAGATCTCAATAATTTTCTTAAAAAAATAAAAAAGGATAAAAAGTATTCAATTTCAAAAAAAGATATCATTTTAATCGAGTCATTGAAATCAGATGGCATAAAAATTGATAAAAAATATGATAATTTATATAAAATTTTAGACTCTGAAATGCCAACAGATATTCAAGTCATGATAAATAATAATGAGTCTGCCTCAACAATTCTCAGAATTATAGAGGTTATTGGCCAAGATGAGCTGAGTGCTTTAGATGAGGATACCCTATTTTTTATAATAAGCGCACTTAATCAATTAAACATAGACTCTATACGTAATAAAATTTTATTAAAAGTTCTTCCTTTAAAAGTTTAAAAATTAGTTTATTTATTTATCTAATGAGCATTAAAGATATTATTACAGTACCTGATGAAACCCTAAAAAAAATTTCCGAGCCACTAGCAAAAGTTAGCACTAACGAAAAAAAACTTATTAATGATTTATTTGATACAATGTACGCTTCGAAAGGTATCGGATTAGCCGCAGTACAAATAGGTATCCTAAAAAGAATTTTAGTAATTGATGTATCCTCTAAAGATGAAAAGAGGGAGCCTTTAAGTTTCATAAATCCTGTTATTAAAAAAGTAAGTAATGAAACCTCAATTTATGAAGAGGGCTGTTTATCAATTCCAGATACATTCATCGAAATTGAAAGGCCAAAAATTTGTGAAGTAGAGTATATTGATATAAATGGAGAAAAAAAAAACTTAAAATGTGACGGTCTTTTATCAACTTGTCTACAGCACGAAATAAATCATTTAGATGGAAAATTGATAATTGACCATTTATCAAAGTTAAAAAGGGATATCATCATTAAAAAAATTTCAAAAACAAAAAAAAATCCTGACAGAATATTAGTTTAAAAATGCCTAAAAAAATCATTTTTATGGGTACCCCCATGTTTGCAGTTCCAATATTGAAATCACTCTATCAAAATGGTTTTCCAATAAATTTGGTTTATACACAACCACCCCAAAAATCTCATCGAGGTCAGAGAATAAATAAATCACCAGTTCAAGGTATATCGGAAACTTTAAATATAGAATTCAGATCACCACAAAACTTGAAAAACAACGCTGAGGAATATGAGTTTTTAAAAAAAATGGATGCTGATCTTGCAATTGTTGTAGCCTATGGACAAATGATTCCTAAAGAATTTTTAAGTTTAACAAAAAAAGGTTTTATAAATATTCATGCATCCATACTACCAAAATGGAGAGGTGCTGCACCTATTCAGAGAGCTATAATGAATTTGGACACAGAGATAGGGATTAGTATAATGAAAATCAATGAAGAACTAGATAGTGGACCTGTAAGTAACATCTATAAAATAAAGCTTGACCAAAGTCTCAATGCAAAAGAGATCTCCGAAAAACTAGCTCTAATAGGAGCAGATAAAATTTTAGATGTTGTAGATGAAATTTTTGAGGGTAAATCAAATTTTGTTGATCAAGATAATTCTAAAGCAACTTATGCAAAGAAAATTACTAAAAATGAGGGGCACATAGACTGGAAAAGTGATGCTTCAAAAATAATTGGAAAAATTAATGGCTTATATCCATCCCCGGGAGCTTTTTTCAATTTTAACGGCCAAAGATATAAAATTTTAAAAGCAGAGATTGGAAATGGAATTGGTAAAAATGGCGAGGTTATATCTGACGATCTTGAAATAGCGTGTGGAGGTGAAAAATCTATTAAAATTCTTGAAATACAGAGAGAGGGTAAAAAGGTTCAAAAAACTGTAGAGTTTATGCTCGGGTCCCAAATCAGAAAAGGCTCAATTATATCTAATGTTTAGATATCAAATATTGATAGAGTATGTAGGTACTGATTTTAGAGGTTGGCAAATTCAAACAAAAGGCAAAACTATACAAGGTCTTATTCAAGAGAGAATTTCTAAGTTATTAAAAGAAAAGATTATTTTGTTTGGTGCTGGAAGATTAGATAAAGGAGTGCACGCGCTTGAACAATCTGCTCATTTTGATTGTAAAAGAAAAATTGAAAATTTAGATAAATTTACCAAATCTTTAAATCACTTTTTAAACAAGGAAATGATTACAATTATTAAAATTAAAAAAAGGAGTAATGATTTTCACGCAAGATTTTCTGCAAGAATGAGAATATATAAATATATAATCATTAATCGTTCCAGTAGACCAGTAATAGATAAAAATAGAGGATGGCACATTATTAATAAACTCGATTTAAAGGCGATGAAAAAAGCTTCAAAAAAACTTGTTGGTACGAATGATTTTTCTACTTTCAGAGCTTCAAGCTGTAGAGCTAAAAGTCCAATTAAAACTATGAGATCTGTTAAAATAAAATCTAGAAACAATAAAATAGAAATAGAGTTTCAATCTCAATCTTTTCTACAACAACAAGTTAGATCAATGGTTGGTTGTTTAAAATATGTAGGTGAAAAAAAATGGACTTTAAAAAAATTCAATTTTGCTATGAAATCAAAAAAAAGGATTTTGTGTGCACCACCAGCACCACCTGAAGGTCTTTATTTAGCGAGAGTTATTTATTAACTTTTTCTTGTTACTCATTGCAAATTTTTTATTAATTCTCCATCTAGACTCTTCTCTTACAATATAACCACAGCAATTTTTTGAACCACATTTGCAAGGAAATTGTTTATAGTCCTCATCATAACCAAATCCATAATCACAGGTAAACTCTTCTCCTTTTTTTATATCACGAATTGCAGTAATCCACACTCTTAGACCTTTACCATTATAATCACAATTATTATTGCAACTATGGTTAACTAGACCGGCAATATTCCATGAAAAATCTCCATCGAGAGTATATTTTTTATTTAATGTGAATAAGTAAATGGGTTTTTTATTATCAAATTTGATTGACTCATCTACCTCTTTATTTGTAATAATTTTGCCGACGTAATTTATTATTTTTGTTCCCTCTTTAATATCACGTGTAGCATAAAGACCTCTTCCTTTCTTATCAATTTTAGATCTTTTAATTCTATAAAGTTTCATATCAGTGAATTATTATTAACTTAATTTAAATCAATTAAATTCCACAAGTGCGTTAACATGTTCATTAGCACTCTCAGATAATGCATTTAAATCATAACCACCCTCAAGAATCGAAATAACTTTCCCTTGAGTGAATTCGTTGGTAGCAGCTAAAGTTCTTTTAGTAATTTCATAAAAGTCTTTTGATTTTAGTTTAAATTGAGCTAAAGGATCATCTTTATGTGCATCAAAACCTGCCGAGAATATAAGAAAATCAGGTTTATAATTAACTAATCTATCTAAAACCCTATCGAATGCATTTAAATATTCCTCAGAGTTTGTGCCTGCTGGTAAAGGTATATTTAAAGAGTTATTAAAGTTACCCTTATCTTTGTCTGTACCTCCTCCTGGATAAAAAGGATATTGATGTGTTGAAATATATAGTGAATTTTTGTTATTACGCATAACATCGTAATTTCCATTTCCCCAATGCACATCAAAGTCTACACATGCAACCTTCTTATATTTATAATTTTTAATTAAATAATTAGTGGCTATCCCAGCGTTTGATAAACAACAAAATCCCATTGCCTTATCTTTTTCCGCATGATGTCCAGGAGGTCTTGCTAAACAAAACGCGTTCTTAAATTCTTTATTTTCTATTCCATCAATGGCCCTAATTGTCGAACCAGCTGCATCAAATACTGCTTTTTTACTGTCTGGTGATATTACAGTATCTCCATCTAAAAATTTTAGACCTTTTTGAGGGAATGAAATATTTAAATTATCAATATATTTTTTTGAGTGTGTCATAGCCAATATATCATCTGGCACATTACCTGGTTTTTCCCAAATTAGATCACTTCTTTTTTTTAATTTTTCTTTTATAGCAACTACTCTTTTAGGCTGTTCAGGATGACCGTCACCAGTGTCATGTTTTTCATAAGAGTCAGAATTTATAATTGCCGTATTCATCTAAAATAATTTTTTAAAATATTTTCATAAATTTTGGTAAGATTCTTAAGATCTTTTAGAGATACTGCCTCATCAACTTTATGCATAGTTTTTCCAACCAAACCAAATTCAAGACCAGGACATATGGTTTTTATAAATCTTAAGTCTGAGGTTCCACCTGTTGTGGATAATTTTGGTTTTAATTTGGTTATCTTTTTAATAATATTTTGTATCATAAATGTTGTTTTGTTAGGTTTTGTCAAAAAAGCTTCACCAGAAACTTTGTACTCAATTTTAAATTTTGATTTATGTTTTTTGGTCATTTTTCGAAAAATTTTGTTAAGTTTTTTTTTAAGAGAATTTGAGGAATGTTTATTATTAAATCTTATATTGAATGTTGCTTCAGCTGTTGCCGGAATAACATTATCTGCAGTATTATTTATATTTATCCTGGTAATCTCTAAGTTTGTAGGTTGAAAATCTCTGGTTCCTTTATCAAACTGAATTTCCTTTAATTCTTTTAAAATATTAACAATTATGGTTGAAGGATTATTTGCTCTAGAAGGATATGCAACGTGACCTTGTAAACCGAATATAATTAATTTACCAGTTAAACTGCCTCTACGGCCAATTTTAACCATTTCACCTAAAACATTTGGGTTAGTTGGTTCACCCACTAAGCAAAAATTAATCTTTTCTCTCTTTTTTTTTAAAAACTCTACAACTTTTTTTGTGCCATTAACTGCATCACCTTCCTCATCACCTGTTATTAACAGACTAATTGATCCGTTAAATTTTTTATTTTTCGACAAAAACTTGCTTACAGCAGAAACGAAAGCTGCAACAGAACTTTTCATATCATTTGCACCTCTTCCAATTAAGTGACCTTTCTTAACAGATGGTTTGAACGGATTAGTTGTCCAATCTTTTATATTTCCTGGAGGTACAACATCCAAGTGACCTGCATAACAGAAGTTTGGACTTTTATTTCCGAATCTAGCATATAAATTTTTAACAGGCTTAAAGCCTCTTTCTTTAAATTCTAGTGTTTTTGTTTTGAAACCAAGTCTTTTCAAATTTTTTTCTAAAAATTTCATTATCCCTGCATCTACAGGAGTAATCGAAGGAAATCTAATTAGCTCTTTAGCTAATTGTAACTCATCTAAAGTTTTCATTTCAGTCTCGTAAAAGGTCGTTTATAGAAGTTTTTGACCTTGTTTTTTCATCAACCTGCTTAATTATTACAGCACAGTACAACGATGGTGCAGCCGAGTTATTTTTGTCTGGCAATGAACCTGGGACAACAACTGAGTACGGCGGAATTTTACCATAAGTGATATTACCGGTTTTTCGATCGACTATTTTAGTTGATTGACCTATATACATACCCATACTTAAAACTGAACCTTCCCCAACAATCACCCCCTCAACAACTTCTGACATAGCTCCAAGGAAAACATTATCTTCGATTATCGTAGGGAGAGCTTGTGCAGGTTCTAAAACTCCACCAACTCCTGATCCTGCTGAGATATGACAATTTTTTCCAATTTGACAACAGCTACCTGCTCTTGCAAATGTATCTATCATCGTTCCTTCATCGATATAAGCTCCGATATTTACGTAGCATGGCATCAAAACAGCATTTTTTCCAACAAATGATCCTTTTCTAACTGGAGAATTAGGAACCATTCTAAAGCCAGCTCTTTCATGATCTTCTTTTGACCAACCTGCAGTTTTACCTTTTAATAAGTGAGATTTATCATACCAACTACTGTAAGGACCATTTAAGTTTTCCATTGGATAAATTCTAAAGCTTAACATAATTGCTTTCTTTAAATACTGGTGTGTAAACCATTCACCATTAATTTTTTCAGCAACTCTTGATTTTCCGCTGTCCAAATCACTAATAACCTGATTTATTGCATCTTTGATTTTTTGGTCTGAATTTTGGTTTATTTGATCTTTAATTTCCCAAGCATCATTTATAATTTTTTCTATAGACATAATTTATTGACTTTTTAATAACCTTATTTCCTTAAGAAATAAAGACAGATTTTCAATTTTATGAAAAATATAATCTTTATCAGAATCTATCTTGCCAAAATGTTCATCATTAATTAACCAAACAGTTGCACAGCCCCGCTCATAACCAATACTCAGGTTTTTTGCGATATCTTCTATATAAATGGTTTCTTTTGGATTCAATCGAAATTTTTTAACCATTAAATCAAAAGTTTTAGCTTCGGGTTTTGGCACATACCCTGCATCTTTAATATCAAAAATTTTATCTCTCCCAAAAAGATCATAAACACCTAAATGAGTTAAAATATTTTTAGCATGCTCGGCGCTTCCATTAGTAAAAATAAACTTTTCCATGTCTAATTTTTCAAGCTCATTCCTCATTATTTTGTCCTCTTTCATAAATGAAAGATCTATTGTGTGGACATATTTTAAGAATTCTTCCGGAGGTATATCGTGATGTATCATTAAACCATTTAAACTCGTGTTGTATTTGTAGAAATAATTTGTTTGTAATTTTTTTGCTTCCTCCATATTTATTTTTAATCTCTCAGATATAAACATTGTCATTCTTTTAGAAACTTGACCAAATACTCTTTCAAGGGAATAGTTGTTGTGTTTTCCGTAACAAACCCCATCAAGATCCAACAGAAGGTATTTCATTTCTTTAAAATTTTTCATTTTCTTATCAAAGTCCCAGAACCTTTGTCGGAAAAAATTTCAAACAATATAGAGTGCTGCTTTCTTCCATCAATTATTCCGACTGCTGTAACCCCATTCTTAACTGCATCTAAACAAGTATTTATTTTAGGTATCATTCCCTCTGTAATAATATTGTTTTCAAGCATTTTTAAAACTTCTGTTGAAGTAATTTCATTAATTAGTTTTTTGTCTTTATCTAGAACTCCTTCAACATTTGTCATTAATAGTAATCTTCTAGATTTTAATGATTTTGCGATTGCACCTGCAGCTGTATCACCATTAATATTATATGGATGATTATCACTTCCCAAACCTAATGGCGAAATTATTGGAACTTGTTTTTTATAAAGAATTTTTTCTATAAGATTATTATTAATTTTCTCAGGTATTCCTACGAAACCAAGTTCTTTTGCTTCTGGTGTCACCTTAATTATATTGTTTTTTTTCGTATGAATTGAGATTGCATTAGTACCAAATCTTTTTAAAGAATCGACAATATCATTATTAAAATCAATCAACACTGACTCAACAATGTTTATTATCTTTTTATCTGTTACTCTTAAACCTCTAATAAATTTTGATTGAATATTTGATTTGTCTAGTTCTCTTTTAATTCTTGGACCCCCTCCATGAACGACTACAAATGAAATACCTAACTTACTGAGTATATTTATATCTGTTATAAAATTGTCAAAGATATTTCTATCTATAAAAACATTTCCTCCGTATTTTATTACTATGAGGTCATTTTTATATTTTTCTATGTATTTAGACACTTCGTCAATTGGTGGTCCTTTTTTTGGAAGTATTTTTTTTAAATCCATTTTTATTATAGTGTAATAATTAATTTTTTAAGTGACAGTTTTAACCGTAGTCCTTTTCATAATAAATACTTGTTGGGCCATAGTTAAAATATTATTCACAGTCCAATAAATTACTAAGCCACTTGGAAAGGGCGCTAATATTACGGTTAAAAAGAGTGGAAAGAACATAAATATTTTAGCTTGCATAGGATCAGTGGGAGCAGGATTTAATTTTTGTTGTACCCACATAGAAACTCCCATTGCAACGGGCCAAGCACCAATCATTAAAAATGATGGCACATCATAAGGTAGCAGCCCAAATAAATTGAATATACTTGTTGGATCACGTTCACTTAAGTCATGTATCCATCCATAAAAAGGCATATGTCTCATTTCTATAGTAACGAATAAAACTTTATACAAAGCAAAAAATACTGGTATTTGAACGAGAATTGGAAGACATCCGGACATTGGGTTGACTTTTTCTTTTTTATAAAGAGCCATCATTTCTTGTTGTAATTTCATTTTATCATTTTTATGAAGCTCCTTTAATCTTACCATTTCTGGAGTGAGGGCTTTCATTTTTGCCATGCTTCTAAAAGAAAAATTTGCTAAAGGAAAAAAAACAAGACGAATACAAATTGTTATAGCTATGATAGCTAATCCATAGTTACCAAGTAGTTTGAAAAAATAATCTATACCAAAAAATAGAGGTTTTGTTATAAAATATAAAAAACCCCAATCAATTACCAAGTCAAACTTATCTATAGCAAGACTATTTGCGTAGCCATCAATGACATCGACTCTTTTAGCAGCAACTATAATTTGTAAATTTTCCTCAATAGAATTATTTGGACCCAATTCAAGCGGTTCGGTTGCAATAAAATTTGCTCTAAATTTATCCTTATAATCAAATGTTGTTTTAAACTCTTTATTTTTTGGAGGTATTAGTGAAGTAATCCAATATTTATCACTTATACCCAACCAGCCTTTTTGAGCAATTTTTGTAAACTTTTTCTCTTGAATATCGTCATAATCTTCCTCAATTAATTCATCATCTAACGTTGCAATTAGTCCTTCATGGAGAATTAAAAAATCTATTATGTCTGGGATCTCATTTCTTATAATCTGACCATAAGAATAAAAGTCATATTTTCCACTTGTTTTGTTTATGACTCTTTGCTTTATTGAAAATAAATATTTATCATCTAAGGAAATTTCTTTTTCAAAGGTAATTCCTTGATCATTGGTCCAGGATAACTTAATTGGAGAATTTTCAGTTAGTTTTTTATTTCCTTTTATAGACCAGATAGTCTCAGATGTTGGAATATCTATATTTTTATCAGATGTTACAAATCCACTTTCAATTAAATAACCTTCTTTAATATTTCTAGGCCCTAATAATATTATTTTTTCATCACTCTCAAGTTCAACATTATAATTTTTAAAAGTTAAATCATCTATTGCCGCGCCCTTTAAGGCTATTGTGCCGATCACATTAGAGTTTTCAAACTCAACTCTTTCACTTTCGATTAAAGCATCTTTTCTTGAAATCTCTATAAGAGTGTCTTTTTGCTCTAAGCTTGGTGTATCTGTGCTTTGTTCAATTTTTTCTTTTTCAACAAGATTTTGACTTGTTGTTGACTTTTCAGGAATAAAAAATAGTGAATATAAAACTATTACTGCTGAAGATAATGCTATAGCTGCAATTGTATTTTTTGAGTCCATTATTTTTTTACTTTTATTTCTTTTTTAACTGGATCAAATCCACTATTTCCCCATGGGTGGCATGATATTATTCTTTTAAAACTAAGCGAAAGACCTTTTAAGAAGCCATAAGTTTTGAGAGCCTCAATAGTATATTCAGAACAAGTTGGTAGGTATCTGCACGAGGGTCCAATTAATGGACTTATAAAAAATTTGTAAATTTTAATAAATTTGATCAAAGTGTTCACAAAAATATTCATTTTTTTATTTTATTAAATTCTTGAAACAAGGTTTCTTTTATTTTTTTAAATTCATTATTTAGCATAGTTGGCTTAGCAATAACAAGATATGAATACTTAAGATTTAGTGATGTTTCTTTACATGCGTCATTCATAATATTTCTTAGTCTTCTTTTAATTTTATTTCTATTAACCGCATTTCCAATTTTTTTCTTTGCTACGAATGAGATATTTAATTTTTTTTCATCTTTATTACCAATAATACCAAAAAATATTGTAACATATTTGTTTGATATTTTTTTCTTTTTAAGAAGGCTTTTAAATTCTTCATTTTTTGAAAGAGCAAGTATTTTGCTTTTCATTGTTTAACCAGAAACAGTTAAAGATTTTCTGCCTCTAGATCTTCTTCTAGCCAAAGTTTTTCTACCACCCTTTGTCTTCATTTTTGATCTAAAGCCATGCTTTCTAGCTCTTTTAATTTTTGAAGGCTGGTATGTTCTTTTCATAATAGTGATTTAAATCTGTTTAAATTTCGATCTTTATAGTAATTAAATGTATAAATAGCAAATAGAAGATTTTACAAATACGATGGTAATTAATGGAAAAGGCTAAAAAAATTAAATTATTTGTTGGTATATTTTATCTAACTTTTATCTTCATATTTTTATATTATTTTTTTTCAAAATTTAGTCTTCAAGAGATTAAAGGTTTTACGAATTATGAATTTATAAAAAATAATAGAGATTACTTTTTTGAATTAAAAAATTCTAATCTTTTTATAATATCAATATTGTTTTTAATATTTGCAATATTATGGGTATTTCCATTTTTAGGTTTTGGATCACCAATTGCGTTACTTGGAGGTTTCCTTTTTGGTCCATGGTTAGGCACAGCAGTTGTTGTCTTAGGTTTAAGCGTAGGAGCAACTTTTCTATATTCATTTGGTAATTATTTTTTAAAAGATTTAATAAGAGAAAAATTTTTAAACAAATATCAGAACCTTGAGATGAAATTTAAAAAATCAGAGTTATTTTATTTATTAATTTATCGATTTATAGGAGGTGTTCCTTGGCAATTGAGCTGTCTTTTACCAACAATTTTTAATGTAAGAGTAAGCAACTTTTTTATTGCATCACTCATAGGAATTATACCACAAATCTTCTTAGCCGTTTCAATTGGAAGTGGATTAGAAAAAGTAATCGATCAAAACTCTGAAGTTCCTGGTATTTTTGATATAATTTTTACAAAAGAAATATATGTTCCAATTATAGCTTTTTTTAGCCTAATCATAATTACATTTTTTTTTAGAAAAAAATTTTACAAAGAATAAATATGGTGCCCCTTGCCCGACTTGCACGGACGGCTTTTTCCTTACCATGGAAATACTCTACTACCTGAGTTAAAGGGGCAATTCAACTAACAATCTAAGATGCTAATTATTGCCATATTATTTTATTAGTTTATAAACAATTTGCAAATAAGGGTTATGAAAATTTACACAAAAATAATATTAGATAAAAATTATAATATCCTTGAGGAAAGGTATTTTGAGTATAACGGGCCTTTATCAAATTGTGGAATCCACTATGATTTTAAAAGCACTCGTTCTGCAAAATTAATGGAGAAACAGGCAAAAAGGGAAAAGAAACTTGCTGAGAGAAAAGCTAAAAGATTAGCAAAAGAGGGTGTAAAAAAAAGTGAAAATAAAAAACCAGAGTTGGATCCAAACAAACCAATTTCTTTAGATTTTCTAACAAACCCAAATAAAGAATGACTGTAAAAGAAAAAAATGAGCGTTTAAGTTTAGCTCTAAAGAAAAATTTAAAAAAAAGAAAACTTTTTCAAAAGAAAAATAAAAAGAAAAATAAATAATGTCTATCCAGCCAGATTCTTGGATAAAAAAAATGTGCGAAGAGAAAAATATGATAGAGCCATTTCTTGATCATCAAGTCTCTGAGGGGAAGATATCCTATGGATTAAGCAGCATGGGTTATGATGTCAGAATTTCTGATGAGTATAGAATATTTACAAACGTGAATAGTTCATTGGTAGATCCAAAAAATTTTTCTGATGATAACTTTATTGAGCGAAAGGGACCTTATTGTATAATTCCACCAAATTCATTTGTTCTGGCTAAAACCGTTGAATATTTTAGAATACCAAAGGATGTTCTTTGTATCTGTGTTGGAAAAAGTACCTATGCAAGAACGGGAATTATTTGTAACGTAACCCCGATTGAAAATGAGTTTGAGGGTAATATTGTTATTGAATTAAGCAACACAACCCCAAATCCTGCAAAAATTTATTCAAATGAGGGTATTGCCCAATTTTTATTTTTTAAATCAGATACTCAACCAGAGACAACTTATAAATCAAAAAACGGTAAATATCAGGGACAAACTACCATACAGGTTGCTAAAATAAAAAAGTAATTTATGGATAAATTTCTGATTAATGGTCCTTGTAGAGTCAAGGGTAACGTTTCAATTTCAGGTTCTAAAAATGCCTCTCTACCAATTCTTGCAGCAACTTTATTATTCAATAAACCAGTAATTATAAAAAATTTACCTAGAGTAAGAGATATAAATACTATGTTAAATTTATTAAAATCTCTTGGCTCTAAAATAATTTTATCTAGAGATAGAAAAACAGCAAAAATCATTAATAAAAAAAATATGAAAACGTTTGCGAGCTACTCATTAGTCAAAACAATGAGAGGTTCAATATTGGTTTTAGGACCATTAATTTCAAAATTTTATAGGTCTAAAACATCTTTACCCGGTGGTTGTTTAATAGGGGCAAGACCTGTGAATTATCACTTGATTGCATTAAAAAAATTAGGAATGAAATATAAAATTAGGGATGGATATATCATAGCTAAGTCAGATGGAAGACTTAAGGGTAAGACAATAAAGTTTCCTAAAATAAGTGTTGGTGCAACAGAAAATTCGATAATTGCTGCATGTTTAGCTAAGGGTAAAACAATTTTAAAAAATTGTGCAATGGAACCTGAAATTAAAGACTTAACACAATTCTTAAATAAAGCTGGTGCAAATATAAAATGGTCTGGAAGAACTTGTATAATTACAGGAATTGATTCACTTAATCAAACAACTCACACAGTTATGGCTGATAGAATAGAAGCGGGCACTTTTTGTGTGGCAGCAACACTTGCCAAAGGTAACTTACAAGTTAAAAATTTAGATCCAAAGATAATAAATACTGAATTGGAATTATTAAAAAAAGTCGGGGCTAAAATTAAGACTACCAATAACAAAATTTTTATAAAAGGACCTGACAAAATTAAATCTATTAAAAATATAAAAACTAAAGAGTTTCCAGGAATTCCAACAGATCTTCAAGCTCAATTGATGGTATTAATGTGTAAGAGTGTTGGGAAAAGTTCTATAACCGAAAATATTTTTGAAAATAGATTCATGCATGTTGCAGAGTTGCAAAGATTAGGTGCGAAAATAAATATTAAAAATAATAAAGCATTTATTGAGGGAAATACCAATTTTATCGGTGCTGAGCTAATGTCTAGTGACCTTAGAGCCAGTGTTGCTTTGGTACTAGCTGCAATGGTAGCTAATGGAAAAAGTATTGTCGGACGAGTCTATCATTTAGAAAGAGGATATGAAAATATTGAAAATAAATTAAAAAAAATCGGTGTTAGAATTAAAAGATTAAAATAATGGGTAATTATTTAGCAAAAATAATTGCGAATGATCAAGAGGGATTACAAATGATTTCTGCTTGTAGTTCGGGTGCAAAAGTTAAAGTTACAGATATCAAGTACCTCGCATCTAATAAGGTTTTTTTATTATCAATTGAAAGAGCTAAAATTGAAAACAATCAAGAGGGCAAGAAAATCAATAGTATTTGTCGGTTCGATTTTGTTGACAGAGTAAGATCAAAAAATATAAATCAATCGAACAAAGATTTAGTTTTAGAATTAATTGGAATTGATTATTTGAAAAATAATGATGATTATGAAATAAATCTTATTTTTAATAATAATGCTCACATCGTCTTGACAACAGAAACTATCGAAGTGCGACTTGAGGATCAAAATGAAATTAAATAGATATGAAAATATTAAATAGTAAAAGTAAAAATTTTGATAAAAATTTAGATTATCTTCTTCTCAAAAGAAGAAAGAGCATCAGATCTGACAAAGTTTCAGTAACCAACATTATCAATGATGTTAAAAAGAATGGTGATAAAGCATTAATTAAATATGAAAAAAAATTTAATCAAAATAATAATATATTTCCAAGTTCTAAAAAAATTTCCAAATTAATAAGATCTTTAAATCCAAAAGTTAAGAAAGCAATTGATACAGCCTATAAACGAATTTATAAATTTCATTCTTTACAAAAATTTAAAAATATTTCTTATACAGACCAATTTAAAAATAAGCTTGAGTATAAATATTTGCCATTAGAGTCAGTTGCAATTTATGTTCCAGGTTCACTTGTATCTTATCCTTCAAGTGTACTTATGAATGCTATTCCGGCAATTGTAGCGGGAGTAAAAAGAATTATAATGATAAATCCAGGTTTTAAAGGAAATCAAAACCCCGCTGTTTTGTACGCAGCACGAAAATGCAAAATTAAAGAAATTTATTCTATTGGGGGTCCCTCTGCTATTGCAGCAGTTTCTTATGGAACTAAAAAAATAAAAAAAGTTGATAAAATAGTTGGACCTGGAAATTCATATGTGGCAGCAGCAAAAAAAGAGGTTTTTGGGGATGTGGGGATCGAAGGTATGACAGCTGGCCCTTCCGAAATAACTATTGTTTGTGATAAATTTTCAAATCCTGAGTGGGCTGCCAGTGATCTAATTGGTCAAGCAGAACATGATCCTCAAGCACAATGTATATTGATTTCAAAAGATAAAAACTTAATTCACAGAGTTCAGCTAGAAATCTCCAAACAATTAAAAAGTATTCCAAGAGAATCTGTAGCAAAAAAAAGTTTGAAGAGAAACGGAATTTTAATGCATGTAGCAAAAGAAAGTAAGATAATTAATATCGTAAACAAAATTGCACCTGAGCACCTGGAGTTAAATGTAAAGAATTACAGATCTTTTGTTTCAAAAATAAAAAATTCTGGTTCAATATGTTTGGGGAAATACGCTGTTATGGCAATGACAGATTATAACATTGGATCAAATCACATATTACCAACCAATGGGTCCGCAAAATATTCAAGCGGAATTAGTGTTAATGAATTTTATAAAAGAATTTCATACATAAACTTATCAAAAAAGGGTATTGAAAGTCTCGGACCATCAGTTATAACTCTTGCCAATTATGAAGGGTTGGCGGGACATGCTCAATCTGTAAAAAAAAGAATTAGGAGAAAATAAATTTGTCAAAACAAGACTTACTTGAATTTAAAGGTAAAGTAACTGACTTATTGCCCAATGCTATGTTTAGAGTTCAACTTGAGAATGGTCATGTAGTAACTGCTCACACAGCAGGCAAACTAAGAAAAAATAGAATTCGAGTGTTGCAAGGTGATAACGTAACTGTAGAGATGACGCCTTATGACCTTACAAAAGGCAGAATAATCTTTAGGGGTTAATCTTTTGCCTCGGTAGCTCAGGAGTAGAGCAGAGCCCTGAAAAGGCTTGTGTCGGAGGTGCGAATCCTTCCCGAGGCACCATCAAAACATCTTGAAATTAATTTGCAAAGAAATTAACTTCTATATTTAATAAATAACAAAAGGACGAGTAAAAAGATGAGTACAATTCAAGGAAAAGTTAAATGGTTTAATGGTAAAAAAGGGTATGGTTTTATAGAAAGAGACGATAAAGAAAAAGATGCCTTTGTTCATGCTAGCGCGGTAAAAGCTGCAGGAATGAGATTTCTAAATGAGGGAGATAAATTAGAATTTACATTAGAGGATGGTCCAAAAGGCCCTTCAGCGGTAAATTTAAAAAAATTGGATTAATTTAAATATTTTATAAGGACGTTTTCTTAGAAATAAGAAAATGTCCTTTTCTTTTTTGGGTTGAATAATTTAAATTTTTGTCTAAAAAACTGCTCATGAATAAAAATGAGATTAATTACAAAATAAACTCAGGTACTCAAAGACTTGCTCTAAGAGGAACTAATAGAGGTGTGCACGCTCATTTCCATGCTGGCTAAAGCTAGCGAAAAATCATTTATATTATAATTTTAAATAACAACAAAATAAGATAAAACAAAAAAGGATATGCCTTGATGGTGAAATAGTATCACGTCGGTTTGTGGATCCGAAGTCGTAGGAGCGTAACCTACTCAAGGTACCAAAAAATGAATAAAAAAAATAAATTAATTCCTGGACTACCCTCAGGTTTTGAAGATAGATGGAATAAAAAATTACTTCTCAAAAAAAGACTATTAAGGGTTATTGAGAAAAATTTTATTAAATATGGATTTGATCCATTGGAAACACCATCATTTGAAATTAGTGAAAATATAGGCTCTTTTCTTGCAGAGGATGAGAGTAATCCTATGTCCGATGTATTCATATTTGATGATGGTGAAAAGAATATTACTTTAAGATATGATTTATCAAGTCCACTTGCTAGATTTGTTGCGCAGAATAATCAAGAGCTTCCTTCAATATATAAAAGGTATGCAATTCAAAATGTATTCAGAAATGAAAAATCTGGAAATGCTAGGTACAGGGAATTTACTCAAGCAGATTGTGATATAGTCGGAAATGTTAATTCGGCACAAGCTAATGCCGAGTTGTGTAATTTGATCTCAAATACATTGATAGATTGTGGTTTAAAAAATGATCAGTTTACTGTCAATGTCAGTAATAGAAAAATCGTTCAAGGTTTAATTGAAGATTTAAAAATTGAAAAAGATAAACAAATTAAAGTAATGAGAGCTATAGACAAACTCGATAAACCTGGGTTTGGTTTAAAGGGTGTTGAAGAATTATTAAAAAAAGAAAGAAAAGATAAAAGTGGAGCTATAACAAAAGGAGCAAACCTAAGTGATGATCAAGTTTCTAAAATCTTAAATTTTTTAAAGATTAAAGATTTAAAGGAACTTAAAGAAAATTTTAAAAATCCTGTTACCCAAGAGGGCATTAAAGAATTAGAGGAATTATTTGAGGTTTTAAAATTTGGAAATTATTCTGATCAAGTAAAAACTAATTTTACGATAGTTAGAGGTCTAGATTATTACGACGGGTTTTGTGTTGAGACCAATCTGAATTTTAAAGCAAAAAATATTAAAGGCAAGGAAGTTGATATTGGAAGTATCTGCTCAGGTGGACAGTATAATAAATTAATTTCAAGATTTAAGGGTGTAGATATTCCAGGGACAGGTGTAAGTATTGGTGTTGATAGATTGCTATTTGCAATGATGCAATTAAATCAAATAGAAGTTGATACACAAAATCCAGTTATTGTTTGTGTAATGGACGAAAAATATTTAAAAAATTATTACGAAATTTTAGATAATTTAAGAAAAAATAATATCAATTCTGAAATATTTTTAGATAGTAAAAAAAACCTAGGTAAGCAACTTACTTATGCTAACAAAAGAGAATGTCCAGTTGCAGTTATCTGTGGTGAAAATGAATTTAAAGATAATAAAATAACATTAAAAAATCTACTTGGGGCTAAAGGGGAGAATAACCAAATTACATTTCCAAAAGAAAATTTAATAAATGAAATCAAAAAATTTATCTAACAAAATCCTTAGATCAGTTCAGTCTAAAGGATTTAAATATATTGAATTACCATCAATTATTGAGACTAATCATATAGTTCAAAGATCTGGTGAAAGTTTTAGAAAATTTATTTTTTCATTCACAGATCAGACAGGTAATGAATTATGTTTGAGACCTGACCTTACTATTGTGTCCTGTCTTCGATATTTAGAAAACAATTTAAAGGGTAAAGAAAAAATATTTTATAGCGGACAGGCTTATAGAAAATCTCAAAATAAAAAGGACTCTATAATTCGAAATCAGGTTGGTTTTGAGATTATAGGATCAAAAGATGAAAAAAAAGATGACAAAGAAATAATAGATACGTCACTTAAATCACTTAAAGATCTAAAATATTCTTCAGGCACTCTTACTATTGGCAATGTGGAAATTTTTAATCTTCTAATATCTAAATTAGATATACCAAAAAGATGGAAATTAAGACTTACAAGACATTTTTGGCGAGAAGATTATTTCAGTGATTTATTAAAAAGATTAGAAACAAATTCTGATGTAGACCCAACTATTGTTGAAGTTGATAAAAGACGATATTTAAAAATGTTAAAAGATGATCAATCATCTATTATTGCAGGTAGAACATTAAAAGAAATTTTAGAAAGGTTTGACAAAAAAATTAAGGACCCAAGAAGAGCAAGTAAAGGAAGCAATACATCGAAAATCATTAAAGAGTTTCTAAAAATTAAATGTCCAATAAATAAAGCTGCAAGTGAGTTAAATAAATTTTTTAAAAAACATAAGATAAATCTTTTTGTTGATCAGAAATATTTTCCTGTCTCAAAAAACAAAATATCTAAATTAAATGTGGTTTTTTCATCAGCCTTTGGTAGACAATTGGAGTATTACACTGGCATAGTTTTTAAGATAGACATCAAATTAAAGTCGAAAATTATTAATTGTTGTAATGGTGGTCGTTATGACAAATTAATTTCTGATCTTGGTTCAAAGAAACAAGTACCAGCAGTTGGAGCAGCTCTTAACTTAAATTATCAATTATGAAAAATTTAATAAATATAGGAATACCAAGTAAGGGAAGGTTAAGAAAAGATGTTTTAAAAATTTTTACTAAAAAAAGATTAAAGCTCATTTCTGAACGAGGGGAAAGAGATTTGATAGGTTCAATAAAAAATAAACTAAACATAAAAATTTTATATTTGCACGCTAGAGAAATTATTGAAAGATTGGGAGATGGCTCTTTAGATATTGGCTTTTCTGGTTTTGATTTATTAAAAGAAAGCGAGATAAATACCCAAAACAAAATAAATGTTATTAAAAAACTTAATTTTGGAAATGCTAATCTAGTTGTAGCTATACCAGATCCTTGGATCGATGTTCAAACAATAGCTGACCTAGAAGAAATTGCATTTGAATTTAGAGATAAAAAGAAAAAAAGATTAAGAGTTGCAACTAAGTATCCAAATTTAACTAGGGATTTTTTATTTTCTAAAGGTGTTACTCAATTTAAGTTGGTTGGTAGTTTAGGAGCAACTGAGGCCTACCCTTTTACTGGTTCAGCTGAATTAATTACAGACATAACATCTACAGGTGAGACTCTTAGAGCAAATAACCTACGTATATTGAAAGATGGAGAAATCTTAAAATCTCAAGCTTGTATTTTTACTTCAAAAAAAAATAGTAAAAAAAAAGGTTTACAAAACTTTGTTAAATTACTTTCTAAGTAATTTATCTTTAAAGTATATTAGAATAATTTTGATGATATCCAAATTTCTTATTATTGCATAAGCAGCTATTATAACTCCTATTCCAAAAATAATTTTCAAAATAAGATATAATTCCATAAAAATCCCTTATAATACAAGATACGAATCATGGACACAATTTTATTAATAATTTTGATTTCAATGTTTGGAGCAATCTTGGCTATTTTGTATTTAAATATAAAGTCCAAGAAAGAGAACAGAGCTGATGAGACTAATGAAATAGCAAATTTGAATGCGGAAATTATTAGATTAAAAGATAGCTTAAATTCTACAATCAATACATCTTTAAGTTCGATGTCTACCTCATTTAACTCTTTATCAACTGGGGTTACAAAGGATATGACCGAGGCACTTACTAAAGTTGATGAGAAGGTTGGTAATTTTAATGAACAAGTAAAGCTCTTAAATCAAAGTCAAGAGGGAATTACTAAAATTTTAGCAGGGGTCAAAAAATATGGAACTCTAGCTGAGTATTCTTTGGATGCTCTAATTAAAGATTTATTACCTGCGTCTCAATATATGACCAATGTCAAAATGAAAGAGGATACAAGTGAAAATGTAGAATTTGCAATCAAGCTTCAAGGAGATGTTTTGGTTCCGGTAGATTCTCATTTTCCAGTAGAAAAATTTAAAGCCATTACTAATGCACATGAGGCAGATGATAAGAAAGCAGTTGCTGATGCTAGAACAAAATTAGCAAATGCGTTTAAGGCCAAAGCAAAAAGTGTCATGGAAAAATATATTGTTCCACCTAAAACTTCAAATTTTGCAATAGTGTACGCTCCTACAGAAAGTCTTTATAAAGAATTAACTGAGTATCAAGACCCAAGCAGTAAAGAGCTATTAATTCAAGAATTAATGAAAAAATATAAAATAGTAATTTGTGGCCCAAATACTCTTTCAGCTTATTTACAGTCTTTACACATGGGCTTTCAGTCTCTTAAAATTTCAAAACACGCAACAGAGATTTATGATCATTTAAAAACTATAAGTACGAGATTTTCTAATCATTTTGATAATATTTATAAATTAAGAAAAAAACTTGAAGAGGCCATGACAGTTGTTGATAGTTTTGGAAAAGATGCAAGATCAATTACTAGAACTCTAGAAAATATAAAAGATCCCGAGCAAGTTGAAAAAGCTGTTCTAACAGAGAACGTTGAGAGTTTTGTTGAAAGAAATAAACAAGTTAAAAAATAATTTCTTTTTTCATATAATACCGACTATAAGAAACCACATGCGTTGGAACAAAAAATATGATTATCCTACGAGTTCAAGAGCAACAGAAGATGGAATAAGAAGATACGTATTAGGAGAAGCAAAGTTACCGAGTGTAACTTCAATACTTGATGCAACAAAGTCTGAGGAAGATAAAGCAGCTTTAGCTAATTGGAGAGAGAGAACTGGTCACAAAGAGGCTGAAGCTATTACAAAGGCAGCAAGCAGCAGAGGTTCTCAGATGCATAGCTATTTAGAATCCTTTCTTTTAGGTAGAGAAAATTTGAGTTTCTTTGAAGACAATGAGCAATATAAAAAAATGGCAAAAGAAATTATTGATAAAGGTTTAACAAACAGATTAGAGGAAATATATGGTGTGGAGGCCACTATGCATTATCCTGATAGATATGCAGGAACAGCAGATTGCGTCGGTGTTTATGAAGGAAAAGAAACGATAATTGATTTTAAGCAGTCCAACAGACCAAAAAAAATTGAGTACATAGACTCTTGGTTTCTACAAACTGCAGCTTACTCTTTAGCGCATAATGTTGTTTATAATTCAAATATCAATGCATGTGTTATTTTAGTTTGTACAGTAGATAATTTATTTCAAGAATTTAGTATACAAGGGCCAGAACTGGTAACATATCAAAATTTGTTTTTAGGTAGATTAAAAAAATTTAATGAGATGAATAATTTGGTTCGATAAAAAAATGGATAAAATTGTAATTTACGATACTGAAACCACGAATTCAACAATATGGGGATCCATAATTGAAGTTGGAGCCGTTGTAGTTGATAAAAATTTAAAAGAAATTGGAAAATTAAATATAAGAGGCCGTATGCCAGAGGGAGAAGTACCCAGTGCAAAAGCGTTGCTAGTAAATTCGACTAGTATTGATTTATTAACTAAAGGCAATTATTCACATTATGATTTTTTAGGTGCCGTTGAAAATTTTTTTTCAAAATGTGCCCCAGCAATGTTTATGGGTTGGTCAAATCTAAATTTTGATCGAAGAATGTTTCACTTTAATTTTTTTAAGGGCAATCGCTATCCTTACGCTACTCACTCATCGCCTAATAGTGAACATGATGGATTACATATAGCTAGAGCAGCTCAAACTTTAAACTCTGAAACTTTAAAAACAGAATTAACGGAAGCAGGAAACCCAAGCCTAGCACTAGAATCTTTATCAAGAATGCAAGGTTTTGACACTTCAGAAAGTCACACAGCCTATGTTGATGCTCAAAATTCATTAAAGGTCCTTCGAATTATCAAAGATAAACATAAAGAAAATTGGGGAACATTTTTAAAAACATCAACTAAAACAAGCGTAGAAACGTTTTTAAAAAATGAGGGCATATATTCTATTTTTGAAAATGTGAAGGGTAGAAATATGATGTATCTCACTAGCACACTACATCCTAATCACTGTTTCCATCCATCTTATGCATCGTGGGGATATGTTTGGGATTTAAGAAGAGATCCAGAACCACTATTAAACTTACCAGTAAATCAATTGAGAGATATTTTTAAAAAATATAGTCCAAAACCCTTAAGAGTTTTAAAAACTAATAAAGCTCCAGTAATTTTGGATAAAGAGTTTGCTTTAAAACAAAAACCATATTCAGACCTAGATTTAGAAACAATAAAAAAAAGAGCGAAAATGGTAAGAAACAGTGAAAATTTTTGTAAAAATATTCAAATTATTAATAGAGAGGCAGCAGAGGAAAAAGAGCAAACTAAAACACAAGAAGATCTATTACCTGAAGAAACATTGTATGAAAAATTTATTCCTAATAAAGACACTGCTCTGTTTAAAACTTGGCATAGCTCGTCTTGGGAAGATAAGTTGAGATTATTAGATAAATTTACTGACAAAAGATGCAGTTGGTTTGGTCAAAAAATAATTTATCAAGAAGCACCCCAAATTTTACCACCCGATTTATATAAAAATATAAAAAGTGAAATTGCTAGACGTATATTAAGTAAGAATAAGGAGAAGTGGCAAACAGTAAATATGGCATATAATGAAATTGACTACTTGAGAGATCAAGCAGACAAAAGAGATGATAAAAGTGAATTAAATAAACTTGATGAAATAAACGATTTTATAATGTCTATTGAAAAAAAATATGAAATTGCCTAGTTGACTTTAAGATACAAGTTTATAGAAAGGATTTATGCTTATAGATTTTAAAGATGAAGATTTTGAAAACAAAATCAAAAAAGAAAACATTTCAGTAATTCAGTTTAGTGCGGCCTGGTGTGGCCCTTGTAAGTCATTAAAACCAATTATGGATAAACTTGCGACTGAGTATAAGGAAAAAGCTGGTTTTTACTACGCCGATATAGAAGATGGTGGTATTAATACGGGAAGTGCTGCAGGAATAAGAGGTGTTCCAACAGTGATAATTTATAAAAAAGGCGTTGAAGTTGATAGAAAAGTTGGTGGAGTTCCTGAAAGCCACATGAAAGAATTTTTAGAAAAAAATATTTAATTTAAGTTAAGTATTTCACCAGCTAAATATAAAGATCCTGTAATTATTAATATATCATTTCTTTCGAGCGATAAAGATTTAATTGCTTTCTCAATATTTTCCGCATATTTAACATTTAAAACATTTTTAAATTTTTCTTTTAATTTTTTACCACTTATAGCGTTTTGTTGATTAGGGACATCAACAGTGGTTAGAGACGAAATATCTTTAAAGTAGCTAATATATTTTTCATGATCTTTATTAGACATCATTCCTATAATAAAATGCTTTTTACAACTTAACGTTTGAAGATATTCATTTAAAACTCTAGCACCATCTTCATTATGACTCCCATCTAGCAGTAATCGGTTATTTTTGATTAAATCTTTAATTTTTCCAGATTTTATTTCTTGTAATCTACCAATACTCTCAATTTTGGTAATTCCATTTTTTATGTCATCATCTTTAATATTAAAATCTAACTGTCTTATCGTTGCAATTGCTGTTGAAATATTTTCTAACTGAAACTGTCCAAGAATATTTGGCATTGGTAGTTTTAAGCCACCAAATTTATCTTCATAATAAAAAAAACCATTTTCTCCATTAGAATAACTATAATCTTCATTAAAAAACAATTTATTAGATAAGTTTTGTGAAATTGATTTTTTGATACTTTCAGTTGTTTTAACCAAGTTTTGTTTAGATACAATTATATTAGAATTTAACAGAGAGGATGTTTTTTCAAATACAATTTTTTCAATAGTTTGTTGATCCTTTGGTAACCAATCGAGATGATCTTTACTAATAGAGCATATAATACTTGCTAAATTATTTTTTAGAATATTGGTCGCATCAAACCTATGAAACAAACCTGCCTCTATCAAATTAACATTATTAGGATATTGAGCAGCTTTATAGAAATAACAAGCAGACAAAGCCTCAAAAAAAGTTAGGGGATTTTGATCATTTATTTTTTCAACTTCTTCAAAAAGATCAATCAATTCATCATCATTAAGCATATTATTATTAAAAACAAATCTCTCATTGATTTTTTGAATGTGAGGACTCGTGTAAACATTGCATTTTATTTTTGCTTCTTTGAGAATCGAAAAAATTGCATTAATGGTAGATTGTTTACCATTCGTTCCTACTACTGATATCGCTCTTATTTTGTCCTGAGGATTACCTAATTTTTCACAAAGAATTTTTATACGATCTAAACTTAAATCTATTTCTTTAGGATGCAGCTTTTGTAAGTGACTGACTATCTTCTGAAGTTTCATTTTCTTCAGTGCTTATAACAGGTTTTTTATTTAATAGAATTGAAATTAAAATTCCAATTTTTTCTCGAAGATCTTTTCTATCGAGAATTAAGTCGACAAATCCAGTTTTCTGAACATAAGAACTTCTTTGAAAATTTTCTGGTAAACTTTCTTTGATTGTACCTTCTATAACAGCACGACCTGCAAAAGCTATTAAGGCATGATCAGATTCTGCTATATGTAAGTCTCCCAACATTGCGTAAGAGGCTGTTATTCCACCTGCTGTTGGATCAGTTAAACATACTAAATATGGAAGATTATTTTTTTTTAGCTCATTTATAGCTATGGTAGTTCTTGTCATTTGAGATAAAGAAATTAAACTTTCCATCATTCTCATACCACCACCAGAACTAAAACAGATAAATGGTGTTTTATTTTCTATTGAGTGTTGAATACCATATAAAAAAGCCTCTCCTTCTGCAGCTGCCATAGACGCTCCTAAAAATTCAAAATCAGATGCAACTGCGGTGACTTTGATTTCATTAATTGTTCCAGCAACAACCATCATCCCACAATCCATTCCAGTTTTTTTTCTAGCACTTTTTAATCTATCTTTGTATGACTTTGAGTCTGTCCAATCTAATGGATCATCTTTCGGGATTGGTGTTTTAAAAATTTCATAATTATTTTTTCCAAAAAAAATATCAAATCTTTGCTTTGGTTTAATTCTGTGGTGTTTATTGCAATCAGGGCAAACCCAAAGGTTTTGTTCTAAGTCTTTTTTTAAAATTGGACCCTTGCAACATGATGTCCAATCACTATTAGCAATATCCTCTTTAGATGCTCTTTTATGTATAGCAGTTTTAATTTTTTCACTTGCTTTAATTATTTTAGTAATCCAGTTCATTTTATTTTATTCTTCAATTTCCTTACTACATTAGTAACATTTGTGACAGTATTTTGTCTTTTTTTTAATGAACTAGTTATTTCCTTACAAATAGCGCTTCCAACAACTAATCCGTCAGCTTTTTTAAGCGATTTTATAGTTTTTTCTGTAATACCGAATCCAATTACAATTTTTTTGTACTTATTAAGTTTCTTAATTTTTTGATATTCTTGAATTATTTTTTTTGGTGAAACTTTTAACTTTCCACCTGTTGTAGATAACATGCTAATGTAATAAATCATGTCATGAGAGGCTTTGATAATTTTCATTAGTCTTAGTTTTGAAGTAGTAGGTGCAATAAGTTGAATGAAATTAATTTTGTTTTTTTTACATTTTGAGGCAAAGGATTTATTTTCTGGATAGGGTAAATCAACGACTATTATACCATCAACTTTTGATTTTTTACATTTTGCTATAAATCTATTTTCACCATACTGATAGATCATATTATAATAGCCCATGAGGATGATTGGTTTGTTTTTTTTAGCTTTTTTAAATTTACTTACTATAGAAAATACATCATTAATTTTTATTCCATTTTTTATTGCACGGTAGGAACTGGTTTGTATCTGACCTCCATCAGCGATCGGAGTGTTGTGTGGAAAACCTAATTCACAAATATCAGCATATCTGGATATAGATTTTAAAATTTCTAGTGATTTTTTTTTGTTATTATCACCTGCTACTGTATAGGTCAAAAGAGCAGGTCTATTTTCACTCTCAGCTATTTTAAATGACTGTTTAATTAGAGAAACATGCATTAATATTTTCCTAATCTTTGTTTAAGAATATCCCTATCTTTTTTTGCATCACCACATGAATTAACAACACAAATTGTGTTTTTGCCTAACTTAGGTGCGATTTTGATAGCCTCTGCAAAAGCATGACTTGGCTCAAGACTAGGATTTAATTTTTCAAATTTTGTAACTAATTTATAGGCACTTAAAGCCTCCTCGTCTGTTGCATAAGTATATCTTGCTCTTTTAGTGTCTTTTAAAAAACAATGAATTGGACTGACACCAGGATAGTCTAATCCCGCACTAATCGACTCTGTTTCGTGAATTTGTCCTTCATTATTTTGACATACGTAAGATGCAGCTCCATGTAAAATTCCAATTTTTGCATTCCTACTCAAAGGAGCTGCATGAAGTATTGATTTTTTTGGACCTCCTGCCTCTACTCCTATTAATTCTATTTGTTTTTTGTCATAATCTATAAATTCACTCCAGAAACCATAAGCTGAACTACCACCACCAACACAATTTATAAGCTTTATTTTTTTTGGAACTTTTTTAAATTTTTTTTTTAATTGCTCTTTTAGTTCTCTAGATATTTGAGATGTTGACCATCCACAAATTTTTACAAATATATTTGGACCAACTGTGCTACCCACTGCCATATGACATTTCTCACAATTTGAAACCCAATATCTCATACATTCACTTACTGCATCAACTAAAGTCTGGCTACCAGAGTATACTGGCACTATTTCAGCACCATTTTTTCTCATTGCATCACAATTTGGTTTTTGTCTTCTAATATCTTTGGCACCCATAAAAATTTTACATTTAAGACCAAATTTTTTAGCAGCCATACTCAACATTTTACCTGCGTAACCTGCTCCTGTATCACCGACTATATATTTTTTACCCATTGCTTTACATATCAAAGCATGAACAGTTGCATTATATATTTTATGTGCCCCACCATTTGCCTCTGAAACTACTTTTGCCCAAATTTGAGCACCACCTAAGTGGTTAGACAAGTTCTCTAATTTTATAAAAGACGTAGGAGAGCCAATATAATTTTTGAAATAGAAGTCCCTTTTTTTTAAAAATTTTTTATCTTTTCTTAATTTTTCAAATACAGTTGTTAAATCTTCAACTGGTTTTTTCAGAGTCTCTGGAATAAAACTACCTCCAAATTTTCCACCCCAAAAACCATTTTTGTCATGCTGGTCAATTAAAGGAATATTTTTTTTAATCTTCATTATTTAAATCTTTTACCTTATTTAAGAAAATTTCTATTTTGGAAATATCTTTAAATCCAGAAGTTTCCAATCCTCCAGATATATCAATAATATCTGCTATTTTTCTATATTTTTCAAGATCATCATTGATCTGGATATTTCCTGCCAACATCACATCTTTGTCAAATTGGATATCTTTTATTAAACTGTGATCAAATGACAAACTTTTTTCATATCCTTTACTATCAAATAGATAAATATCAGATACATCTTTATATAGTTCATAACTTTTAACATCCTGAGAATTTTCAACAGCAAGTGCTACTATAATTTTTTTTTTATAAGTTTTTTTTATAAATTTAATTTTATCAGCATTGCAGTTATAAATTTGATAATAATCAAAAGGTAAATTTTTAATATCCTCAAGAATTTCTTTTTCTGGATCAACTAAGACTGCAACATATAAAGATTTTTTTTTATCTATCTTAAGTAATTCTTTGAGTTTTTTTGTATTTACATATCTTTTTGATTTTGGATAATTTACTATAAACCCAATGAATTGTGGAGGATGATTATGATTAACTATGAATTTAAGTATTTTGAGGTCTGAAACTCCACAGATTTTGGACTTAAGGATCATTTATTGAGATGATCTATTAATGCTGAAATATTTTTTTTTATATTTCCTTTGGTGATAGGTCTTCCTATTACCAACCAATCGCTGCCATTTTTGTAAGCTTGCATAGGACTCAAGACTCTTTTCTGATCATTTAAGCTGGATTTAAATCGAATTCCGGGAGTTATAATTTCTTTTTTAAAAACTTTTTTAACTATATTTATCTCTTGAGCACTACAAACTATAGCATCTAATTTTGCTTTATTTGCTAATTTGGCTTGATGCAAAACAAGTTGTTTTACTTTTTTATTAAACCCAATTTCTTTTAATGAAGTATTATCCAGAGAAGTAAGAATTGTAACTCCAGCTAATTTAATTTTACCTGAAATTTTTTTACAAGCTTTTAACGTCTTTAAGCCAGAACTGATATGAATGGTTAAATAATTAATTTTTAGATCTTTAACAGCTTTTATGGTTGATACACAAGTATTTGGAATATCGTGAAGTTTTAGATCTGCAAAAATAATCTTGTTTTTCAGATTTATTAAAAATTTTCTTCCATTTTTGGAGTTTAGAAATTCTAATCCAAATTTATACCCAATTTGAAGATCACTATTAGTTGTTTCTTTAATAATTTTTTTGATTTTTAAAATACTAGTACTATCACAAGCAACAAATATTTTATTCTTTTTCATCATTTAAATTTTTATACAAATCTTTAGACATTTTGAAGTTAATTGTTTTTTTTTCAGGAGTATTAACTTTTTCACCAGTTTTGGGATTTCTAGAGATTCTTGCTTTTTGTATTTTAGTTGAAAATATTCCAAAACCCCTTAATTCTACCCTTTCCCCCCGTTTAAGAGTTTTTTTGATTTCACTCAAAATTATATCTGTAAACTTAATTAAATCTTTTTTTAAAAAATTAGGATAATTTTTTGATAATTGTTTTAATAATTTTGATTTTACAAACGCCAAATTATTCTACTGAATTTTTAATCTTTCTTTTTTGTCTTATTCATTAGATCTTCTGATAAAGATGAAAAAGGTAAATTTTTCCCAGAATCTTCATTTCCATATTTATCTAAAGCCTCTTTCTTTTGAATTTCTTCTAACAACTTAATGCTTAAAGAAACTTTTCTTTTATCAAGGTTGATTTCAGAAATTGCGCAGTCAATTCTTTCTCCTCCGGTAAATCTTGATGGTCTAGCATCTGAGGGGTCAATTGCGATTTGGTTTTTTTTGATACTAAAGTCCATTTCACAACCCTCAGGTCTTACAATTAATCCCTTGTTATCTGTTGATATAATTTTTACTGTTATTATTTGGTGGACTTTTTTATCTTTAAACCAATCAAGAGGATCAGGTTGTAGTTGTTTCAAACCAACTCTAATTTTCTGTTCTGCTGTTTTAATCTCTAAAACTTTGACTTTAATTAGGTCACCTTTATTATATTTTTCTAATTCTTGATCCCCATTATTCAAATAAGTTAAATCATTACAGTGTAAAAATGCATCTATATTTAAATCCTCTATATTTACAAATAACGAATACTCATTTTTGTTAGAAATTTTTCCCTCAACTGTAGTACCTACTGGATATTTTTTATTGAAAGTTTCAAAAGGATTATCCTTTGTTAATCTGTGTGAGATGGCAACTCTTCTTTTATCTTTATCAATCTCAGTAATAACACAATCAATTTCATCTCCGACTTTAAACATTTTTTTTGCAGAAATATTTTTTTTGGTCCAACTCAGTTCACTTGAATGTAATAAGGTTGTTAAGCCAGGCTCTAATTCACAAAATGCACCAAAGTCCATTATCTTTACTACTTTTGCTTTATAAACTTTATTTAATTCATAATTTTCTATGTGTTCGAAAGGGTCTGGGGATAATTGTTTGACAGAACAACCAACTTGTAATTTCTCTTTATCAACACTAATAACTTTTAAATCATGTTTTTCTCCGATATTAAACACTTCATCAGGATGATTTACTCTGCTATAAGAAATTTCTTGAAGATGAACTAAAACATCTAATTCATCACTTACATTAAAGAAACATCCAAAAGAACTGTATCCTTTCACTTCTGCATTTTTTATTATGTCGCCCACTTTGTATTTTTCTATAATCTTAGCTTTATCCTCTTTTTTAAAAGAGGTAATTATTTCTTTTCTAGAAACACATGCATTACCTCTAATTTTATCTAATTTAATTAGTGCAAATTTTTGTGGTTCATTTATCAAATGACTTATATCCTTTAAAGGTTTATCACTTATTTGTGATCCAGGTAAAAACATTAAAGATCCAGTATCTAAATGTTCAACAATACATCCACCTTTACATTTTGATGTAATTTTTCCCATAATTGGTTCATTTTTTTCATAAGCTTCAACAAGTTTGTTCCAACCTTTAATTTTTTGAGCTTTACTTGCAGAGACAACTACTTCTCCATTTTTGTCTTCAATTTTTTCTAATAATACAGGAATTGTCTCACCAACTTTAATCTTTTCTAAAAGTCCCATACTTTTAAGCTCATTAATATCTAAGACTGGTTCACTTTTTAATCCTTCTACAAATAAAAAAACAAATTTTTCAGTAATTTTATTTATTTTCCCCTCAATAATTTTTCCCTCTTCGATTGTAACTTTTGAAAGTTGACTATTTAGCAGTTTCTCAAACTCTTTTGATGCCGGGCTAGAAAGATCTTTATATATTTCCATTAAATTAGTCTTTTAGTTATAAGTTTTTTTTAAACACGATCTTTTAGTTAAATTTGTGCTTTTAATCAAGAATGAATTTTAACTAATAATATACTCTTATTGATGATAATTTTGAAAATCTGGTCTTTTTTGCTTAATTTCAATGGAAGCCTTATTCAAACTATTTTTGCACCAAGATTACTCATTTTTTTTAAAAATGTTGGAAAAGACGTGTTTATAGACTCTTTATCTTTTATAGACCACTTTCCACCAAAAGTTAAAGCTGCAACAACACAAGTCATAAAAACTCTATGATCTTTCATAAAGTCTTTAATAATAATTTTCTTATCAACATTAATGTCTGGATTACCAAAGATTTTAATATTGCCGTTTTTAACTATGTTTTTTATTCCAAGCTTATTTAAAATTTTTGACCCCCATATTAATCTTGGGCTTTCTTTATGATTAAGTTCTGATAAATTTTTAAAATAAGAAATACCACGTGCTTTCGCTGCTAATAAAAATATCAACAAAAATTCATCAATTGAGGCACTATTTAGTTTACTTGGACAATTGATGGACTTTATTTCTTTAGAGCTTTTAATTATCAAGTCAGCAATTTTTTCACCTTTGTAATTTCTTACATTTTTTTTAGAAATTTTAATTCCCATCATTTTAAGAATGTTTAAGATGCCAGTTCTTGATGAGTTAATATTTACATTTTTAATCTTTAATTTCGAATTTTTTGAAAGAGCGGTCAAAACAATAAAAAAAGCACCTGAACTGATATCAGATGGAATTTTATAATTCAATTGAGGAATTCTGTTTTTTCCTCTAATCTTAATTAAATCGTAATTCCTCTTTTTTTTAATCTTTATTGGTAATTTTAAATGTTTGAATAATAGTTCACTATGATTTCTAGACTTCTTTGCTTTGATAATTGTCTCTCCATTAGTGTTAAGAGCTGCTAACATTACTGAGCTTTTACATTGTGCAGATCCTCTTAATTCTTGATATTTAATTGGTTTTGCATCATCTGTTCCACAAATTCTTATAGGAAGTTTTCCTGATCTTGTTCTAATTTTTGCACCAAATTTTTTTAATGGCGACACAACTCTTAAAAAATCTCTTTTTGATAAACTTTTATCTCCTTTTATTATTGTGTCTTTTTTTGAGTGCACCAAAAGACCCATTATTAATCTTCCAAGTGTGCCAGAGTTACCTGCATTTAAAGTCAAACCTTTTTTATATTTAAAGCCATTTAAACCAACTCCATTAATTTCACAAAAATTCTTATGAATTTTTACTTTTACACCAAGTTTTTTTAAACAATTTAAAGTACTAATAACATCTTCTGAAAGTAACAAATTATATGATTTTGATTTTGAATTTGACTGAGATGATAATAAAGCCCATCTTATAGATAAGCTTTTGTCACCTTCAATTGTAAGGCTTTTGTTAAAACTTTTGATTTTCTCATTAATTTTTATATGGGACATTTTTAGTTGAATTTGAAGGAATCACCAAAGTAAGCATTTTGTGCGTCTATATTCTTTATGAGATTGTTTGGTGTATCTTTAGCAATTACTTTACCGTTTGAAAGCACTATCGCCAAGTCAACACAAGATAGCAAATCTCTTGCCTGATGATCACATAAAATTATAGAAATATTGTTATGAGTTTGTAAATCAACAATTATTTGTTGTAGATTTTTAATTGTCATAATATCTAAAGCAGCAAAAGGCTCATCCAACAATAAAATTTTAGGATTACTCAACAAAGCTAGACAAATAACAAGACGTTTTTTTTGTCCACCTGATAGATGGTCAGCCTTAATATTTTGTAATGATTCTAATTCAAATTTTGATATTAATAAATTTATCCTTTCATCTCTTAATTTTTTATCTTTTATGACTATTTCGCTTATTGCTTTTAAATTTTCTTTTAAAGTGAGGTCGTGAAAATAACCTCCATGTTGTGGAACATATCCAATTTTATAATTCCTTGTTCTGTAAAAAATTGGATCATTTGTTACATTTTTTGAGTTGATAAATACTGAACCAAAATTTGGTTTAATTAAGCCAATTATGATGTTAAATATAGTAGACTTACCAACACCATTGGGGCCTAGTAATCCGAGTATTTCACCCTTGTTTAACCTAAAACTTAAATTTTCCAATATTTTTCTTTTACCAAAAAAAACAGAAATTTTTTCAAGTTTTAAAAGCTCTTCGTGTTGCTTAAATTTTTTAATTCGAAATTTTTTAATTATCGCCATAATCAATATTTACCAGTTATAAAAACTCTGTCTTTTTTATTTTTCATTGAAATTTTTAACTTTTTACTTATCAGATCTATTTCAACTTTATCTGCAAAAATGTTAGTATTTTCATTGATATAATGAACATTTTCAAGAATTTCTATATAATTTTTCAAAAAATCTAATTTTATTATATTTGCATTTATTTTTTGGTTTCCATATAAAATATTTACATTATCCTTAAAAATAGTATTGTTGCTAACTTTATCATAGTCAGCAGTTTTAGAGTTTATAAAAATAATATCATTATATTTTTGAATTATTTTTGCATTTACATCGATTAATTGAATCTCATTAATTTTTTTATCAAAAAACCTTGCTGATAAAGCTTCAATTATGTAAGTATTTCCAAGCAAATCTTTTGAAGTATATCTTAAATTTTCAATAATATTTGACGCATTATCCCCCTCATCAACTTTTTGATTTTCTTTATTCTCTTTCTTTTTTAATTGAGTAATTTCTTTTTTTAGTTCTTCTTCTGAAAAATATTGTTTATAAAATGTTACACTTAAAAATAAAACAAAAAAAACCAATAAAAATTGGATTATAATTTTTTTATTCATCTAAATTAGTAAATTTTTTTATCTAAAATATTGTGAACGTGCACAATTCCAATAGTTTTAGATTTTTTTGGCTCACTATAAACACATAAACAAGTAATTTTTTTTTCATTCATAATAGAAAGTGCCTTAGTTGCTAAGGTATTTTTCTCAATCATTATTGGTTTATTAGTCATTACATTTTTCACTTTTAATGAGTTTAAATTTAGATTTTTAGCACTAAACCTTCTCACTTGCCCATCTGTAATGATACCTGTAGTGTTTTTTTTTTTATTTCTAGCTATAAGTGTTCCTAATTTTTTTTTTGTCATAATTGTTAAAGCTTTTTTCATTGTAGTGTTCTCATTAATAAATGGTATTTTATTGCTTGTAAGCATTAAATCTTCCACAGTTTTTAATTTTTCACCAAGACTCCCAGATGGATGAAATTTTTTAAAGTCAGTATTATTAATTTTCTTTTTTTTTAACGTAGATATTGCTAAAGCATCTCCTAGACTAAGTTGATTAATTGTGCTTGACGTTGGAACAATATTTAGTCCTGCTTCTTTCACTTCAGGTGTTAATAAACTTATATCACTATTTTTATAAAGATCAGAATTTTTTTTAGAGGTAATACCGATAAGAGTGATTTTATTTCTATTTGCGTAATTAATAATATTTTTGAGTTCAATAGAATTTCCTGAATAGCTTATTAATATCAGTACATCCTTTTTAGAAATGCTACCCATGTCTCCATGGGAACAATCTCCAGCAGACACAGAAAATGATGGTGTCCCTATAGATGAAAAAGTAGCAGATATTTTATTTGCAATAATACCACTCTTACCAACTCCACATAAAATAATTTTTGATTGGCAATTTACAATTGCATTTACAGCTTTATCAAAATTTTTATCTAGAGATTTTTTTAATTTTTGAAGTGCTGATATTTCTAAATTTATTACTTCTTTGGCAATCGTTTTGTAATTCAATTTTTTCATTAGTGAGACCATATATCATCTTTGAAGAGAGCCAAGTCAAGCTCAACTCTAGTTTTTAAGAATTTTAGACAATCTGTATAGAGATCAATTCTTTTTTCTCTAACTAAAATTTTGTTTAATTCATCATGTATTTTATGAAGATATATAACATCATTAGCACAATATTTTAATTGAGCTGAGCTTAGATCGCCACCAAAATCAGAATTTTGAAATTGTTTACTTATGTCAACATTAATAAATTCTTTTATAAGAGTCTTTAAAGAATGATTATCAGAATATGATCTTGATAATTTTGATGCTATTTTTGTATCTAAAATATTATTTGTCTCAGTTTTAAGATAATACTTTATATGCGCCAAATCTGCTCTTGCGTAATGAAAAATTTTTGTGACATTCTTATCACTTAATACATTAACTAAATTAGGTGCATGGTAGTTAGATCTATCCAATTGAATTATGTGTGCATCTGACTTTCCTGTTGAAATTTGAATTAAACACAGGGGATCCCTCCTAATATTTAAGCCCATGAATTCACCATCCACAGCTATAACATTGCCTAATTTTAGATCATCTGGTAAATCATTTTTATGAAGTTTAATATCAATATTCATTTTTTAAACATATATATATGAAAGCAAAAAATTGTCTAATTTTTGGTGGAAGTGGTCAAATTGGAAGAAACCTAATTAGAAAATTAACAAAAAATAACATCAAAGTAACAGTAGTTACAAGAAATTTACATCAAAAAGGATTAAGAATAAAAACTCAAGCAAATGCAGGGTATATTGAAATCGTTGAAGCTAATATTTTTGATGAAAAAAAGATTCAAAAATTATTTGAAAAATCTCAAATATGTATAAATTTAGTTGGTATTCTATATGAAAAAAAAGGAAGTACTTTTAAAAATATACACACAATTTTTCCATCTCTTTTATCAAAACTATGTAAAAAATATGAGCTAGAACAATTTATTCACTTATCAGCTTTAGGTATAAATGATGCTGTTGACTCTGACTATGCGATATCTAAATTAAGTGGTGAAAAAGAAATTCTAAATAATTTTTCTAAAACAATAATATTACGGCCTTCTGTGGTGTTTTCTGACTCAGATAATTTTAGCACTCAGTTTATGACTTTATTAAATTTGTTACCATTATTCCCACTCTATTACTCTGGTAAAACAAAATTTATGCCAATACATTGTTCAGACTTGACTGATGTAGTATATCATACCTTATCACACAATATTAATTCACAAATAATTGAATGTATTGGACCTCAAACTTTATCGTTTAAAGAAATTTTAAAAATACTATTGAATTTAATTGGAAAAAAAAGACTTTTAATTCCTTTGCCTCTGCCTTTAGCTAATTTATCTGCAAAGTTTTTTCAGTTATTTCCAAAACCTCTTTTGACAGAAGATCAGCTTAGGTTACTTAAATATGATAATATATCATCTGGAAAATATAAAACTAATTTTGAGCTTGGTGTTCCAAGCAAACGAAATTTTAATGAGGAAGTCAAAAAGTACTCACATATGTGGAGGGAAGGTGGTCAATTCTCAACTGAAAAATATATTAGCAATAAAAAAAAAAATATTTAAAATTATTATCTACCCAACTTTAATTTCTTTTTCTATTAAATTTGGAATATTCTCTTTATCACTCGGGTCTTCTTTTTTGCCTTTAGGTTGGTAAGCATATAGTAAATGAAGTTTACAATATGAAAAATCTTTTAAGGAAGTTCTTCCACAGAAATAGAAAGATTTTTCATCAGGATGTCCAATAGGCCATTTACAAGTATTATCATCTAATTCTTCGAGTTGTTTTGGATTCTCTGGCTCAAAATCTTTTTCAATAAGCAGAGATCTAAACCTATTTCTTTTTCCTTTTATTGATTTATCCTTAATTTCATCATTAACATTTTTTGTATTTTGACTTTTAGAGCTAGTTCTAGCTTTTAATTTTGCTGAAAGATTAAGTCGATGAGCTTTACCTATGACAGCGTTTCGGCTTATTCCACCAATGATCTCAGCTATTTGGCTGGCCGTATTTCCTTTACCCCACAGCTCTTTCAACTTAGCTACTTTTTCATCATTCCAACTCATAATTTTACTATATAATGTATATTTACTTATATAAAACACTATATAATGATTCTAGACAATGAATAATAAGATATTAATTAAAGTTATTCACAAATTAAGGTTATTAAAAAATTTTTCAATCCTCACTTGTATCAATGTATTCTTTGATTTAACAAGTATATAAAATATTTATGAGCTTCTTAGTAAAAAATTATAATAGAAAAAAAATTTCTTTTGTTAAAGGAAAAGGAAGCTTTCTATATACTTCTAAAGGAGTTAAATATTTAGATTTTGTACAGGGTATTGCCGTAAATTCTTTAGGTCATGCACATCCAAAATTGGTGAGGGCTATTAATCAGCAATCAAAAAAACTTTGGCACGTTTCAAATGCTTTTCAAATTCCAGAGGGGGAAAAATTAGCTAAAAAAATATGCCAAAAAACATTTGCAGATCTTGTGATGTTTCAAAATAGTGGAGCAGAAGCTACAGAGGCAGCAATAAAAGTAGCTAGAAGATATTTTTACTCCATCAGAAAACCAAATAAAAACAGAATTTTATGTGTAAGAAATTCATTTCATGGAAGAACAATAGCTGCAATTTATGCGAGTGGATCAAAAAAAATGACTGAGGGATTTGGACCAAAAATAGGTGGTTTTGACCATTTTAGATTTGGAGATCATAAGTCACTTAAAAAAAAGATTACAAAAAATACTGCAGCCATAATGATTGAACCTATCATGGGTGAAGGAGGTATTAAGGTAATTCCAGACTGGTGTTTAAAAGAATTAAGAAAATTATGTAATAAGAAAAAAATATTATTGATTTTAGATGAAGTTCAGTGTGGAATTTCGAGAACAGGTACCTTTTTTTCATTTGAAAACTCTAAGATTAAACCTGATATTGTTCCAATTGCAAAGGGAATAGGTGGTGGATTTCCATTGGGTGCTGTTTTGATGAGTAAGAAAGTTGCCTCCGGAATGGTTCCTGGGACCCATGGTTCTACTTTTGGAGGAAATCCTTTGGCTATGGCTGTTGGAAACACAGTCATAGATATAGTTTCAAGTAAAAAATTTTTGAAAAAAGTAGAAAATTTATCAAAATATTTTTTATTCAAATTAAAAAATATTAAGGACTCATATCCGCATATAATTAAGGACATAAGAGGAAAAGGCTTTTTAATTGGAATTCAATTACATAAAGACCAAACCATTTTTATTAAAAAACTTATGGAAAATAAATTGCTTACAATAAGAGCTTCAGAAAATGTTATACGTATACTTCCACCACTAAATGTAAAAAAAAATGAGTTAGATCAAGCTTTGAAAATCATAGATAAAGTTTCTAAAGAACTTAATTAGAATGAAAAATTTCATTAACTTAAAAGATATCCCTGCAAATGATTTAAGAAAAATCCTTATTGATGCTAAAAAAAGAAAAAAATTAAGAAAAAAATTAGATAATCTTGAAACTGATAAGGGAGCACCATTAAAAGGAAGATTATTGATACAAATGTTTGAGAAATCTAGTCTGAGAACCAGATTAAGTTTTTATTTAGCAATTAAGCAACTGGGTGGTAGCACTTTAACACTTAGACCAGACGAACTCCATTTGTCAAAGGGTGGAGAAAGTATTCAAGATACGGCAAAAATTTTATCAAATTTTGGAAATGCTTTTATGCTCAGAACTGATAGTGATAAAAAATTAGAGGAATTTAAAAAATATTTATCTATACCAATAATTAATGGGCTTAGCCCTAATTCACATCCTACTCAAATTTTATCAGATATTTTTACTGTTGAAGAGATTAAGAAGAAACCAATATCAAGTTTGAACATCACTTGGATTGGTGACACTAATAATGTTTTGAATTCTTTAATCACCGCTTCAATTAAATTTTCTTTTAAATTAAGTATTGGATGTCCAACTAAATATCAGCCAAGAAAAAAAATAATGCAATATATCAAAAGTAACAAAAATAAAATTCATATTTTTCATGATCCAAAAAAAGCAGCAAAAGGAGCTGATGTTATTTTTTCGGACAAAGTAATTTCTATGAATGATAAGGTGAATAAATTAAAAAAATTGAATCAATTTAAAAAATTTAAAATAAATAAAAAGTTAATGAGCTTGGCAAAAAAGAATTGCATTTTTCTTCATTGCTTGCCAAGAGGTAAAGAGGTAGAGGAGGATGTTTTTTTAAGTAAAAAATCTAAAGTTTGGCAACAAGCTCTAAACAGAGTTCATGTTCAAAAATCTATTTTACTTTATTGTTTTGGAAAATTAAGGTAATGGCAATGGATTATCTGAATTTTGATTCAAGTATAATATAACAGAAGCTCTATCCTTTTCTTTTCTTAATCCAGCAAAGGCCATTTTAGTTCCTTTAATCCATTTAGCTGGTTTAAGTAGATAGCCATTAAGTTCTTCAAAAGTCCAAGCTTTTTCGTAGGCAGCAAGAGCTTTAGAATATTTATAATCATCTACAGCTCCCACATCTCTACCAACAACATTATACAATGCTGGACCAATATTATTTTTTCCACCTTTTACAATAGAATGACATGCAGCGCATTTTTTAAAAACCTTTTCTCCTGTAGCAATATCTCCCATGGCAATTAATGCAGCAATATCAACTTTGTCTTCAATTGGTTGCGAGCTTGTTTGTGAACTTACCACTGTAGCCTGCTCTATCTCAACTGAGTAACCAGGTGTTTTAGGCTTTTCAACATGAAAAATAACATCTGAAAGCTTTCCAATACCTATTATTAGAAGTGCTACCATTAATATTGCAGCTATTATTTTATTTAACTCGAAAGAATCCATTTATTAAAATTATTTCGAACATATAGCACTATAAATATAAAATTGCTTATATTTTTAATGTACATTTTTGCCTCTATTTATATTGTAATGAAAAATTAAAAGAAAAATGAAGACATTGGTTATAATTCCCTCCAGGTTATCAGCATCAAGATTACCAGGTAAACCCTTGCTTAAAATTAATGGATTATCAATCATTTCTCATGTTTATAAAAAAGCTCAAGAAGCTAATATCGGAGAGGTATTTGTTGCTGCAGAAGATCAAGAAATTATCGAAGATGTGAAAAAAAATGGTGGAGAGGCAATTTTGACAAACAATAATCACAAAACAGGAACAGATAGAATTTACGAGGCTTTTGTAAAACTAGGTAGAAAAGATATAGATTTAATCATGAACCTACAGGGAGATGAACCACTGATGAATATTGAGGATATTCAAAAATTAAATAAGCATATGATCCAGACTAAACGTGATTTAGGAACTTTAGCAGCAAAAATTAACAACAAAAACGTTTTTGAAAATCATGATATTGTTAAAGTAATTACAGAAGAAAGTTTAGATGACACAAAATTTCCTCGAGCAATAAATTTTACGAGAAAATTGAATAAAGAAAATAATCAGGCTTATCATCATTTAGGAATTTATTGTTATAATGTAGAAATATTAAAAAAGTTTATCTCTTTTAAACAGTCGCAAAATGAAATTGAAAATAGATTAGAACAGTTAAGAGCATTAGATAATAACATTAATATCAATGTAGCTCTTGCAAAATCATCACCGATTGGAGTAGATACTAAGGAAGATTTTATGGCTATAAAAAAAATAATGGAATATAAGTCATAATGAGTAAAATTTATTTTCAAGGAACTTTCGGAGCATATTCTCACTTAGCTGCTTTATCTATAGACTCTAATGCTGAAGTAGTGCCCTGTAAAACTTTTGATGATTGTTTTGTCCAAGCCTCAAAAGATACAAATTCAAAAATTATTATTCCAGAGTCAAATAGAATTACTGGCAACATAGGAATTGAATATTTAATTTTCGAATATAGGTTAAATATTTATGCTGAGTATTTTCAAAAAATAGAACATAATTTACTGGGTTTACCTGGAACAAAAGTTTCAGAAATCAAGGATGTTTATTCTCATGCCCAAGCACTATCACAATGTTCAAAATTCATAAAATCAAATAGACTTACTGAACATGTAAGAGCAGACACAGCTGGATCCGCAGAAATGGTTTCAAAAAGTAAAGACAAAACTAAAGCTGCAATAGCTTCATCATTAAGTGCTAAAACATATAATTTAGAAATCATAAAAAATAATATAGAAAATGAAAAAGGAAACTTAACAAGATTTCTTGTTATGGGTAAAAATATATCACAGCCGGAATTTAGTGGAAAAAAATATATTACTTCTTTTCTATTTAAATTAAAAAGTAAACCAGCAGCTTTATATCAATCTTTAGGAGGGTTCGCTATTAATGGAGTAAATCTAACAAAGTTGCAAAGTTATCCTGAAAAAAATTCTTTCGACTCTTTTTTCTTTTTATGTGATTTAGATGGTCATATTGAAGAACCAAGAGTACAAAAATCACTGGAAGATTTAGGATTGCATTGTCAAGATTTTCACGTCCTAGGTGTTTTTGAAGCTGACAAACAAAGAGAAATAAATAAATAACTTTTCTTGTAGATAAGAAATTATTACTGTTATAATAGTTTCGGAGGCTAGAGGTGGATGCTGCTTGAACCCGACCAGATCTTAACGGAAGCAGTCGTAAAGACAGTTTTTCAGGTTCTAGTCTCCTCGTATATATGAGCAATGAATCAAAAGTATTAGCACTTAAATATAGACCACAAAATTTTGATGATCTTATTGGTCAAGATGTAGTTGTAGAAACTATAACTAACTCAATAAAAGCTAATAAAGTTCCTAATGCATATTTATTCACTGGAATAAGAGGAGTCGGAAAAACCACTATAGCAAGAATAGTTGCTAAGGCACTTAATTGTTCAAATGGAATTGAAAATAAGTGTAAAGTTAAATGTGATAATTGTGATGCTATAACTAATTCAAATCACATCGATGTTTTAGAAATGGATGCTGCAAGCAGAACTGGTGTTGACGATGTTAGAGAATTAATTGAGTTTTCTAGATATGGACCAACATCGTCAAAGTATAAGATCTTTATTATCGATGAAGTTCATATGTTAAGTAAACAAGCATTTAATGCTTTGTTGAAAACTCTTGAAGAACCCCCAGAATATCTAAAATTTATTTTTGCAACGACTGAAATTAAAAAGATTCCAGTTACAGTTATATCAAGATGTCAAAGATTTGATTTATTAAGAATTAGATCGTCTGAATTATTTAATTACATTAAAAAAATTAAGGATAAAGAGGGAGGTAAAATTACTGATGAAGCATTAAAATTAATAGTGAAAATTTCCGAAGGGTCAGTAAGAGATGCACTATCATTATTAGATAGGGCTTTATTAACTTTAAATCCAAAAACTGAATTAGATTTAAAATCAGCACAGAAAATTTTTGGTTTTTTTGATAAATCACAATTAATCGATTTATTTGAATTTATTCTTAAAGGAGATGAGATTAAAGTTATAGAGATTTATAGAAAAATTTATGACCAAGGTGTTGAACCAAAAATTTTTATTAATGATTTCTTAGAATTACTTTATTACTTTAAAAATATTGAGTCATTAACCTTAGAAAGTACAAATTTTTCATTAAATGATCAAGAATTTCAAAAGATCAAAGATTTAAATAAAAATCTTGATCCAAGCGTATTAATTTTATTTTGGCAATTTACAATCTCGACTCTTGATGAACTTGCTATAGTTTCCAATCAACATTTATCAATGGAAATGTTTTTGTTAAGGCTGATGCATTTAAGTTCGATAAAATTACAGAAAAATACTAACATAAATCCTGTAAGTGAAAATCCTGTTATAGATAAAGAAATTATTGATCAATCAAAACCAATAGATCAAATCAAGAATATTTATCAAGAGGAAAAAAGTAAACCAGAAATTCATAAAGAGGTAAAATCAGAAAAAAAAATATTTATTAATAGTTTAGAAAAATTAATACAAACCTGTCTCGATAAAAAAGAAATTAAACTAAAGTATGAGTTAGAAAAAAATGTAAATCTAGTAAAGTTCGAAAAAAATATGATTGAGATATCTTTTAATGAAAATTTAGATAAAAATTTCGTTAAAGATCTTTCTTTAAAACTTTTTGATTGGACAGGTGAAAGATGGATTATTTCATTTAGTCAATTAAAAGGCGATGTTTCAATGAGGGAGAAAAAACAAAAAATAAAGAGATCTTTAATGGATGAAGCAAAAAATTCAAAAATTTATAAAGATGTAATTAAAAATTTTCCTGATGCTGAATTAACTGATATTAATTTGAAAAGAGAGGATGAACCTAATGACTGATTTTACAAAAATTTTAGATAAAGCAAAAGAACTTGATGGGGAGGGGGAGATGCAATCAATCAAATTATCGGAGGAAATTATGAGAGAAGACAAAACTATAATTGAGGATCTTATTGTTGCCGCTCATAATAGTGCTAAGTCACAACTCAAAACAAAAACAGCTGAAGAAATTTCAAAAGCAACAGGTGGACTAGGAATACCTGGATTTAAATGGCCATTATAGTTAATGCAAAATACTTCTGAGATTGAAGAACTTGTTAAATTAATATCAAAGTTGCCTGGTTTAGGCCCTAAATCAGCTAAAAGAATAGTTTTAAAACTAATTAATAATAGGGATGAACTTGTAAAGCCTTTAGCAAAAACTTTAGCAGAAGTTTATAAAAATATTTCTAGATGTAAAATTTGTGGCGTCTTAAAATCATCAGCTGTTGAGTGTTCTTATGATAATTGTAGGGTTATACAGAGAAAGTATAATCAAATTTGTGTTGTTGAAAACATAGCTGATCAGTGGTCGATTGAAAATTCAAATATTTTCAAAGGATATTTTCATATTTTAGGAGGCACTATCTCCTCTGTTGGTCACAAAAAAGAGGATTTATTAATTAATTCTTTAATTGAAAGGGTAAAAAAGGATAAAATTGATGAAATAATTTTAGCTACTAGTGCAACAGTTGAGGGCCAAACGACGGCTTTTTATATTCAGGACAGTTTATCAAATTTAGATGTAAAGATCACAAAATTAGCTCAAGGGTTGCCTGTTGGTGGAGAAATTGAAAATCTTGATGATGGCACACTTCTTTCTGCTTTTAAAAATAGATCTAAAATAAATTCTAATTCAAGCTGATTTTTTTTTTAATCGATTTAAATGTAATAAAGGCTCTGTATACCCGGAAGGTTGTTCTTTTCCCTTAAAAATAAGTTCACATGCAGTTTGAAATGCTATGGACCTATCATAATCAGAGCTCATTTTAACATAATTTTGATCACTCTCATTTTGTTTATCCACAATCTTTGCCATTTCTTTCATTATTTCAATAACTTGCATTTTAGTTGTAACACCGTGATGTACCCAGTTTGCAATATGTTGCGAAGAAATTCTTAACGTTGCTCTGTCCTCCATTAACCCGACATTATTTATATCTGGCACTTTGGAGCAACCCACACCTTGATCAATCCATCTTACAACATAACCAAGTAATGTCTGGGCAGAATTTGAAATTTCTTTATTGATTTCATCAACTGACCAGTTTGGTCTATCTGCGATAGGAATAGTAAGTAAATCATCAATTTTAGCCTTATCTCTTTTAGACAATTTTTTTTGAACATCAAAAATATTTATCTCATGATAATGTAAAGCATGTAAAGCTGCTGCAGTTGGAGATGGTACCCAAGCACAATTTGCCCCAGCTTTAAGATGACCAGTCTTTTGATCTAACATTTCTTTCATTTTATCAGGCATAGCCCACATTCCTTTACCTATTTGTGCTTTTCCTGAAAAGCCACAAGCCAAACCTATATCAACATTGTTATTTTCATAAGCCCCAATCCATTTTGAAGATTTCATATCACCCTTTTTAATCATTGGTCCTGCCTCCATTGATGTATGCATTTCATCACCTGTACGATCAAGGAAACCTGTGTTTATGAAGAAAACTCTGTGTTTTAAGGTTCTAATACACTCTTTAAGATTAGATGAAGTTCTTCTCTCTTCATCCATAATTCCAATTTTGCATGTGTATTTTTTTAATTTTAAAACCTCTTCAACTTTAGTAAAAATTTCATTTGTAAACGCTGTTTCGTCTGGACCATGCATCTTTGGTTTTACAATATATATTGAACCAGCTCTTGAATTTCCTTTTTTTTTCTTATCATGAAGAGCTGCTGCAGTTGTTATAAAAGCATCCATCAATCCTTCTGGAATTTCACTTCCATCTTTCAATATTATTGAGGGATTAGTCATCAAATGACCAACATTTCTGATTAATAAAAGACTTCTACCGTGCAATTTTAATCCTTTTCCTTCTTTTGAAATATAACTTCTGTTTGGATTAAGTTTTCTCTCTAATGTTTTTCCATCTTTCTCAAACCTTGTTACGAGATCTCCTTTCATTAATCCAAGCCAATTTCTATAACAAATCACTTTATCTTCGGCATCTACTGCTGCAACACTGTCTTCATTATCGCATATTGTAGATACTGCAGATTCCAGTATAATGTCACTTATGCCTGCATGATCCTGTTGAGCGCTAAATGCTCTTGGATTTTTTAATATTTCAATATGAAGATTATTATTTTTTAATATTATTGCTGACGGGTTATCTGCTTCACCTCGATGACCAACAAATTTATTTTCATCTTTTAGATTTGTTATATCAATACCTTTTAAAACCTTTAATTCTTTATTTTGAATTGCTATTCCTGTTATTTTTCTCCAGCTAAAATCTTTTAAAGTAAAATATTTATCTAAAAAATCTCTACCATACTTAATTACAATCTCTCCTCGTTCTGGATCATATCTTTCTGAAGTACTATCTTCAGATGCTTCGATTACATCTGTTCCATATAAACTATCGTATAAACTCATCCATCTTGCGTTAGCAGCATTCAAAGCGTAACGTGCATTCATAATTGGAACAACTAATTGAGGCCCAGCTATTGTAGCAATTTCCTCATCAATATCACTTGTTTCAATTTTAAAATCTGGACCTTCATCTTTTAAGTAACCAATTTCTTTTAAAAAATTTTTGTATTCTTTAATTTGAATATTTTTTCCTTTGTTATCAATATGCCATTTATCAATTTTTTTTTGAAGTGTTTCTCTAAAATCAATTAGTTCTTTATTTTTAGGAGCTAGTTCATGAACCGCTTTAT
>CACGJX010000003.1 GCA_902573465.1 uncultured Pelagibacteraceae bacterium
TACCAACTCTCCAACAGATCTAACTCTTCTATTACCTAAATGATCAATGTCATCTACTTCATCTTTACCATCGCGTAAATCGAGCATTTTATGAATTATTGCTATAATATCATCATTTCTTAGAATTGTTATTTTATCTGAACATTCTAAATTTAATCTTGAGTTCATCTTAACCCTACCAACATCAGAAAGGTCATATCTATCAGAACTAAAAAACAAATTGTTAAAAATTTGTGTTGCTATTTCGATAGTCGGTGGCTCTCCCGGTCTTAACATTTTATAGATTTCTGTAATTGCCTCTTCTTTATTATTATTTTTATCGTTAAAAATTGTTGTTAATAAATAACCACCTTTATTTATAGAATTTGTTACTGATACTTCGAGAGAGTGTATATTTGCGTCTAAGATTTGTTGGATAATTGTTTCATTCAATTCAGATCCAATTTTTAGAGTACCGTTTTCATCCTCATTTATCTTAACATCGCTGTGTAAGAATTTACCGTATAGTGACTCTTTTGATACTAATATATTCTTTAAACCATCATTAAATAGTTTTTTTGCATTCAAATAATTTATTTTATCACCTAACTTAATAACAACTTTTCCAGTGTTAGCATCAATTACCTCCTCTGAAAAATTTTTGGCTTTATAATTTTCAGGGTTAAATTTTGTTTTCCATTTTTGTGTATTTGTATCGTATGTGTATTTTTCGCTATCATAAAATTCATTTACAATATCAGATTTACTAAATCCAAGAGCAAGTAATAATGATGAAGCTAAAATCTTTTTTTTTCTATCTATTTTAAAATATAACAAGTCTTTAACATCATACTCAAAATCTAACCATGAACCCCTATTTGGTATTACTCTACAATTGAATAATAGTTTTCCACTTGCATGGGTTTTTCCTTTATCATGATCAAAAAAAACACCAGGACTCCTGTGCATTTGATTAACAACAACTCTTTGAACACCATTTGTTATAAAGGTTCCGCTATTGGTCATCATCGGCACTTCTCCCATATAAACTTCTTGTTCTTTAGCAGATAGAATATCTTTAGTATTATTTTCTTGATCAATTTCATAAACAACCAATCTAAGAGTGCATTTCAATGCTGATGAATAAGTCAAACCTCTAGCAATACATTCTTCAACATCAAATTTGGGTTTTTCTAATCTATAAGATACATATTCTAAAGTTGCTTTATCATTTAAATCTTCAATAGGGAATATACCTTTAAAAACTCTATCAAAACCTTTGCTTATTTCTATTGTATCTAAATCTAGTTCTGTGAGTTCTTTATAGGAGTTTTTTTGAACTTCTATTAAGTTAGGAATTGATAAACTTTCTTTAAGTTTACCAAAACTCTTCCTAATGTTTTTCTTTTCAGTAAAAGATATTTGCATTTATGTTTTATACTGATCAATAAAATTAATCAGCACTTAAAAAATCCTTATTTATTTACTTAAGTTCTACTTTAGCGCCTGCGGCTTCTAACTTAGCTTTAATTTCCTCAGCTTCTTTTTTAGGAACACCCGTTTTAACTTCCTTGGGAGCACCTTCAACTAAATCTTTAGCTTCCTTAAGACCAAGAGATGTTGCTGCTCTTACTTCTTTGATAACATTAATTTTTTTATCACCTGCAGAAACTAACATGATCGTAAAATCATCTTTCTCCTCTGCTGCTGCTGCTGCACCCGCTGCTGCTGGAGCTGCTGCTGCGATTGGTGTAACTCCCCATTTTTCCTCTAGTTGTTTAGAAAGATCTGCTGCCTCAGCAACAGTCAAACTTGATAAATCTTCAATAATTTTATTTAGATCAGGCATAATTTACTCTTTAGGTTGTGTTTCAGAATTTTCTGCAGGTAAACTACTCATTTTTTCCGATCGTGCAAGCAAAATACTGACCAATTTTGATGCAGCTACATTCAAAATACCTACAATATTTGCTCTAGCCTCATCTAAAGTGGGTAAATTAGCTACATTTAGGACCCCAGCTTGATCAAGAATTTCATTATCCATCATTCCGCCAATTAATTTAAGATTCTCATTATCTTTTGCAAATTTTGATAAGATTCTTGCTGACATTATTGCATCTTCTCCGAATGCAACTGCTGTAGGTCCGGTAAATAAACTTGATAAATCTTTACACTTTGTTTTCTCTAATGCTAATTTTGTAATTCTATTTTTTGTAATTTTAAAAACAATACCATGTTCTCTCATCTTAGATCTAAGTTCATCTAATTGCGGCATAGTTAATCCTTGATAATGAGTAACCATTACAGCTTTACTTTTTTCAAATTGCGAACTTATTTCATTGATATAATTTTGTTTTTGCTCTTTGTTCATCATGATTATTATATATTTTTTCCAATTTTTAATTTGTAAGATACACCCATAGTAGATGAAATAAATGATGATTTTATTAAGTCACCTTTGATAGTATTATTGTTTTTCTCTTTTTCTAGAGTTTCTATTATTGCTTCAAAATTTTTTATTAATTTTTCATCACTAAATGATTTTTTTCCTATACTTACTCCAATATTTCCATCCTTATCATTTCTGATTTCTGCTTGACCAGATTTTGCGTCAATAACTGCTTTTTTAATATCATTAGTTACTGACCCTAATTTTGGATTAGGCATTAGGCCTTTTGGTCCTAAAACTTTTCCAAGTTTTGAAAGTTTAATCATCATTGCTGGAGTACAGATTAGTTTTTCAAAATTCATCTCCCCGTTTTTAATTTTTTCAATGAAATCATCACTACCTACTATATCTGCACCTGCATCTTTTGCTTCTGATGTTTTTGCATCCTCACATACAACAGCTACCTTTACTTTCCTACCTGTTCCTCCAGGAAGATTAACAACTGTTCTTATGTTTATTTCACTTTTTTTTTGTTTGTTATTAATTTGGAAGCTTAAGTCAACTGATTCATCAAATTTAGTCGTACAGTTTTTTTTAATAGTAGGTAATATTTTTTCGATTGACTCTGGTCCATTTTCTAAAGTTTTCTCAGGTAATTTTTTGTATCGTTTTGAAGACATTATTCTTTTACCTCAATACCCATCGATCTTGCTGATCCTGCTATAATCTTTATTGCTTGTTCCAAATCAACAGCATTTAAGTCATTCATTTTTTGTTTTGCTATTTCCTCAGCTTGTTTTTTTGTTATAGATGCAACTATATTTCTTCCAGGTTCTTTTGAACCACTTTTTAGTTTTGCTGCTTCTCTAATAAAAAAAGATGCAGGGGGAGATTTAATTTTAAAATCAAATTTTTTATCCTTATAAACTGTTATTTCTACTGGAACAGGTTTACCTGATAACGATTTCGTCTTATCATTAAAAGCTTTGCAAAACTCCATAATGTTAACACCTCGTTGACCTAAAGCTGGTCCAACAGGTGGTGCAGGATTTGCTTGCCCACCCTTGATTTGTAACTTAATGAAACCACTTATTTCTTTTTTAGCTGCCATTAACTTGTTTTCTCCACTTGGTTATATTCTAATTCAACAGGTGTTGGTCGTCCAAAAATAGAGACTGAAACTTTCAGTCTCGACTTTTCCTCATCAATACCCTCTACCATTCCACTAAAGGAGGCAAATGGTCCATCAACTACCTGAACTTTTTCTCCAACACTGTACTCTATACCAGATTTTGGTTGAGCTACACCATCTTTAATTTGACCTAAAATCTTTTCTATTTCTTTGTCAGAAACTGGAACTGGAACACCCTTTGAACCTAAAAATCCACTCACTTTCTTTATATTCTTAATCATATGATAAATATTGTTATCCATTTCACTCTTAATTAATACATAGCCAGGAAAATACTTTTTTTTTCTTTGAATTCTTTTACCTCTTTTTACCTCAGTAACATCGTGGGTTGGAACTATTATTTCTTCAAATTTTTCTGAAATTTTTGCCTTTTCAGCTTCTTCTTTAATTAATCCAGCTACTTTATTTTCAAAACTTGAGTGGGATTGAACTATGTACCAACTTTTCATTAAATACTCACTTTAAGTAGTAATTCTAAAAAAAATTTCAGAACTTGATCAAGAAGAAGAAAAAAAATTGACATTACAACAGCCATAGCAAACACCATTAAAGCGCCCTGAACAGTTTCTTTTCCAGTTGGCCAAGTGACTTTGAATGCCTCTTGTTTAACTTCTTGAATAAATTTAATTGGGTTTTTCATATTTTAAATTTTTTATCAAATTGGCAGGAGCGGAGGGACTCGAACCCTCAGCCTCCGGTTTTGGAGACCGGCGCTCTACCAATTGAGCTACACTCCTATAGAGAGTTTACTCTATAATTTTAGTTACAACTCCTGCTCCTACAGTTCTACCACCCTCTCTAATTGCAAAATTTAACTTTTCAGACATCGCAATCGGAGTAATTAATTTCACAGTAAACTTAGCATCATCGCCAGGCATAACCATTTCTGTTCCAGCTGGTAATTCAACCTCTCCTGTTACATCAGTAGTTCTAAAATAAAACTGTGGTCTGTATTTTGTAAAAAATGGTGTGTGTCTACCACCTTCTTCCTTTTTAAGCACATACGCTTGCGCCTCAAATTTAGTATGAGGAGTAACTGAACCAGGTTTACATAAAACTTGACCTCTTTCAATATCAGTTCTCTCAACACCTCTTAAAAGTACACCAACATTGTCTCCTGCCTCACCAGAGTCTAATAATTTTCTAAACATTTCTACACCAGTACAAACTGATTTTTTTGTTTCTCTAATACCTACTATCTCCAGTTCATCACCTGTTTTAAGAACACCAGACTCTACCCTACCAGTTGCGACAGTACCTCTTCCTGAAATTGAGAATACATCCTCAACAGGCATTAGAAAATCTTTATCCTTCGGTCTATCAGGTTGTGGAATGAATTCATCAACATTTTTCATCAATTCTAGAATAGATTTTTTTCCAATTTCTTCATCTCTTCCTTCAACTGCCGCAAGAGCTGAGCCTTTTGCTATTGGGGTTTTGTCACCTGGAAATTTATAAGATGTTAATAATTCTCTAATCTCTTCTTCTACGAGATCAATCATCTCCTTATCATCAACTTGATCCACTTTATTTAAATATACACAAATCGCAGGAACACCAACTTGTCTAGCCAAAAGAATATGTTCTCTCGTTTGTGGCATTGGTCCATCAGCTGCATTAACCACTAAAATTGCTCCATCCATTTGTGCTGCACCAGTTATCATATTTTTAACATAGTCAGCATGTCCAGGACAATCTACGTGAGCATAATGTCTTTTTTCTGTCTCGTATTCAACGTGTGCAGTTGATATAGTAATACCTCTCTCTTTTTCTTCTGGTGCTTTATCAATTTGGTCATAAGCTATTGCTTGTGCACCTCCTGTTTCAGATAAAACTTTAGTTATCGCTGCTGTTAAAGTAGTTTTACCATGATCGACATGTCCGATTGTACCTATATTACAATGCGGTTTATTTCTTACAAATTTTTCTTTTGACATTACTTTTTATCCTCACATTCTTTAATTTATTTTATTTTCTTGGAGCGGGTAAAGGGAATCGAACCCTTACATCCAGCTTGGAAGGCTAGCGTTCTACCATTGAACTACACCCGCACGACCCCAAGAGTTACACTCCAGTATCATTAAAAGCTTATTGATTGGTGGAGGGGGAAAGATTCGAACTTTCGAAGACCGAAGTCAACGGGTTTACAGCCCGCCCCATTTGACCGCTCTGGAACCCCTCCCTTAGGGGAAGTGTCCCCTTGTTCAATAAAGCTTCAAACAACATGCGTTTTATATATTTTATTTATCCAAATGCAATATGTGATTTATTAAGAAAATATTCAAAAAAACGTGTAAAACTAGGTAAATTTATGAATAAATCATCATTTTTCATTGTTGGACAACACGCTGTTATTGAAGCTCTAAAAAATCCGAAAAGGAAAGTTTTAAGAGTTTTTTTAACGGAGGAAAGTAAAAAAAATGTTCATAGAACAAGTCCAAATAGAAATCTTTTAAGTAATATAAAAGTGTATTTTAAAACAAAAAAAGAATTGGATAAATATTCTACTAAAGAAAACTTGTTGCACCAAGGATACGTTGCTGAGGTAGAGCATCTTGATAAGCCAATCCTAAAAGAATTTATCAAACAAAGAAATGATATTACATTTGTGTGTTTAGATGGAGTGACTGATCCTAGAAATATTGGTGCACTTGTAAGAAGTGCTGCTTCATTTAACATTGATGGACTTATAATAAAAGAAAGACATTTTCCAAGTGAAAGCAAATTGATGTACAAGGCTGCAAGTGGGTCAATGGAATATCTAAATATTTTTGAAGTGTCTAACATAAATTCAACTTTAAAAAATTTAAAAGATAAAAATTTTTGGGTTTATGGTTTTGATGGTAAAGCTGATAAAGATTTTACTGATGTTGAGTGGAAGGGTAACAATATTCTTTTATTTGGATCTGAGGGCATGGGAATGCATCTTCACACATCTAAATATGCTGACTTTTTAGTTAAAATTAATATTAATAAAAAAATTGAGAGTTTAAATATATCTAATAGTGCAGCAATAGCGTTTCATCACTTAAGTTATATGAAAAAAAGAGTTGATTAATTTATAAATACTTAATAATTATTGCGCATGCCCTTGTAGCTCAGCTGGTAGAGCAATTGATTTGTAATCAATAGGTCCGCGGTTCGAATCCGTGCGGGGGCACCATCACTCAATAAATTCAACACTAATTTTTTTTCCAAAACTAAATTTTAATTAAAATTCTACAGTGAGTGTGACGCTAGTGTGACGGTATCAGATGGTTGGTTTTATTTTTTGAAACAAAGTTCTTTTATCAACATTTTCGTTATCACCATTTGAAAATTTTCGTGTACCTTTTAAAAATACACCTTTTGTTTCTTCAATATATTCTGTCGTTAAATGTAACGTTCCTTGATTTAAAATTCCAAATTCTCCAGACTCTTCTCTCCCATCTTCATAAATCTTTAAACCAGAACCATATGGATATCCATTTAACCAATTTCCTTTATAGGAAAAACCATTTTTAGCTACTAACTCTCCATAACCATTAGCCAAACCATACTCAAATTCTCCATCAAAAGATCCTAATTCTTTATCAGTTTTCATTTCTTTTATATATTCTTCTTGAGTATCAAATTTTGGACAACCAGGTATATCAATATAATTATTATAAACACCAAAGTTAGCTGTGTGAAAAGAAATTTTAAATTTTGCTTTCCCATGCAAACTTCCTCCTCTCCAATCGCCTTCACAAAATAATTTATCGTTGATAAACATTTTGCCTTTTCCATTAGGCAAATCATTTTCCCACATTCCCTTAAACTTAATTTTTATATCTCTTAATTTTCTATCTGGATGTTGTTTTTCATCATAATCATATCTTTTATGTTCAGGTCCTAAACTTTGATCCAATGCCCATTCTTCGAATCTCCATTGACCTGTAATATCCAATGTCCACTCAACTGATCCATTGCCATGTCTTTCTTTTTTAGAATTTCTTTCACCTGTATATTTTTCATTCCAGAAACTATAAACTGCACCTTCAAATGGTTTTGCTTTGTTTGTTGTGTCTAAACCTTCATAATGAGTTTTGTTATCATCTAAAGAATGAAAATATTTTGCCACTAAATTAACTACTTATATTTATTTCTAGTCTCATCATTAATTTTTTTTCCATATTCTCTTATCTGCATTCTTTCGATTGCCTCTGCTTCTTTTTGAGCTTCTTTCTTTCTTTGATGAGAATAATAAATTGGCATTATAATAGATAATGCAACAATAATTATTGCCAGTATAATTTGCCAAGTTGTCATAAATTAATCCGTTAATAATTTGTACGTTAAAAATGTTAATTCAATAATAATTAGGGCCTCAAGCATTATTTATCTCTATTAATTTCATCATCATTTAAAAAATAATTCAAGTCATCAATTCTTTCAGATTTATCATCTTTATTTTGATTAGAGTTAACCTCAGTTTTTTCAATTGTTTTTTTTGCTTTTGATAAAAATCTATAAAAGTAGAAATAACTTAAAGTGACAATTAAAATTAAACTATTTTTAATAATAAAAGATAAACCAATATAATTTGCTGAAGTTTTTTCTTTGAATTCTACATAATTTAAATATTCGCTATGAATATAAATAATTAAAAAAATCAAAATAGCAGTGAATGATATCCCAACTATTCTCTCTTTTATAAAATTATAGATTTGTCTGTATATGAATAGTTTAGTTAAAAATTGAAACATTAAAAATTAGCTATACCAAACATTGCTAAAATTGTTGTGGCTGCACCCTTCACACCCCAACCTTGCAAGATTTTTTTTTCTTCCTTAACAATTAAATCTCTTAATTCATCCTTTGTATAATCTGATGGTTTCTTTTGAAGATAGGCAATTTTTTCATTAACGTTAGCAATTGCTTTTTTTCTTATAATCTTTTTTGCCTTATCTATCATAATGAGACTCTATCACTGTGACGTTAGTGTGACTAGATCAATATTAAATATCAAATTTCGTTGGAAACAAATATTTATTTTTATTTTTATTCCTGATTTGTAATCAATAGGTCCGCGGTTCGAATCTGTGTGGAGTATTATTAAGATGTTTCTCTTCTAATTTGCTCAATATTTATTTTTTTTTGTAGGCTTCTATCTTTATCATAAAGAAGATTAAACTTTATTTTGTTATCAATTTTAATAGTAATTGATTTTGCATTTCTTACCTCTTGATTATCTGCGACTGCACTAATTGGTCGTTTTAAGGGATTCAAATTTGTTATAATAATTTTTGATTTATCATTTACTATTTTACCTTTCCATCTTCTAGGTCTAAAAGCACTTATTGGAGATATAGATAATTTTTTTGAGTTAAGACTTAAAATAGGACCATGAACTGATAAGTTGTATGCTGTACTTCCTGCTGGCGTTGATACTAATACCCCATCTGAAACTAATTTTTTGATTATTTGTCTAGAGCCTTGCTTAATAGATAGTGAAGCTGCTTGACGACTTTGCCTGAGAACAGAAACTTCATTAATTGCAATCGATTTTCTTAACTGATTTTTCTTATTTCTTACAATCATTTTTAATGGTGAGATGGTAATCTTTTTTGATTTTAAAATATTTTTTACTAAATTTTTTGAAGTGTATTTGTTCATTAAAAAACCATAATTTCCAGAATTAATTCCATAGAAGTTTTTATCTAACTTCTTATATTTCTTTAAAGTTTTAAGCATAAAGCCATCACCACCTATAACAATTATAATATTTTTATTGACTAAATTACCATTTTCAAAATTTTTAAGAATTTTAGATTTTAACCTTAAAGACTTTTTATTTTTATCAGAAATTACAATAATTTTTTTCATTTACGATTTACTATATAATAAAATTTCAAACATTTTAAAAAAAATAATTTTATTACCAATTTAAGATATTTCTGTTTATATCAATTAATTTTCCTGAAAAGTTTGAATTATCTTCACCTAGTATATTTATTATTTTTTGAGCAGAAAATTCAGCTGAAATTATTCCTGAACTGTTCATTTTTGTTTTAACGTTGCCTGGTTGCAAACAAAATAAATTTATTTTTTTATTTTTAAGATCATAAGCAATATTTTTACTTATAGAGTTTAACATTGTTTTACTTGTTCTGTAATAATAATAACCTCCATCATGACCATTGGTTAAACTTCCCATTCCACTAGTAATATTCATAATCTGTCTTAAATTATTACTTCCTAAACAAATTTGGATCAATCTCAGAGGAGCTAATACATTTATATTAATTATTTTTTGAAAATCTTTAGAGTTTATGTTTTCTAAAAATTGGTTCTCTGGGCCAAAATTAGCTGCAGAATTAATCAATATATTTGGTTTAAAATCATTTAACTCTTCAATAAAAGTCTCATCGAATTCTAGATTTTCAAAGTTATTTTGAATTATTTTTATATTCTTTTTATAATTTATATTTTCAAGAGATTTATTTACCAGAGCAATAATATTATTTTCTCTTGATAATTTATTTAATAATTCTAGTCCAATTCCTGAATTTGAACCTGTAATAATAATATTTTTACCTTTAATAATGAAATTTTTTGAGAAAAGATTACCTAATAAGATCGTTTTTCTTTTAATAGTCTTTAAAATACCCATCAGTAATGGTGCCCTCGGCCAGACTCGAACTGGCACTCCGCAAGCGGCAAGGATTTTAAGTCCTTTGTGTCTACCAATTTCACCACGAGGGCATGAGTTATTTTCATGAGTGTTTATGCCAATATTTATAATTGAACAAGATTAATAAGTAAAATTTTTTTTATTTTATCTCTCCATGCTCTAGTTGTGCTCTAGTCGTCCGATTAAACCCAATAGAAATTAATCAATCTTTTCCTTAATGACGCAACATAGATTATATTGCCCGTAATTTTAATTAGATTTATAATGATTTGATTCTTAAAAATGAAAAAAATAAAATTATTCGAAGCATTTGCTGGGTATGGAGGAGCATCTTTTGGATTAAAAAGATCAAAAGTTCCATTTGAAGTCATAGGTTTTTCTGAAATAGATAGATTAACAAGCGAGTTTTATCAAAAAAATCATCCTGGAATTAAAAATTTTGGAGATATAAAAAAAATCAAACCAAAAGATATTCCGGATTTTGATTTATTTACTGGAGGTTTTCCCTGCCAACCTTTTTCTCAAGTTGGAATGGGGTTGGGTGAAGATGACACCCGAGGAACTCTTTTTCATGATATAATTCGAATTTGTAAAGTGAAAAAACCTAAACATATTTTACTTGAAAATGTCAAAGGTCTTAAAACAAGCAAACATGGTAGAACTTTGAAAACAATTGTAGAGAAGCTTACAAATTTAGGATATGACGTTGTAACTGAATTAATGAATTCTAAAGACTATGGAATTCCACAAAATAGAGATAGGATTTGGATTTATGCCTATAAAGGCATCCTGCCTCTAACATTCAAATTATCCCCAAAGAAAAAAAAACTAACAATTTTTTTTAAAGATCTTTTGGATAAAAATCCAGATCAATCATTATTTAAAAATCAAAAACAAATTAAACGATTAAAAGAGTTATATGACTTAGATTTTATAGTAAAAGAGCCCTCTTGCGCAGACTTGTATAATAAAAATATTCGTAAAGATGGAATAAGTATAACTATACTTGAACCACATCACAACAAAATGAGAGTTGTGCACCCTCCTATAAATAAAAATTTACAAGTAAGAAAATACTCAGTCACTGAACATTTTAAACTAATGGGATTTAAAAATGAAAAAATAGATTTATGTGATCAATCATATCAACAATTATGCAAAATGCTTGCAAATGGATGGGATGTTAATCTTGTTTCTCAAATTTTTAATAACATTTTTGATCAATTGAATAATTATAAATCTGGTTCTATACAGTTAGCATCTTAAAAAATTACAAATTAAACTTAGAAATTGCCTCTCCATAAACAATTATATTATCATTCAATTTGTTACTATTAAGATTATTAAGTAAATTTAAAGTATCTTTACTATACATATTAAATCTAATTGATCGATACTTTGACTCGCTTTCATTTCTAACCTCAATTTCAATAATATTTTTAGATTTTCCTGAAGCTTGTTTATAGCAAATCAGTACTTTTTGACCATCAACGTTAAAATCTTCTGGTACATGTCCTGCTTTTGATATTGATACAAATGTACTCTCAACAAGTATATTTAATACATCATTTTTATCAAATATCATAAAAATATTATCTGATTCATTTTGATTATCTTTAATTGTTAAATAATCAACTTCATCATTATTAAATATGGCTTCATTATAAAAATTTCTTAATTTTGATTTATCTTTTAAAGTGTCGCAAACTCTTAAATTATTATCTTTTAGAAAATACTTTGAACTTATATATAAATTCTTTCCAATATTTTTTGAAACTTCTTCGTTTGATAAAGCTTTTGCAGAAGTTCTTCCATATGTCTTTATATATTTTTCTTTAAAGGCAATGCATTTCTCTCTATCTCTTAAATAAGATTTGAAATTTGATGGAAAAGACTCTTGAGAATACCTCAAAATATTCAGATTTAAACTCTGTGATATTCTAGAACAAGAGTATAGAAAAATTTGCCACTTTTTCCCACTTTTAACAGAATGTAATTTTTTATTTCTATCCTTAACGTCTGCTTTTTTTGTTCCTTTTATTACTTGACCATTTATCAACGAAGCAAAAATATCCTCATTCTTATGTCCTTTTCTTTTTTTTTCACTTGATATTTTACTCGATGGTGCTCTTCTTCTATTAATGGTCATTTAACTGTTGTTTAACAAAATCACAATAATTACAATCTTCTGTGAAGTTTGGAATAGAGGGATTATTTAAAATGTCTATTATTTTTGTTATATTTTCAAAGAAATCTTTTTCATCTCTCTTTAATGGTGAATAAGATATATTCATTCTCATATCGCAACTATTATTTTTGTGGCTTTGAATATCACTTGGATCAAATTGTAATATCCCCATATGAGTAATTGGGTTTAATAAAGGTGTTTTTTTACTTTTGGTAGATCCAGGTTTTGAAAATATTTGAGCGTAAGCCTCTAATTGGTATTTATAATTCTCCGATTTATCATCAGAAATTTTTGTAGTTTTAAAATCTATTATACCATAACCACCCTTATCAAATTTAATTACAATATCTGGTCTTCCACCTAAAATGAATTCTCTGCCCTTATTATCTTTTAATGTTTCTGAAACTACTCTACCTGGAAGTTCATCTTTATTCATTATTCTTCCAGAGGGTAATTCTTTTGTAAGATCAGAAGTATTTTTATCTTTATAATAAGCTTGTTGAACTACATCAAATCTTGAAAAAACTGGAGGAGGAAAATCTTTAGGTCCAATTTTATGATTTTTTTCTAGATAAAAACATCTTTGACATTTTTTAGGTTTATAATCTAACTCTGAAGGAGCTAAGACTAACATTCCATTTGAGTTTTTTCTTTTAATATTAATCAATGAACTCCCTATATCAATGATATTTGATTTTTTTATTGGTTTATTCTTTTTAATTTTTTTATCCATTTTTATTATCTTATTCATTTTATATCCTTTTTTCTTTCAGCTTGAAATTAAGTTTAAATTTTTCTTCTAATAATTTTTCTTTGACTTTTAATTCTTTTAGATATTTTTGTTCTTTATCTCTTAAAATCTTTTTTAGTTCTTCATTTGCTGAAAATAATTTTTTGCAGTTAGGGCAAGTTATTTTAATTTGATCCATTATATTTCCTTTGTTTAATTAATATCCCCTGCAAAATAACAGGGGATATTATAGATGATTTATCCACTTTTATTCCCTAAGTTTAAAAACATTGCTCCAGTTAGACCTGCAGCAAGTGGTGTGAACTGCGATAAAGGACCTAAGAATGCAGTTAAATTTGTGCCCATCCAAGACATTGCAAAATCAACAACTGCAAATCCTATTAGAAGTATTCCAATAATTTGAAATATTCCATTATCATTAGTGTTGTCTTCTACTTTTATTTTTTTCATTTTTCCTCTTTGTTAGTGTTTAGGATTAAGAGGAATTCACAAGTTGTAGAAAGTAAGGCTATGATGAACCTAGAAAGATCAACTTGCTCATTTCCTCTTAATCTTTGTGTGTTTAATTTAATAAACACATGGTTAATATAGTTAGAATAAAACGAATTACCCGTAGGTTAACTTTTGACTTTGCCTACGGATAAATTTCTAATAATCTTAATTTATGAATAAGAAAAAAGGTTATCCAAGAAAGCCCTATTCATTTGAAAGAGTTTTAAAAGATTTAGCTGACGATATTGGTTATGAAAATATTGAGACAGTTATTGAAAAGAAGAGAAAAGCTATAGAGCATATTAGTAATCCTAATTTTAAAGATCGTCAGCTTCATATACAAGATGGATTAGAATTAGATATCCATTGCAAAAAGATAGGAAAAGGTACACCTTTTCTAACTGCTTATGAAACTTTACTAAGAAAAGAAGTTGAAAACAGAAAAGATCACGACACTAGTGATGAAATAATTAATAATTTACTAAGATTAGGAGAGTCTATAGGAGATGTCATGGAAGAAACTAGAAAAGCTCTTGATGATGATAAAGTAGACGAAAAAGAAAAAGAACAAATTTCAGTAGAGATTATAGAATTAGAAAAAAAGATCGCTGAACTAAAACTTAAACTCAATTTAGGTGAAAAAACAGACTATAAAAATCAAAAAAAAAGAGAGTTATAAACTTAACTTAAAAATTTACTGCCTAAAAATAAACCCTTAGCAGCCTCTAAATTATAAAAATATGTTAATAAAATAAACAATACAGCAAAATAGCTTATTGGACCTATAAACTGAGCATACCTATCAACTACACTAAGATCTCTACCTGATTTTAATTTTCTTAGAAATGAATAAACACATAGAATAGTTGCAGTACCAGTATAGAAATACGATAACAGTATAAAACAGTCTAAAAATGTTAAGTAAGCTAATTTTGGAAGGTCTTCATCAATAATAAAGTTATAAGCAATTAAAGATAACAAGCATACTATCGTTACATTAACTTTAGCCTCTAATTGAGATCCTCTGACCCAAAATACGGACCATGATATCGAAAGAATAAAGATAATCGGTAAAATTATTTTAAATAAATAATAAGAAGATTGTCTCTGAACATCTAAATAAAGCATAAATCCTGTATAAGGATATCCATCGTTTTCAACATAAGAGTAATTTTCGTATTTGACATCTATAAGCTCCCAACCAGGAATAATTATTCCGTCCTCTTGATCTCCAAATGCATACAAGGTTTCTTTATACTCTGTCATAGCTGGTTCATCAGGTATTATTTCAACCATGAATGATGGAAATTCTGACCACAATTCAAAAGATAAAGTTTGTTTATCAAATGGGAATCTTCTAAAATCAAAATTAGCTTTAAATTTCGTTTTATCTCTCAACCTGGATTGAACTGTTCCATCACTAAAAATTTCAATCCAATCTTGCATTCCATATTGAAAATTAGGTTTTCCTTTTCTATTAAAAAATTCGACTACAGGATCAAATATTTTTCTTGTTTCTCCTATTACTTGAGTTGGAGAATAGTCACATAAGTATAAAGGTTTACCTTCAGAGGTATAAAACCCCATATTTTTAAGAGTATTTGCTACTCTTTCATCTTTCCAATGAGCCCATAGAGTAAAAGATGACTCAAAATCCAAATCTTTTCCATTGATAGAATGAATATCTTCGACCAATAAATCGGCCTTAACAATAATTGGGTCTTCTTTTGAATATGGAAAATTTGGTTCATTCAAATTTTCATATAAATTTTTGCAAAATTCTCCTCCCAAATTTTTTTTAGGATATTTATAAAAATTTAATGAGTAAGAATTAGTTTGAAAAAAAATTAATAGTAAAATTATTTTTATAAATAATTTCATTAAATTAGACTTTTTGCTGTAATTTTTCCACTATCGTAAGCTCCTGCAACAGTACCCCACTCTTTAGCTGTTGCTTCACCAGCAAAATATATTCTATCTCCGACTGAGCTTCTTAAGATTTCTCTATATTTAAATGCATCAGGTTCAGCGGATGCCCATGAGCCTAAAAATAAAGGGTTTGATGACCAATCAACTGCATGAGATTTAATCAAATCTTTATCAATCTTATTACCAAAAATTTTCTTTAATTCACTTATTCCAAAGTCAATAGATGCTTGTTCACCCGATTTTAATAATTCTTTTCCAAAGTCTCCTCCTGGATCACACATACATAATTTTGAATCAGATGGATTCACAGTAATACCAAAACCTTCTGGTGATTTAGAATTTTGACTATCAATCCTATAATATAAATAAGAATCTTTAGCTTTTTTCTTAAATAATTTTTTAAATTTAAATGTAATTCTGTTGTAATGACCCATAGAAATTTTAGAAAATGACTCTTGTTTCTCAGTAGGTAAATTCGGGGTAAATTTAATTTGACCAGAGGCTAAAACTCCAGTCGAAACGGTTAAAATGCATTTGTTAGCTTTAATCTCTCCTTTATCAGTTGAAACCTTGACCCCACTTCCACTCCAATCAATTTTATTAACTTTTGTGTTTAATTGAACGGGAATGTTTTTAAACATTTCGACTACCAACGAGCCAAAACCTTCTTTACAATGCCATGGTGCAGACTCGGGAATTTCATAATCAAAATTATAATCTTTACATGAGTAATCAGTAAAATCTTTACCCATTTCCCAAGCTCCTATGATCATGTGCATTGTGTCAAACCATCTATGATCTTGATAGGGAACTACTTCAGATGGGGAAATATCTTTTCTTGTTTTTACAATTGATGCTTCTATACCATCATAGACTTTCCATATTTCACCATCATTAGATATTTTCTTTGAACCACTGTAAAGGTCGTACATTTCCTCTGATCTCTCTTTGTATAAATTAAATTTTGAAATTTTTTCACCAAACAACTTAAAAGGATTTGTATCTCCATTATCTAACCATAAAGCACCAAGATCATAAGGTTCACCAAAGATTTGATTGTCAGTTAGAGCCCTACCCCCAATTCTATTTGATGCCTCCAAACATATAACTTTTTTTCCTGATCTAATTAATTCTTCTGTGGCAGCTAGCCCTGCAGCACCTGCTCCAATTACAATTACATCATAATCTTGATCAGCATTGACTTTAATTATGTTAGGAAAAGTTAAAGCAGTTAATCCTAATAAGGATGACTTAATAAATTGTCTTCTAGATTTCATTTCTTTTTATTTTTTTTCCTTGTAACCCTTTTTAATGAGTCAGGACCAAATCTATTTTTTCCTTTTGTGCCCTCTGAAATTAAAAAGAATAAAAGTATCAATCCTCCAATAAATGGAATTAAGCTTATTAATAGGAAAAATCCTGATCGATTTGTATCATGCAATCTTCTTACCCCTGCAGAGATTGCAGGAATTAATGTAAATAAAGTTATTCCAAGAAAAAAATATGAAAGTTCATTTTCTAAATATGTAGAAATATAATATGAAGGTGAAACAATTAATTGAAACCACCAATATTCTGACCTACTAGCTCTACCTTGAAAGACAAAATACTTTTTTAAACACGTAGATACAGATTCACTAAAAGTCACCCTTTATCTTACCATTGCCCAACTCAAAGCGTCAATTGTATTTTCAGGTACATTGCTAACACTTATAATAATTATAATTAAAACAAACATTAAATAAGAAAAAATCCCATATCTTTTACTATATTGATCAATTTTTGAATTTAAGACTCTTTGTTTGGAATTTAATCCTAGCTGATAACTAATTATAGCTAAAATGTTTGGAGCCGCTGCATATAAATAGGATAATAAAATAATCCAATCCATTATAGTTAGATAGTTTAGTTTTGGTATTTCATTATCAATAACAAAATTATATGCTATTAAAGATAATAAACACACAATCGTAATAGTCAATTTTGACTCAACTTCCTTTCTATTTAACCAAACAGATGACCAACAAATAAATAATATTAAGATTATTGGTAATATTATTTTGAAAATATAATAAAAATACTCTCTTTCAATATGAATCTCATATTCAAGCTTTGAAAATATAATATCCCTTAAAATTAAATTAGAATTGTTCAATTTTATATTTTCAAGTTCCCATCCTGGAATAGAAATTTTATCTTTTGAATAATCAATTAATCTATATGCAGAGTCATTATAGTCTAAAATTGAATCTTCAATATCTTCACCAATAATTGAAATTTTAATTATCTGTTTATCAAATGGAAAAGATGACAAATTAAAATCATTTTTAATCTCCCAAGTACCAATAGAATTTCCAGTAAATTTTATCAGTTTATCATCACCATCTTTATGAGGGGAAATATCAACAAGCTCCTCAGTTAAATTTTTATTTTCCTCAATTAAATTTTCAAATCCTATAATTTCTATCGGATTTGGAATTCTATTTTCTTTTGAATAATCATAGTTTAAACCAATACATGGTGTCCCCGCGTATGTGCCATCATCTTGAAGTGGCATTATGGTTTTTTTTGCTAAATCTATGATTTGTGGATAGGCAGACTCATAATAGGATAGATCACTACCTATATATGCAGAAAAAGTTACAGAGGAATTGATTACATCAATTTCTTTAATACTCTCTAATGAGAAATCTACTCCGTACCACGCTATTTCATATTTTTGAGGTTTAATTTTGAGTTTAATTTCTTTATTGTCACGTAACAAAATAATCTGACTTTCTTTATTAATATCTGGATAAAAAACAACATCAAAAATTTCTTGATCACTCATTTTACTCAGATCGACATCATCTACTGAAATCAAAATATCACCCTTTCTAAACAAATCATAAGATTTATATGTCCATGCATTTGCAATAACTGGATAATTATTACTTCTTCGAATTTTTGATGTTAAATCTTCTGTATATAAGCTAATGTCCTTTTCTGGTGGATCCATATTAAATGCAAAGCCAAAATCCTCAAAGGTATCAAGAGGTGTTTGCATACTGAACTTATCAAATTTCAAATTTTTATATTGCTCCACAAAATCATAACATTGAAAAGGTATAGAGGCATTAATTCTAGCTATTGATAATAAAATTAGGATAACAAAATAAATAAAAAAATTTATGATTTTCATATCTTTTTAATTTCATTTTCTCTCTTTTTCAATTTTTGTTTCTTCTTAAGTTCATTGTGTAAATAAAAAGAAACAATAACTAAAATTCCAATAATTATCATTGGATTTGGCCATACTAAGAAATTATAAAAACCATGAAATAAGTATGGTAAGGCTAGAGATAATATTAAAAATTTTTTATTCCCTGTAAAAGCGTACATTCCAAAATAGTAACCCATGACTGCACCATTAAGACCATGCATAGGTATAGCAGAATAAGATCTTGCTAATGCTATTATGTATGACAACTCAGCATAATCAACATTCTCTTCCTTAGCTATTATTTCTGCCCATTCATATACATAAGTATAATTTTCATATGTCGCAAAACCTAATGAAACAACAACTCCATAAACTAGGCCATCCATAGGTTCATTAAATTCATTTCTTTTTAATACAATTAAATACAGAATTGAAAATTTTAATAATTCTTCTGCCCATGCTGGACCTAAAAAACTACTAGTAAGATTTTCTGAATATTTTGATCCGTCATAAAAAAAATCATGACTTAAACCATTTAAAATTCCCGCAGGTAAACATATTAAAAATCCAAGAAAAAAAATTAAAACTATTGTTCCTTTAGGTTCCTTAAATCTATCTGATAATGTAAAATATAGTAGTAAAACTATTGGTGGAACAAAAGTCAGTAAAATTGTAATCATAAACTTATGATAATACTATCTATTCATGCTCTTGTCTTGCTCTGGTTTGAACAAATTAATTAATCATTATTTTCTAATCTTAATTAAGAATTAAATTTAATTATGAGATTTTATAGGAATTTTAGACTACCTTGGACTACTATGGACTGACTCGTCTCTGAATCCCTCGGCTTTTAAGTCCTTTGTGTCTACCAATTTCACCACGAGGGCATTAATGAATTTCATGAGTGTTTATGCTAATATTTATAATTGAACAAGTCTAATAAGTAAATTTTTAAATTTTCTACTATATATATAGTAATAGAATAAATGAAAAAAAAATTTACAGTTGTAATTTTTACTGATTTAGATGGATCTCTTTTGCATAGAGATACTTTTCAATTCGACAGCATCAAAGATTATATAAAAAGTCTTGTAAATAAAGGTGTGATTATTATTCCAAATTCTAGCAAAACTAAAAAAGAAATTGAAAAATTCAATGAAGAGCTTGGAGTAAATCTTCCTTTTATATCAGAAAATGGATCATCTATTCATGGATTAAATTTTATTACCTCTAATTTTCCAGATAAACTTGTTCTTAGCAGAGAGAAAGAAGAACTAATTAAGATTTTTGAAAATAAAGTTCCTGAAAAATTAAAAGAAAAATGTTTTCAAATTTCAAAAATGAGTAAAAAAGAACAAGAAAATATATTGGGGCAAAAAGATGTAAAACTCAAAGATGCTCTAGATAGAAAGTATACTTTACCTTTTTTATTTAAAGGAGACAAAAATGAAAAAAATAAATTATTAAAAGTTTTAAATTCCAATTCATTAACGCTTCAAGAAGGTGGCCGTGTTTTAAATCTTTGTGATAATATTAACAAAGTTAAATCTATGAATAGAGTTATAAAAATTTTAAAAAAAACTGAGGAAAAAATTAAGACAATCGCAGTTGGCGACAATTATAATGATCTAGATATGTTAAAAAGTTGTGACATCCCTTGTTTGGTATTCAATGATCAATTTATTCAAGATCAAATAAACATTGATAATCTTATATTTTCAAACAAGCCATCACCTGAAGGCTGGGCTGATGTGATCAAAACGGCACTACTTAAATTGAACTATTAGGATAAAAACCCGCCATGGGTGACTTTTCACAAAATGGAATAATCTCAACTTTACATGACTTTGGAACTAAGTCCACATCAGTCATAGAAAGTGAATTGTCAAAATTTTCCGAACAAAGAAAAATGGAATTAATTTTACCATGTCTTTATTCTGAATTGGAGGGAGAAGCTTTACCAAAAATTGTTGATGAAATAAGTAAAACCAAATATTTAGATCACATAATTATTGGATTAGATAAAGCAAATGAGGCTCAAGCAAAAAAAGCTTGGAAATTTTTTAAAAAATTAAAAACCCCCTTTTCTATCCTTTGGAATGATGGTCCAGCTTTAAAAAAACTTGATCAAGAATTAAAAAAAAATAATCTTGCTCCTAGTGAACTAGGTAAAGGAAGAAATGTTTGGTATTGCATTGGCATGTGTATTGCAAGAGACAGTGCTCGTTCAGTTGCTTTGCATGACTGTGATATAAAGACTTATGATAGAAGAATGCTTGCAAAACTTTTTTACCCAGTTGTAAATCCTCTTTTTAATTTTGAGTTTTGTAAGGGATACTATCCAAGGGTGGCCAATAACAAAATGAATGGTAGAGTTGCAAGATTACTTGTTTTTCCGTTATTAACAGCTTTAGAAAAAACGATTGGCAAAAGTGATTACTTAAACTTTATGAAATCTTTTAAATACCCCTTGGCTGGAGAATTTTCATTTAGACGAAATGTTTTACCAGAGTTAAGAATTTCATCCGATTGGGGAATTGAAGTAGGAATTTTATCTGAAATGCAAAGAAGCTTCTCGCCACAAAATATTTGCCAGGTTGATTTAGCTGATACCTACGATCATAAACATCAAGTTTTATCTTTAGATGACGAAACTAAGGGACTATCCAGAATGTCTATAGATATAATTAAAACATTCATTAAAAAATTAGCGACTCAAGGTAATACTTTTAGTAGAGAAAAATTTAGATCATTAAAAGCGACATATTACAGATCTGCCCTTGATTTAATTGATATTTATAGAAGTGATGCAGCAATGAATGGTCTAGAGTTAGACTCGCATACAGAAGAAAAAGCTGTTGAGTTATTTGCAATAAACATAATGAAAGCTGGGGAAGCATTTATCCAAAATCCAATGGATACTCCTTTTATACCTACATGGAGTAGAGTAAAAAGTGCCATACCGGATTTTCTTGGAAGACTTGAAAAAGTAGTTAATGATGATAATAAAAAACATTCTTAATGCTATTTCAGAAAAACCAAAAAAAAATTAGTTCTATACTAAGGAATATTTATAAACCTTCCTTAAATGAAAAAGATATTGATCATTTAAAAGATCAAATAATACAAATAATCAAAAAATTTAATCAAAATAATTCAAAAAAAAAACTTGATATCTCGGAAAAAACCACACTAGTAATTTGTTATGGGGATAACATCAATTCAAATCAAAAAAGTTCAATTCAAGTTTTTCAAAATTTTTTTAAAGAAAATTTAAAAAAATACTTTAATGCTATTCATTTTTTACCTTTTTATCCATCCAGTAGTGATAGTGGTTTTGCTGTAAAAGATCATTACAAAATTGAAAAAAGAATAGGTAATTGGTCTGACATAAAAAAGATTTCAAAAAATAATCACGTGATGGCTGATATTGTAATTAATCACTCATCAGCTAGAGGTTTGTGGTTTAAAAATTTTCTTAAAAAAAAAAGACCTGGTAAAGATTATTTTTTAACTGTTAATTCTAAATTTAACACATCAAAAGTGGTAAGACCAAGAGATCACAAATTACTAAAAAAAATAGATATATTTAATAAATCTGATTATATATGGCGAACTTTTAGCGCTGATCAAATAGACTTGGATTTTAAGAATCCATCTGTCCTACTCAGATTTATTAAGATCATGGTTCACCTCGTTAGTAATGGTGTCACAATTTTTAGATTAGATGCTATTGCCTATCTTTGGAAAAAAAATGGTACCAATTGTATAAATTTAAAACAAACTCATGAAATAGTTAAACTACTTAGACTTATCAGTAATCTCTTAAACGTCGAAACTATAATCATTACAGAAACAAATTTGCCAGAAAAAGAAAATTTAAGTTATTTTGGTAATAATAATGAAGCTAACTGGATTTATAATTTTTCTCTTCCGCCCTTATTAATCCATGCTTTTTTATTTGAAAATAGTTCGTATCTCAGCAAATGGAGTAAAAAACTCCCCAATGCTAAATTCCAGAATAGTTATTTAAATTTCATTGCATCACATGATGGAATTGGCATGAGGCCTATAGAGGGAATACTGAACGAAAGATCATTAAATAATTTTCTTAAAAGATTAAAAAAAAATGGATCAAAATTTTCGTATAGAAAAGTTCAAAATAAATCTAGAAAAGTTTATGAAGCTAATATCACTGTTTTTGATGCATTAAAAAAATCAAATACTGATCCTAATGGAAAATTTTTTTTAGAGCGGTATATTTCAGCTCATGCAATAATGATTTCTTTTGAGGGTATTCCAGCTATTTATTTCAATTCTTTATTTGGAAAATCTAACGATGAAGCAAAGTATGTGATAACTGGTAATAATAGAGATGTTAATAGATATAAATGGAGTTATGAAAATATTACAAAAAAATTAAAAGATAAAAACTCTAAACAAAGTATTTTTTATCAAAATCTTGTAAAATTATTAGAAATAAAAAGAAAACAGAAAGCATTCCACCCTAATGCTAAAAGATTAAATATCAATCTAGGGTCTAAAATTTTTTGTTATGAAAGAATTAGTCTAGATAAAAAACAAACTATAATCTGTATCTCAAATCTTTCTACTAAATTACAATATATTAAAATTAATAAAAATTTAATTAAATATAGAGATTTACTTGGTAGAAAAATATTTTTTACATTTGATAAAAAAATTAAACTAGATCCTTGTCAGACAATCTGGTTATCTAATAGATAAATTATTTTTCCCAATCAAATCTTGGGAAAGAATTAAAAATTTTAAAAATACCATCTGACCATTGATTACATACTTTTGAATATTCATCATCAGTAATATTTAAGCATTTTTGGGAGAGAATTTTATATCCATCTTTTTTATAAACCACAAAATCAATTGGTGGCCCAACAGTTAAGTCACTTTTTAAAGTTGAATCAATTGAAATTAAGGCACATCTAGAAGCATCTCCAATTGAAACATCAGGTTTAATTACTCTATCTAAAATTGGCTTACCATATTTAACCTCGCCAATTACTAAATATGGTTTGCTATCTGCTGGTTTGATATAATTACCCTGTGGATAAACTAAATAAAGTTCCATAGGTTGATCTTTAATTTGTCCACCGACTATAAAAGTTGATCCTAATAAAACCGTATCAGTATTAATTCCTTTTGGCATTGAATGTTCAACATTTAAGGACCCAACATAGGAAGCAATTTGATCAAAATCTTTACAAGTATTTAAATTTATAATTCCTGACGTATCTTTTAAATCTTTTTCAATAGACTTATATACGGCTTGTGAGGTACCTAAATTTCCTGAGGTGACGATAATTATTGTTCTATCACCCACATCATAAGTAAACATTTTAGAGTAAATGTTTACGTTATCTAAGCCAGCGTTCGTTCTTGAATCTGAAGCAAAAACTAGACCATCGTTTGCTTTTATACCGATACAATAAGTCATAATCTTTAAGAAATATTTATAAATTTGCTTAATGTATAATCTATTTCTTACATAACAGATATAACAATTATACAATTGAATAAATTAATTTAAAATTTGAAAATACTGAATGACTTCTAAATTATGGAAAGATTATAACGCTAAAAATGCATATGATGGTTATTTTACTGCAGATAACAAACTTAGAAAACACGCAAAAATAATATCTGGAATTTTAGAAAAGTACGGCAAAAAGAAATTACAAGAAATTGAAAAAAATTGTCAGAGTACGATTAGCGCAAGGGGAATAAATTTTAGAGTATATGCTGCTAATAATAGAGCTGAAGAAAAAAAATGGCCTTTAGATATTATTCCAAGAATAATACCTAAAACTGTTTGGAATAAAATTTCCAAAGGTTTAAAACAAAGAGCCAAAGCACTTAATCTTTTTATTGATGATATCTATAATCAAAAAAAAATTTTCAAAGATAAGATAATACCTGCAGACTTAATTTTAAAATCTCCCTATTACATAAAACAGTGTGAAGGTTTTTCGCCAAAATTTAAGGCTTGGTCTAATATTTCTGGTATTGATTTAATAAGAAATAAAAACGGAGAATATTTAGTTCTTGAAGATAATCTAAGAGTGCCATCAGGTGTATCTTATATGCTTGAGAATAGAATGGTTATGATGGATGTTTTTCCAGAACTATTTTCTAGATATAAGGTTTCATCAATTCATCAGTACACAAATAAATTATACAATTGTATGGTTGAGTGTATTCCGAAAAAGACATCTAATCCTCATATGGTTGTTTTAACTCCAGGAATTTACAACTCAGCTTATTTTGAACATTCATTTTTAGCAGAGCAAATGGGAATTGCTTTAGTTGAAGGTAAAGATCTTTTTGTTGAAGATGATAACGTTTATATGAAAACTGTTAAAGGGCCTCTTAAAGTTGACTGTATATACAGAAGACTTGATGACAGTTTTTTAGACCCCAAAGTATTTAATAAAGAGTCTTTAATTGGAGTGCCAGGTTTATTTAAGTGCTGGTTAAAAAAAAATGTTGGTATCTTAAATGCAATAGGAACAGGTGTTGCAGATGATAAAGTTGTCTATTCATATGTAAATAAAATGATAACTTATTATCTGGGTGAACAACCTTTGTTAAATCAAGTGGAGACATATTTATGTCATGAAGAACAACAAAAAAAATATGTTTTAGAAAATCTATCAAAGTTAGTTGTAAAACCAGCAAATGCCTCAGGTGGTTATGGATTAATGATAGGGCCCAAGGCGCCTAAAAAAGAAATTGAAGAGGTAAGACAAAAAATTTTAAAAAATCCTAGAGAATTTATTGCTCAACCACTAGAAGTGTTATCAACTGGTCCAACTATAACTAATAATAATATTGAGCCGAGACATGTTGATTTAAGACCATTCGTTTTAACAGGAAAATCAAATTATGTGACTTCAGGTGGACTAACAAGAGTAGCTTTGAGAAAGGGTAGTACTATTGTAAATAGTTCACAAGGTGGTGGATCCAAAGATACTTTAATTGTTGGTTAAAATATTTATTCAATAAGAGCTTTCTCTAAATATTTTATATTAAGTTTACAATCTTTGTACCCATGCTTGATTACATTTAGATATCTTTCTGTAGGAAATCTAAATGGCGTTTTTTTTGTCATGGTATAAGTCATTACTTTTTTACCTTCATACAAAAAATAATATTTTTTATATAAAATAGGAAAGTCTTCATAAACATCTAGTTTTTTTTCATCACTCTTGGAAATTTCAAATAAACCACCTGGTACTATAGAATTTTTTTTTGGCTCAATATCAGCAGCTCTATACTTGCTTCTAAAAGTTAATCTAAAATCCTTAAGATTAATTTTTTTAATAAAAGTACTATCTTTACATCTTCTCTTCATTTGAAAATGATGAAGATTACTTCCGTAAGCAAAATAAAGCATTTATCTATCGACAACTTCTATATTTTTATCACTAACAAATTTTAATATTTGAGAATTACATTGATCGATTTTAGATTGATTCTCTGATCGAAGCACTATTGAAACTCCAAGTTTGCCAGCATGAAAAAAAGGATAGCTTCCTATCTCAACATCTTGATTTTCCTCTTGTACTTTTGTTAAAGAGTTTGCAATTTCACTTTCTACTGTTTTTAAACTAATAGTGTGACTTAAAATAGGGTCACCCCCCACAATCTTATTTTTTAGTCCACCCAACATTGATTTCATAATTGATGGTACCCCTGGTAAACAAAAAACATTTTCTACACTAAAACCAGGAGCTCCACTTGTTGGATTAAGAATTAAATCTGCATTTTCTGGCATCCAAATCATTTTTTGTCTTCCTTCATTAAACTCACCTGGTTGGTAATAAGCTTCTAATATTTTATATCCTTCTTTATGGAGTTCGTATTTAAGACCAAAAGCTTTTGCTACTGATTGAGCGGTTATGTCATCATGTGTTGGGCCGATACCACCAGTTGTGAAAACATAATTATTAGATTTCCTCAAAAGGTTTAGTGTCTCTACAATTATTTCTTCCTGATCAGGAATTATTCTTACTTCATTTACTTTTACACCAATAGAATTTAACCATGTTGCTAATGTGCTTGTGTTAGTGTCTTGAGTTCGACCAGAAAGAATTTCGTTACCGATGATTAATATCGCAGCATTTACTTTTGTGTTTTTACTCATTTTATATGTATAATTCGAATATGGAATTTACCAAGTCTTTATTAAAAGGCAAATTAATCAAAAGATATAAGCGTTTTTTTGTTGATGTAAATCTAAATAAAGAAATTGTCACTGCGCATTGTCCAAATACTGGATCTATGAAAGGTTTGCTAGATGAAGGTAATGAAGTGCATTTATTCAAGCATGATGATCCAAAAAGAAAGTTAAAATATGGTCTAGAAATTATTAAGGCCAAAAAAAACTTTGTCGGAATAAATACTCATAGAGCAAATAAAATTGTACACCACGGCTTAAATAATAACCTCATCAAGGAATTCAAAAATAACGATAAGATTAATTCAGAAGTTTTTTTTAATAAAGAGACTAGATTTGATTTTTTAATTGAAAAAAAAGGTCAAAAAAGTTTTCTAGAAGTGAAGAATGTTACTCTTTTTAGAGATGAAAAAACAGCTGAGTTTCCAGATGCTATTACTACTAGGGGATCAAAACATTTAATTACTCTTATTGATGCCATAAAGAAAGGCTATAAATCTTACTTAATATTTTTAGTACAAATACAAAATATGGAGTATTTTAAAATAGCAAAGGATATTGATAATAAGTATTATCAAAATTATTTGATAGCTAAAAAAGCTGGGGTAAACTTTTTGGCTTATAGATGTAATATTAGTTCTAAAAAAATTTATATAGATAAAAAATTAAAAATTATTGATGAGTAATTACACTGAAAAATTTGAAAAAATGAGAATTGCTGGAAAGCTAGCTGCACAAACTTTAGACATGTTAACGGAAAATATTAAAGAAGGTGTTTCAACAGCTTACATAGATAAACTTGGTTATGAGTTTATAAGAGATAATGGTGGTTACTCTGCCCCACTTTATTATCGTGGTTTTACTAAATCTTTATGTACATCTCTTAATCATGTTGTATGTCATGGTGTGCCCTCAGAGGATAGAGTTTTAGTTGAAGGAGATGCGCTTAACGTAGATGTAACTGCTATCATTAATGAACATTATGGAGATACAAGTAGAATGTTTTGTATTGGAAAAACCTCGGTAAAATTAAATAATCTAATTGATGCAACTTATCAGTCTATGATGAAAGCAATTAACATCTTAAAACCTGGTATTAAGCTTGGAGATATAGGACATGAAATACAATCTTATATTGAAGAGAAAGGATTTTCTGTAGTTAAGGATTTTTGTGGTCATGGGATAGGTACATCATTTCATGAACCACCAAACATTTTACATTATGGAACAAAGAATACAGGTATGGAATTAAAACCTGGTATGACATTTACAATAGAACCAATGATTAATGCTGGTAAATTTAATGTAAAAATGCTTAATGATGGATGGACTGCAGTTACAAAAGATAAATCTTTATCTGCACAATTTGAGCATACTGTCGGAATTACTGAAAATGGTTATGAAATATTTACAGAATCTGCTAAAGGTTATTCAAAGCCCCCGTACTGATAATTAATGATAAAAAGATACTCTCGAAAAGAATTGACAGAAATTTGGTCTGAGGAAAATAAATATAAAATATGGTTGGATGTTGAGATTGCTGCAGCGCAAGCAATGGAAAAACTTGGTCAAATTCCAAAGGGTGTCGCTTCAATAGTTAGGAAAAGAGCTAGGATAAATGTAAAAAGAATTCATCAAATTGAAAGTAAAGTTAAACATGATGTAATTGCTTTTTTAACTTCCATCACAGAAAAAGCAGGAATTAAAGCTAGATACCTCCATCTTGGTATGACTTCATCTGATGTAGTAGACACAAGTTATAATATTCAATTGGTTCAGTCAGGTAAAATTATATTAAAAGACATAGATCAAATTTTAAGAGTATTAAAAAAACAAGCTAGAAAATATAAATTTACTCCTTGTATAGGTCGTAGTCATGGAATTCATGCTGAGCCAATAACATTTGGATTAAAATTAGCTTCCTTTTATGAAGAGTTTAAAAGAAATAGAGAAAGATTAGTTTACGCTATTGATCAAATATCAACTTGTGCAATTTCTGGAGCTGTTGGAACATTTGCAAATGTAAACCCTAATGTTGAAAAATATGTTGCAAAAAGACTTGGATTAAAAGTTGAACCAATCTCTACACAAATAATCCCAAGAGATCGACATGCATTTTATTTTTCAGTATTAGGAATTATCGCAGGAAGTATAGAAAGAGTTGCTATAGAAATAAGACATTTACAAAGATCAGAAGTTTACGAATTGCAAGAATATTTTTCTAAAAGTCAAAAAGGTTCATCCGCGATGCCCCATAAAAAAAACCCAATTTTGAGTGAAAATTTAACTGGACTAGCAAGAATGGTAAGAAGTTCTGTTGTTCCAGCACTTGAAAATATTGCACTTTGGCATGAAAGAGATATTTCACATTCAAGTGTGGAGAGAAATATTGGTCCTGATGCAAACATTACTCTAGATTTTGCACTTGTAAGATTAGCGAGTGTTTTAGATAATATGATTGTTTATCCAAAAAAAATGTTAGAAAATCTTAATCTTACTAAAGGGCTTATTTTTTCGCAAGAAGTGATGCTAGAACTGACAAAAACTGGTATCACAAGAGAAAAATCCTATAAGTTGGTACAGGGATATGCAAAAAAATGTTTTGCTGAAAATTTAGATTTGTTTAAAATTATTCAGTCTGACAAATTGATTATGAGTAAAATTTCAATCAAAAAATTAAAGTCTATCTTTAGTTACTCAAAACACTTTAAAAATGTAAATCTAATTTTTAGGCGGGTTTTCAAATAATGAAAAAAGGTAAAAAACTTTACGAGGGAAAAGCCAAGATAATTTATTCAACCTCAGATAAAAATTTAGTTATCCAATACTTTAAAGATGATGCAACAGCCTTTAATAATGAAAAAAGAACTACTATTGAGGGTAAAGGAGTTTTAAATAATAGAATTTCAGAACATATACTTACAAATTTATCTCAAATTGGTATTGAAAATCATTTAGTCAAACGACTAAATATGAGAGAACAATTAATTAGATTTGTAGAAATAATTCCAATTGAATTTGTTATTCGGAATGTGGCGACAGGATCTTTAACTAAGAGACTTGGAATAGAAGATGGAACTGTACTCAAAGAACCTTTAATTGAATACTGTTTAAAAGATGACAAACTTGGTGATCCTTTAATATCAGAGGATCATATTTATGCATTTGATTGGGCAAATAAAAAAGAAATTGAAAAGATAAAAAAAATTATTTTTAGAATCAATGATTTTATGATCGGAATGTTTAGAGGAGTGGGAATAAAATTAATTGATTTTAAATTAGAATTTGGACGAACTAAAATTGATGGAAAAAAAGAAATAATTTTGGCTGATGAAATAAGCCCTGATACTTGTAGATTGTGGGACTCAGCAACTGACAAAAAACTTGATAAAGATAGATTTAGAAAAGATTTAGGAGATTTATTACCTGCGTATTCAGAGGTTGCAAAAAGACTTGGAATTCTACATGAGCAATCGAATGTTTCTGCAGTAAATGTAACTAAACTATCTTCAATTAAAAAGAAGCGAAAATGAAAGTTTCTGCAGTAATAACTCTAAAAAAGGATGTTTTAGATCCACAAGGAAAAGTAATCCATGAAACATTAGATGGTATGGGTTTTAATTCTGTCAATGAAGTTAGGCAAGGAAAATATTTTGAAATTGATGTGAAAGAAAACGATCCAAAAAAAGCTAAAGATCTTGTGGAAGATATGTGTAAAAAACTTTTAGCTAATCTTGTTATTGAAAACTACAAAATTATTGAAACACAATAATTAATGAAATCATCCGTTATAACCTTCCCTGGTTCAAATTGTGATAGAGACATGGATGTGGCTCTTACAAAATTTGGATTTAAAAATAAAATGGTTTGGCATAATGATCAAGAATTGCCCAAAAGTGATTTAATTGTTTTACCTGGTGGTTTTTCTTACGGTGATTATTTACGTTGTGGCAGTATGGCCTCAAAGTCAAAAATTATGTATTCGGTAATTAATTTTGCAAAATCAGGTGGATTGGTTATGGGAATTTGTAATGGTTTTCAAATTTTGGTTGAGGCTGGATTAGTGCCAGGAGTATTATTAAGAAATAAATACCTTCAGTTTATTTGTAAAAACGTTCACGTAAAAGTTGACAACAAAGAGAACACTTTTTTTAAAAACCTTGATAAAAAAGTTTTGGAATTTCACATAGCCCACAATGAAGGTAATTATTTTTGTACCAACGATCAACTCAAAGAAATTGAAGATAATAATCAAATAGCAATTTATTATTGTGATCAAAATGGCAATACAGATGACCATATAAATCCTAATGGTTCAATAAAAAATATTGCAGGTATTTTTAATAAAGAAAAAAACGTTTTAGGTATGATGCCTCATCCTGAAAGAATGATAGATGAAAGTTTATCTGGAGAAGATGGATCAATGTTTTTTAAAAATCTTTTAAATAATATTAAATAATGTTGGTTAACGAAAAAATTGCAATTGAACATGGTTTAAAATCAGATGAGTATAAAAAGATTTGTAAATTATTAAAAAGAACACCTAATATTACTGAATTAGGTATATTTTCTGCAATGTGGAACGAACATTGCTCGTATAAATCTTCACGAATTCATTTAAAAAAATTACATACTAAAGGAAAAAAAGTAATTCAAGGACCAGGAGAAAATGCTGGAGTTATTGATATTGAAGATGGAGATGCAATAGTTTTTAAAATTGAAAGTCATAATCACCCATCATTTATTGAGCCTTATCAAGGAGCAGCAACAGGAGTTGGTGGAATTATGCGAGATGTCTTTACTATGGGCGCAAGACCCATTGCTAACTTAAATTCAATCCATTTTGGTTCAACTCAAAATAAAAAAACGAAAAATTTATTAAGAGGTGTTGTTCATGGAATTGGTGGTTATGGAAACTGTATAGGAGTACCTACTATAGCAGGACAAACATCTTTTGATAGATCATATAATGGAAATATCTTAGTGAATGCGATGACTTTAGGATTAGTTAAAAAAGATAAGATATTTTACTCCAAAGCAGCTGGTTTAAATAAACCAGTTATATATGTTGGATCAAAAACGGGTAGAGATGGAATTCATGGAGCAAGTATGGCCTCTGCAAGTTTTGATGAAAAAATAGAAGAAAAAAAACCAACTGTACAAGTTGGAGATCCTTTTACTGAAAAACTTTTATTAGAGGCGTGCTTAGAATTAATGTCAGGAGATTCTGTTATAGCAATTCAAGATATGGGAGCAGCGGGACTAACCTCTTCAAGTATTGAAATGGCATCAAAGGGAAATTTAGGTATTGAAATTAACTTAAACAAAGTTCCATGTAGAGAAACCAAAATGACACCTTACGAAATTATGTTATCAGAAAGCCAGGAAAGAATGCTAATAGTGCTTGAGAATGGTAAAGAGGAAATAGCCAAAAAAATATTTGATAAATGGAATTTAGATTTTGCTGTAATTGGAAAAACAACCAATACAAAGAATATTGAATTATTTTTTGATAACAAGCAAGTAGCTAATATTCCGGTCAACACATTGGTTGAAAATTCTCCAATGTATGATCGAAAATGGAAAAAATCAAAATTACCCAAAAAAAATAAAATAAATAAAACAATATTTAAAAGTCTTAAAATCAAAGATACATTAAAAAAAATCTTATCCAGTCCAAACGTTTGTAGCAAAGAATGGATTTGGCAACAATATGATCACACAGTAATGGGTGATACTATACAAAAACCAGGGGGGGACTCAGGTGTAGTAAGAGTTCATAAAACAGATAAAGCTATAGCTGCTACAGTTGACTCATCTGCAACTTATTGTTGGGCACATCCACTCACAGGTGGAAAGCAAGTCGTTTGTGAAACTTGGAGAAATTTAATCTCAGTAGGTGCTAAACCTATAGCAGTTACGAATTGTTTGAATTTTGGAAGCCCAGAGAAAGAAGAAAATATGGGAGAGTTTGTCGAATGTGTTCAAGGTATCAGTGAAGCATGTAAATATTTAGATTACCCTGTTGTCTCAGGCAATGTATCTTTTTACAACGAAACTAAAGACATAGGGATTAAACCAACTCCTACAATAGGAGGCGTGGGTTTAATTAAAGATTACAAAAAAATGATCACAATGGATTTTAAGGAAATCGACAACATCGTATTAGTGATTGGTAAAACAGAGGGTCATATAGATCAAAGTTTATTATCCAGAATAATTTTAAATGAAAATAATGGACCCCCGCCTGAGGTAAATTTATTTAATGAAAAAAATAATGGTCTGACTTTACTAAATTTGATAGAGAAAAATTTTATTAAAAGTGCCCACGATGTATCTCTTGGTGGAATAATCACAGCGATAAGCAAAATGTGTATTAAAGGTAATAAAGGTATACAAATCAAAAACCCAAAATTTTTGATTAATGAAATTGAATACTTTTTTTCTGAAGACCAAGGAAGATATTTAATTGAAATAAATCCAAAAGATTTAAAAAAAGTTTCTGAGATTTTAGATAAAAATTCGGTACATTATGATGAGATAGGTAAAATCATTGATAAAGAGATGATAATTGATCAAAAGACGAAACTAACAATTGACGAATTAAAATCATATAATACTAATTGGCTTAAAAGTTACATGGTTTAATTATGGCAATGGATTTAAAAGAAATAGAGAATTTTATTCAAGAAGCAATCCCAGATGCTTCAATAGAAATACAAGATTTAGCTGGAGATGGTAATCATTATTCTGCTACTGTTACATCATCTCAATTTGCTGGAAAAAGTAAAATTGAACAGCACAAGATGGTTTATAATTCATTAAAAGGCAGAATGGGGAATGAATTACATGCTTTAGCTATAAAAACAAAGGAACAATAATGGATGATAAAACAAAAAATATAATTCGAAATCATATCGACACTAACGATGTATGTTTGTTCATGAAGGGAACTCCAGATGCTCCGCAGTGTGGATTCTCAATGGCAGTTTCAAACATGCTTAAAATTTTAGAGGTAAATTTTAAAAGTGTTAATGTTCTTGAAGACCAATCAATTAGGGAAGGAATAAAAGTTTATAGTGATTGGCCTACAATTCCTCAACTTTACATAAAAAAAGAATTTGTTGGAGGCTGTGATATTGTTAAAGAAATGTACGAAAATGGAGAATTAAAAAAAATACTTCAGGATAAAGGCATTACCTCAAAAAAAGATTAACTAAAGATAGATCTTATTTTTTTTGAGAAAAATTTTCTAAATAAAGTTAATAAACTAAATTTTTCGTAACTTTGCTCGTCATTTTTATAGTCATAATCTATCTTATTTTCCCAATAAAGTTCTAAAATTAAACTGGTTTTAAAATTTTTTCTTAATTTATGTGCCATGGATACAGTTAATATTGGTTCAACAAACTGTAATTTTTTGGAAATAATTAACCTAGAATTCACATCATTGAAATCCATATGCCACAGATGATCTTTTTTGTTCTCAAAAACTAAATTATCTTCTAACTTTGTTGGTAATTCTATATAACCTTTATTAGAAACTCTCTCCAGCTCACTTATAAAAAATTTAAAGTCTTCAACATGTTCTAAAACATGACTTGCTATGACAAAGTCAAATTCATTATCTTTAAATGGCAGGTTTTTACTTTCTAGTTTTATAAAATTTTTATCTTTATAAAATTCTGATAAATCTTGGACATCACAAATTGTTGTAGCAAATTCATTAGCAGAGTATCCGCAGCCAATATCTAAAATCTTCCAATTTTTTTTTTCAGAAAGAATTGATAGAATATGACTTTTGGATGTTCTTTTGATCAATTTTTTATCTAGAGTAATATTCAATTACTAAATTTGGCTCCATTACTATTGGATAAGGAACCTCATCTAGTTTGGGAATTCTTACAAATTTAAATTTTTTATTTTTTTGATCTAATTGAATATATTCTGGTATTTCTCTTTCTTTATTTGCTAAAGCAATATCTACTATTGCCAATTGTTTTGACTTATCTCTTATTTCTATTGTATCTTCTTCTTTCAAAACATAACTTGAAATATTAACTTTTTTACCATTTACTTTTACGTGATTGTGATTAATTAATTGTCTTGCTGAAAAAATAGTAGTTGCAAATTTTGCTCTGTAAATAACTGCATCAAGTCTTCTTTCTAACAAGCCAATGAGGTTTTCACTAGTATCACCTTTAAGCATTGATGCTTTTTTATATATATTTCTAAATTGTCTCTCATTAATGTTTCCATAATAAGCTTTAAGTTTTTGTTTTGCTTGTAATTGAATACCATAATCTGATGGTTTAGAATTTTTTGTTTGACCATGTTGGCCTGGTCCATAAGCCCTTTTATTAAATGGACTTTTTGGTCTTCCCCAAAGGTTTACTTTTAATCGTCTGTCTATTTTGTGTTTAGAGTTTAATCTTTTTGTCATTTAATAAAGGGGTTTATAAACTTACTCATTATTTTGTCAATCAACGTTTTTTTCCTAAACTTGCAAATACTCCTGATAAAATACGAGTTTCTTTATCAGATAAGTCCATTTTATAAAAAATATTTCTGAGGTTCTCGAGCATTTTTGGTCTCTTTTCCTTGGGTCTAAAAAAATTAATTTCATCCAAATTTTTAATACAAAGACTTAACATTGATTGAATTTCTTTTTTAGTGGCTGATTTAATTTTTTTTGATCTTTTAAATGGAGTATTTTTTAGTTTGATAAGGCTAGATATGTATTGAGCAATAATAATCAGGCTATGAGATAAATTCAAAGATTTAAAATCAGGGTTAGCAGGTATTTGTAAAGTATAATTAGCATAACTGATTTCATCATTTGATAAACCTGACGCCTCTGAACCAAACAAAAAACCAATTTTCTTTTTAAAATTTATCTTTTTTAAATCATCTAAATTTATATGTTTGACATTTTTATTTCTAAATCTCGCAGAAGTGGCAATAACAATATCAATTTTACTTATTGCATCTTCTAAATTATCATAATTTTTGCTTTGTTTGATAATATCTTTAGCTCCAACCGATGTAGCTAGAATTTTATCATTCGGAAAGGTAGGTTTAGGGTTTACCAAAATCAACTTGTTAAAATCAAAATTTTTTATTGCTCTAGCGCAGGCACCAATATTTTCTGATAATTGAGGTTTATGAAGAATAAACGAGATATTATTTTTACTCATTTATTTACTTGCAGGCGCATTATCTTTAAATAATTTATAATCCAAACTATCAATCAATGCTTTGAATGAAGCTTCGATAATGTTTGTTGAGACACCAATAGTAAACCAATTTTTTCCTTGGGAGTCTGTGCTTTCAATTGAAACTCTTGTAACAGCCTCAGTTCCTGTATTTAAAATTCTTACTTTATAATCTACTAGTTTTAAATCTTTTAAATATTTTGAATATTTTGCTAGTTTATCAACGTTTTGTCTGATGGCATTATCTAAAGCATTTACTGGACCATTTCCTTCTCCTTCACACATAATCTTTTCTCCATCAACTTCTAATTGAGCTTTTGCAGAAGAAACTATTTCGCCGGAATTATTTTTTTTTACTGAAACATCATATTCATTAATAGATATATATCTTGGTATTTCTCCAATTATTCTTCTTGCTAATAATTCAAATGATGCATCAGCACCATCATAACTATAACCAATGAATTCTCTGTCTTTTACTTCGTCTAATAATTTTTTAATTTTTGGATCATTTTCTTGAATATCAATTTTGATACTTTTTAATCTTGAAATAATATTTGATTTTCCTGATTGATCAGAAACCACAATATTTCTTGTGTTACCAACTTCCTCTGGATTGATATGTTCATAAGTTTTCGGATCTTTTTGTACAGCAGATACATGCAATCCTCCTTTATGTGAAAAAGCTGCTGCGCCCACATATGGTAAATGTTGGTTAGGTTTTCTATTTAAAATTTCATCTAAAAGTCTTGAACAATCAGTTAGATTTTTAATATTTTTTGATTTGATTCCAATTTCAAATTGAGATGAAAAATCATTCTTTAAAAAAAATGTTGGTATTAATGACATTAAATTTGCATTTCCACATCTTTCACCCAATCCATTTATTGTGCCCTGAATTTGTCGAACACCAGACAATACTGCTGCTAATGAATTAGCAACCGCATTACCGGTATCATTATGCGCGTGAATTCCCAAGTTTTTTCCTGGTACTACTTTTATAACCTCACTAACTATCTGTGTAATTTCATGTGGAAGCGTACCTCCATTCGTATCACATAATATCACCCACCTTGCACCTTGGTCGTAAGCAGCTTTAATACATGAGAGTGCATATTTTGGATTTGCTTTATAACCATCAAAAAAATGTTCTGCATCGAACATGAATTCTTTTTTTGCTTTAACAAAATGTTTTGCACTTTCAGAAATATTATCTAAATTTTCCTCATTTGTTATTCCTAAGGCAACATCAACATGAAAATCCCAAGACTTACCAACTAAACATACTGCAGAGGTATTAGAATTCATGAGTGCAGATAAACCAGTATCATTTTCTGCACTTCTTCCAGACCTTTTTGTCATTCCAAAAGATGTTAGTTTTGAATTTTTAAAATCGTGTTTCTTTTGAAAAAATTCTGTATCGGTTGGGTTAGCTCCAGGCCATCCTGCTTCAATGTAATCCACACCCAAATTGTCCAAAGCTAAAGCAATTTTTTCTTTGTCTTCCAAAGAAAAATCGACTCCTTGCGTTTGAGCTCCATCTCTTAGAGTTGTGTCAAATATGTATAATCTTTCTTTGCTCATTTAAATTTCCAGAGTGTTTTACCATCTTTATCTTCTATTAAAACACCTTTGTCTAAAAGCTCATCTCTAATTCTATCAGCTTCTTTATAGTTCTTATTTTCTCTAGCTTTATCTCTTAAACTAAGCATATTTTTAATTTCAGACTCGGTTATAGATACTCTTTTCTTTTTAAATTCATTCCATTGCTCGCTAGTTTCATTCATCAAACCAATAAATTTACATGCTGAAACAAATAGATCTATATTTTCACCTTTGTTAGCTTTTTCAAATAACTTGTGAAGGTTGGCTATATATCCAGGTGTGTTCAAATCCTCATAAAGTGGTTTTAGAATTTCGTCTGAAACTTTGATGGATTTAAGATCAGATGAATATACTTTATACCACTTATCTAAAGTACTTTCACAATCACTTAATAATTTATCGTTCCAATCTAATGGTTGCTTATAATGTGCACTCATTAAAGCCAATCTAATTATTTGGCCACTAATTTTATTTCTAAAATCTTTAATTTTTAAAATGTTGCCTTGTGACTTAGCCATTTTTTCATTAGACATAGTAATAAAAGCATTGTGTACCCAATAATTTGCAAAAACTTTTGTATCATTGGCGCATCTAGATTGAGCTATTTCATTTTCATGATGAGGAAAAATAAGATCTATACCTCCGCCATGAATATCAAATTCATTACCTAAGAATTTTTTTGACATAGCTGAGCACTCTAAGTGCCATCCTGGTCTACCTTTGCCCCAGGGTGAATCCCAAGCAGGTTCATCATTATTTGATGGTTTCCAAAGAACAAAATCCTCAGAATTTTTTTTATTATCACTGATTTCTACCCTAGATCCAGCAATTAAATCGTCTAAATTTTTATTTGATAATTTTCCGTAATCTGAAAATTTTTTTACCTCAAAATAAACATGCTTTTTATTTTCATACGCAAATCCTTTTTTAATTAAATTGTTTATCATTTCAATCATTAGCTCAATATGCTCTGTTGCTTTTGGCTGATGAGTAGGATTTTCACAATTTAAAAACTCACAATCTTTAAAAAAACTTGAAGTTACTTTTTCTGTGAGTTCTTTTGTGGAAATTTTTTGCTCTTGTGAGGATTTAATTATTTTATCATCTATATCAGTTATATTTCTCACATATGTTACTGAAGGATATTTGTTTTTTAATAATTTAAATAAAATATCAAAAATTACTAAGGGTCTTGCATTTCCTATATGAGGATCATCATAAACTGTTGGTCCACAAACATACATTCCGACATTTTTTTTTTCTTTTGGAACAAAGTGTTCTTTTTTATTACTTAAATTATTTGTTAAAAAAATATCCATATCAGCTGATTAAGAAATATACCTTATTTAATGATTTGTTAATCTAATTGATTAACTAGGAATCTTGCAAACTGGAATTGGCTCCATTTTATGCAAGTTTTGATTTCGAATTTTTTCGTATTGTTCTCTGTGAGGCGAATTTGGGTTGCCCATTGCGTCTTCAAGTTCTGAATAGTTAAATCCTAATTGACCTTCATCTGTTCTTCCATCATCCCATAATCCATCAGTTGGTGGAGCATCAATAATTTCTTTTAATATACCTAATTCTTTGCCAAGTTCCCATACTTCGGTTTTATTACAATCTGCTATAGGAGATATATCAACACCACCATCTCCATATTTTGTATAAAAACCTACTCCAAAATCCTCTACTTTATTTCCTGTTCCAACTACAATACCTTTGTTTGCTGCTGCAACTTGGTAAAGAGTAGTCATTCTAAGTCTAGCTCTAGAGTTAGCAAAACCATGTTCATTATCAAATTTATTTAGGGTTGTTGAAAATGTTTCAAAAAGTTTATCTAAACTTAAGGTATGTGCTTCAACATTTTTAAAATTTTTTACCAGCCATTGTTGATGCTTCAAACTAAGATCATGTTGATTTTCTTTTTGTTTAATCGGCATGGTTAAAACAATAGTTTTAATTCCAGTCATCGCACTCAGAGTGCTAGAAACAGATGAGTCTATACCACCAGATATTCCAATGACTAATGATTGTGCCTTGTTTGGCATTTGATCAACGTATGTTTTGATCCAATTTGAGATAAATTTTACTTTTTCTGATGGTAACATAACAAATATCTAACTATCTTAAAATTTTATGCAATAGCTTAAGATGCCGCTTGAATAGCATTTTTAGAATAGCTGCTATTCTTTTTAATCTCATCAGAAATTAAAAACGCTAGTTCTAAAGCCTGGTCTGAATTCAATCTTGGGTCACAATGAGTGTGATATCTACTCGATAAATCAGCATCAGATATTTTTCTAGCTCCACCTGTACACTCTGTCACATCTTGGCCAGTCATTTCAACATGTAAACCACCTGCGTATGATCCCTCAGACTGATGGACACCAAAAACATTTTTGACCTCATTCACTACATTGTTAAATGGTCTCGTTTTAAAACCAGTAGTTGATACTATTGTATTCCCATGCATTGGATCACATGACCAAATAACATTTAGACCTTCTTTTTTAATTCGTCTTATTAACTTTGGTAAAAACTTTTCTACATTTTGATGACCAAATCTTGAGATTAAAGTTATTTTACCTTTTTCATTTTTTGGATTTAATACTTCACAAATTTTTGCAATTTCCTCAGGTTTAGAAGTAGGACCACACTTTATTCCAATAGGATTTTCTATTCCTCGACAAAATTCAACATGTCCACCATCTAACTGTCTTGTTCTATCACCAATCCAGACAAAATGAGCAGATGTATCGTGATACTCACCAGTAGTAGAGTCTACTCTGGTCATACTTTCCTCAAAGGGTAAGTGCAACGCTTCATGTGATGTCCAGAAATTTACAGTGTATAATCTGTTATTAAAGTCTGAAGTTATTCCACATGCCTCCATAAAAGCTAGTGCATCTGCGATTTTATCCTCTAAGTCTTTAAATTTTTTTGCTTGAGGACTTTTTTTAATGTAATCTAAATTCCATAAATGAACTTTGTTCAAGTCTGCAAAACCACCTTTTGAAAATGCTCTAAGTAAATTAAGCGTTGAAGCTGATTGAGAATAAGCTTTGTACATTCTTTTTGGGTCAGGTCTTCGAGCTTTTTCGTTAAAGTCTATTGCATTAATGTTATCACCTAAATAACTTGGTAATTCTACATCACCTTGTTTTTCTGTTGGAGCACTTCTTGGTTTAGAAAACTGTCCAGCAATCCTTCCGAGTTTTACAATAGGTAAAGATGCCGAGTATGTCATCACCAAAGCCATTTGAAGAATTACCTTAAAAGTATCTCTTATATTGTCAGGATGAAATTCTGCAAAACTCTCGGCACAGTCACCGCCTTGCAATAAAAAAGCTTTGCCATCAACTACTTTAGATAATTGATCTTTTAAATGTCTTGTCTCACCTGCAAATACAAGTGGTGGAAATGTTTTTAATTTATTTAAAACACCATTAAGCTCCTTCTCATCACCATACGTTGGTATGTGTTTGACAGGATACTTTCTCCAACTATTTACTTTCCAATTTTTCATGTTCAACTCAGGATTGTTGTATCAGAGTTTTTCTATTATTCAACGGTTACTGATTTAGCTAAATTTCTAGGCTTATCTATATCAAATCCTTTTTTGAGAGCTGAATAATAAGCTAATTTTTGTAAAGGTATTGTTAAAAGAAAGGGTAAAAGATCCTCATTAGCACTCTCAACCTCTATTTTTTCCCAAATATTTTCTGAAACCACTTCATCACTACTTTTATTGGTTACTAATAAAACTTTTGCTCCTCTTGCAATAACTTCCTGCATATTAGAAATAGTTTTTTTATAATAATTGTCTCTCGGTGCTAATATAACAACAGGCATTCCTTCTTCAATAAGAGCAAGCGGTCCATGTTTCATTTCACCGGCCGGATAGCCTTCAGCATGGATATAAGATAGTTCTTTTAATTTTAATGCACCTTCTAATGCTATTGGAAAAGAAAAACCTCTTCCTAAAAACATTGAACCTTTAGCCTCATTAAAGGTATTAGATATTGTCTGTATCTTATTATCGGTCAATAAAGTCTTTTCTGCTAATTTTGGGAGAGATTTAAGGTCTTTAAGTTTTTCATTAAATAACTCTTTTTTTAAATCTTTTCTTAATAATCCAATTTTTAAAGCTAAAATGTACAATATAAGTATTTGACCCAAAAAGGCTTTAGTAGATGCAACCCCTATCTCGGTCCCACAATGTATTGGTAAAACAAATTTAGAGTCCCTAGCAATCGAACTCTCGATTACATTAACAACCGCACATGTTTTCATATTATTTTGATTACATAAATCTAATGCTGCATAAGTATCTGCAGTTTCACCTGATTGAGATACAAATATATATAAAGTTTCTTTCTTAAATCTGTTTTTTCTATATCTAAACTCTGACGCAATATCTATATTAACATCTAATGAAGTTAATTCTTCGAACCAGTATTTTGCAAGTAGACAAGAATGATAAGCTGTTCCACAACCAATTAGAGTTACTGATGAAATCTCATCTGTTTTCCACGGAAAATTATAAATATTGATATCATTATTTAATGTATCTACATATTCATTAATTCCATTTTTTAACGTTGTTGGTTGTTCCTCTATTTCTTTAGCCATGAAATGTTTATAATCACCCTTGTCATATTTTTCATCTTCAAGAGATAATTCTAAAACTTTTTTATTTATCTTATCCCCATCCTCATTAAAAAATTCAACATGATCTTTTTTTATAATACAGAATTCACCATCATTTAGATAAGTAATCTTATTCGTCATTGCTTTAAGTGCATATGAGTCTGAACCTAAATAATTTTCATTTGGGCCATACCCTACAGCTAATGGAGAGCCTCTTCTTGCACCAACAATCAAATCAGGTTGATCTTTAAATATTATACCTAGCGCAAAACTACCATGAAGAGATTTGAGAGTTTTTTTTATTGAATTAACAATATTTTCAGTTTTTAAATTTTCTGTAATCAAATGTACAATCACTTCAGTATCAGTTTGTGACTTAAATTTATGACCCTTGCTTACCAAAAATTTTTTTAATAACGTAGAATTTTCAATTATTCCATTATGAACTACAGAAACATTTTGTGAAGAGTGAGGATGAGCATTAATACTATTTGGCAAACCATGTGTAGCCCAACGAACATGTCCTATACCAATGGTTCCTTCCATTTTTTGAACTAATAGATTATTTTCAAGATTATCAACTCTGCCTTTAGATTTAACTTCGTTAATTTCATTGTTTGAAAGCGTCGCTATACCTGCTGAATCATATCCTCTGTATTCTAATTTTTTTAAAGAGCTGACAATTGTTGATGAAACAGGTCTATTACTATTTATTCCAATAATGCCACACATAATTATTTAGATTTTCTTTTATAATTTTTTACCTCTAGTTGTTGGCTTCTAGTGAGCGCTAGAGATTTTTTACTTACATTCCTGGTAATTACTGATCCTGCTCCAACTATACTATTTTCTGCAAGCGTAATTGGGGCTACTAAAGAAGAGTTAGAGCCAATAAAAACATTATCTTTAATTCTAGTTTTATATTTTTTTATTCCATCGTAGTTGCACGTAATTGTCCCCGCTCCAACGTTAACTGATTTGCCAATTGAAGTGTCGCCAATATAAGTTAAATGATTTACCTTAGATTTTTTTCCAAGTGTACTTTTTTTAATTTCAACAAAGTTTCCAATTTTAGACCCTTCCTTTAAAGTGGTACCAGGTCTTATTCGTGCATAGGGACCTATTTCAACTTTATTTTCGATTTTACAATTCTCTAAATGACTGAAAGATTTAATAATAACATTGTTACCAATCTTCACTTTTGATCCAATAACTACATATGGTTCTATTGTCACATTTTTTCCAATTTTTGTATCTTTAGAAAAAAAGATTGTTTCTGGAGCAATCATATTTACTTTAGATTTTAAGAATTTTATCCTCAGTGAATTTTGTAGTTTAGTTATATTTAATTGTTTCATCTAGAAAATTACTTACATTAAGTATATATCTTTCTTAATTCACAAAATATTTCTTAAAAATACTTTTAATTATGAAACAAATTTTTACAATTCTTTTTGATTTGGATGGCACTTTAGTGGATACAGCTCCCGACTTAATGAGAGCCCATAATCATGTTATGAGTAAATTTGGATATCCAACCAAGTCTACCGAGGAAATAAGAAACTTAGTGGGTCAAGGCGCTGGTGCAATGCTTGGTCGATCTATATGGGGTCAGGCAAAAAAAGAATTTGGAAAAGTCCAAGATGAAAAAATTAAAAAAGAAATGGTCAAAGAATTTGTAGAGTATTACGGAAATAATATTGTAAATGAAAGTAAATTAATTGATGGAGTTAAAGATTTTTTAATATGGTCAAAAGAAAAAAAAATTTCAATGGGTGTTTGCACAAATAAACAAGAACATCTAGCAATTGATCTTTTAAAAAAAATTGGAATTTATGATTTTTTTGAATATGTAGCGGGTCACAATACATTTGATTATTGTAAACCTGATCCAAGACACTTAACGTCTGTAGTTGAAATTTTAGATGGGGACCTTAAAAAAACTTTAATGATTGGTGATAGTGAAACAGATGCTAACGCCGCAAAAGCTGCTGGAATTCCAGTTATTTTACTTGAGGATGGTTATACGGAAAAAAATACAACTGAAATTTACCATAATCACTTAATAAAAGACTTCATTGGTATTGAAAAAATTGTAACAAAATATCTTTAATATTGATTATTTTTTTTTAACTATTAGAACAGTTTCCAATTAGGAGTTATTTTGATCATACATAACGTAAAAGTTTTTCCATCTAAAGTTCACTTACCCAAAAAAAAACAGCTGGCTTGGAAAATCGCAGAGATTGCAAGTGATAATGCAAAGTTAGATAAAGAGGCGATAGAGATGGTTATTAATAGAATTATTGATAATGCTTCAGTAGCAATAGCTTCTTTAAATAGACGTCCAGTTATTTCATCTCGAGAGATGGCCCTAAAGCATTTAAGAAAAAATGGTGCAACATTATTTGGAGTTGATAATAAATTAAAATTTGATTGTGAATGGGCAGCATGGAGTAACGGAACAGCTGTAAGAGAACTTGATTTTCATGACACATTTTTAGCAGCTGATTACAGTCATCCTGGTGATAATATTCCTCCCCTTATAAGTGTTGCACAACAAAATAAAAAAAGCGGATTAGATCTTTTAAGAGGGATAATTACTGCCTATTAAGTGCAAGTTAATTTAGTTAAAGGAATTTGTTTACATAAACATAAAGTAGACCACATCGCTCACTTAGGACCAAGTGTTGCTGCTGGATTAGGATCGATGTTAAAACTAAATACAGAAACAATTTATCAAGCTGTCCAACAAGCTCTACATACAACCATTTCAACAAGACAGTCTAGAAAAGGTGAAATCTCTAGTTGGAAAGCTTATGCCCCAGCGCATGCCGGTAAACTTGCAATCGAGGCTGTAGATAGAGTTATGCGTGGTGAAGGTGCTCCAAGTCCAATTTATGAAGGTGAGGATAGTGTTATTGCAAGAATTTTAGATGGAAAAAAAGCGTTATATAGAGTTCCACTTCCAAAAAAAAACGAGACTAAGAAAGCTATTCTTGAAACTTACACAAAAGAATATTCTGCCGAATATCAATCTCAAGCATTAATTGATCTTGCAAAAAAACTAAAAAAGAAAATATCTAATCTTAATCAAATAAGAAAAATTGATATTTATACCAGTCATCATACTCATTATGTGATTGGTACAGGTGCAAACGATCCTCAAAAAATGGATCCAAATGCAAGTAGAGAAACGTTAGATCATTCAATAATGTATATATTTGCTGTAGCTTTAGAAGATGGTAGTTGGCATCATGTAAAATCTTATTCGAAAGCTAGAGCAAAAAGAAAAAGCACAATTAAGATATGGAGATCAATCAAAACACATGAGGATAAAAAATGGACCAAAAGATATCATGATCCAAACCCTAGAAAAAAAGCTTTTGGTGCAAAAGTCACAATTACCCTTAAAAATGGAAAAAAAATTACCGAAGAACAAGGAGTTGCAGATGCTCATCCTTATGGCTTAAGACCATTCAAAAGAAAAAATTATATAAACAAATTTTTAACACTTACCGAGAATATTTTAGATAAAAAAGAAATAGAAAGATTTTTAAAAACAGTACAAAACTTAAGAAAACTAAAGTCAGGTCAATTAGGTAGATTGAATCTTATCGTTAAAAAGAGCAAAATTAAACGAAATTTTAAAAAAGGAATTTTTTAATGCATTTTGTCGAAAAAGAACCAATACAAAAAAGAAAAGATTTTACGGATAAATTAAAATCTAAAAAAATATTAAGAGTTCCTGGTGCTTATAATCCTTTAACGGCAAAATTAATTGAGGAGATTGGTTATGATGCTGTTTATGTTTCAGGAGGTGTTATGGCAAATGATCTTGGATTTCCTGATATTGGATTAACCACACTGCAAGATGTTAGTACGCGGTCGTACTTAATTTCTAGAGTTACAAATCTTCCTACAATTGTAGATATAGATACAGGATTTAAATCATGTAAAGAAACTGTAGAAACTTTTGAAGAGTTTGGAATTACTGGAGTTCATTTAGAAGATCAAATCGAAAGAAAAAGATGTGGACACCTAGATAATAAAGAATTGATATCCACAGATTCAATGGTGAAAAAAATTAAAGAATGTGTTTCTGCAAAAAAAGATGAAAATTTTAAGATTATTGCAAGATCCGATGCAAAAAGTGTAGAGGGAATTGATAAAATGATCGAGAGATGTAAGGCTTATATCGATGCCGGAGCAGAAATTATTTTTCCTGAGGCGCTTCATGATGAAAAGGATTTTGAAAAAGTTAGAAAAGAATTATCGTGTTATTTGTTAGCCAATATGACTGAATTTGGAAAAACTAAATTATTAAATTATAAACAATTAGAAGAACTTGGTTACAACATCGTTATTTATCCTGTTACAACTCAAAGGTTAGCAATGAAAAACGTTGAGGATGGTTTGAGGGACATTTATGCAAATGGACACCAAAACAACATTATTGATAAGATGCAAACTAGAAAACGTTTATATGATCTTGTGGATTACGAGAAATATAATAGTTTAGATGAAAAAATTTATAACTTTAACACCGATGGTCACGAATAATGAGTGATGATATTAAAAAAGGCTTATTAGGAATTGTTGTAGACGAAACAGAAGTCTCAAAAGTAATGCCTGAAATAAACTCTCTAACTTATCGAGGTTATGCTGCTCAAGATCTTTGTGAATATTGTAGATTTGAGGAAGTAGCTTATCTTATTTTAAATAAGGATTTACCTAATACTATTCAGCTAAGAAAATTTGAAAAGGACGAGAAAAATAATAGAGAATTATCTAAAGATTTATACTCAGTTATAAAAAAAATGCCTAAAAAATCTCATCCTATGGATGTGGCTAGAACAGCCGTAAGTATTATGGGCTTAGAAGATAAAGAAACAACTGATTCCTCTCCTGAAGCAAATATGAGAAAAGCGATTAGAATCCTTGCAAAAACTCCTACTGCATTAGCTGCCTTCTACAGAATTAGAAAAGGTAAAAAAATTATTAAACCAAATAAAAACTTAAATATGGCGGAAAACTTTTTCCATATGTGTTTTGGAAAAGTACCTCAAAAAGAAATAGTTAAAGCTTTTGATGTATCTTTAATATTATATGCAGAGCATAGCTTTAACGTTTCAACTTTTACTGCAAGAACTATTACCAGCAGCTTGTCTGATATTCACGGAGCAATTACTGGAGCAATAGCAAGTTTAAAAGGCCCATTGCATGGTGGAGCTAATGAAGAAGTAATGCATATGATGAACAAAATTAAGGATCCTAAAAACGCTCTTAAATGGATAAATGATGCATTAGATAACAAAGAAGTTGTTATGGGTTTTGGCCATAGAGTTTATAAAAGTGGAGACTCAAGAGTTCCTACAATGAGAAAATATTTTGCTAAAGTAGCAAAAATTAAAAAAGATAAAAAATTTGAAAAAATTTATGATATTGTTGAAAAAGTAATGATTGAGAGAAAAAACATCCATCCAAACGTGGATTATCCTACTGGACCGACTTATCACTTAATGGGTTTTGATACAGATTTCTTTACACCAATATTCGTTATTTCAAGAATAACTGGTTGGTCGGCACATATTATGGAGCAACATGCTGCAAATAAACTGATCAGACCTCTTGCGAGTTACAAAGGTAACAAGCACAGAAAAGTTTTACAATTAAATCAAAGATAATTAACTAAAAGCTTCGACCCAAGTTCCTTGTGTAGATGCTTTAGAATACTCAGTTGCACGACCCTCAAAGAAGTTCATGTGCTCAACTGCGTTTAACATTGTATCTAACCATCCAAGTGGATTTTTTTGTACATCGTAAATTGGTTCCAAGCCTAATTGAACTAGTCTTCTATTACCAATAAATCTAATATAGTCTTTTACTTCTTTTGCAGTTAATCCTTCCATTGGACCCATTTCAAAAGCTAAATCTATAAAGGCATCCTCATGTTCAATAATAGTTCTGCAAGCTTCATATAATTCTTTTTTTAATTTTGGTGTCCAGATTTCTGGATTCTCTTTGATGAATTCTTTAAAAATTCTAATCATAGAATTGCAGTGAAGAGTTTCATCTCTTACAGACCAAGTAACTATTTGGCCCATTCCTTTCATCTTATTATGTCTCGGGAAATTTAAAAGGATCGCAAAACTTGCAAATAACTGTAGACCCTCAGTGAAAGCACTAAAGACTGCAACAGTTTTAGCAATATCCTCTTTTGAATTAACATTAAATCCTTGCATGTAATCATATTTGTCTTTCATTTCTTTATACTTCATAAATGCAGAATATTCTGACTCTGGCATTCCAATAGTATCTAATAAATGAGAATAAGCAGCGACATGAACTGTTTCCATTGCAGCAAAAGCTGTCATCATCATTAAAACTTCAGTTGGTTTAAAAACAGTTGTGTAATGTCTTAAATAACAGTTATTAACTTCAACATCAGCTTGAGTAAAAAATCTAAAGATTTGAGTTAAAAGATTTTTTTCAGGTTGTGATAAATTTTTCTGCCAATCTCTAACATCATCACCAAGTGGTACCTCCTCAGGTAACCAATGGATTCTTTGTTGTGTTAACCAAGCGTCATAACACCAAGGGTATCTGAATGGTTTGTAAACTGGATTTTCTACTAAAAGACCCATCTTTTTAGGTTGGATAATTTCTTTTTTTTCTACTTTGATTTTCTCTGCTACTGACATGATAAACACTCCTCGTATTCTGGTTCTTCGTTAGTTTGTTGATTTTTAGATTTATATACATTGGCTGTAATATCAGTTGATTGAGCATTATTGATATTTTCAGCTCTTTGAATTGATTTTGATCTACAGTAATAAAGGCTTTTCAAACCTTTTTTCCATGCATCAAAATGAATTCTATGTAATTCTTTTTTGTGAACGTCTGCTGGTAAAAACAAATTAACTGATTGTGCTTGAGAAATAAATGGTGTCCTATCACCACTCAACTCAATAATCCATTTTTGATTTAATTCAAAAGCAGTTTTAAAAACATCTTTTTCTAAATCAGTTAAAAAATCTAGATGCGAAACTGAACCTTGATTAGTAGTTATTGTTGACCATGTTTCATCATCATTCTTACCGTGACTTTCCAAAATCTCCTCAAGATATCTATTTCTTACATTGAAAGATCCTGACAAAGTTTTGTGAGTATAACTGTTAGCTGCAATAGGTTCTACTCCTGGTGATGCACCTCCGCAGATTATTGAAATGGATGCAGTTGGTGCTATTGCGGTCTTATTTGAAAATCTCTCTTTAAAACCATATTCTGCAGCATCTGGACATGCACCTCTTTCTTCGGCTAAATCTTTTGAGGCTTGATTTACCTTTTCATGAATATTTTTAAAAATCTTTTTATTCCATGACTTTGCCATAACAGACTCGAGTGGAATTCTTTTTTTCTGCAAGAAAGAATGGAAACCCATCACTCCTAACCCAACACTTCTTTCTCTCTCAGCAGAGTATTTAGCATCTTTAAATTGCTCAGGGGCTTTGTTAATAAAATCAGATAAAACATTATCTAAAAATCTCATTACATCTCCAATCATATCTGGATCATCTTTCCACTCATCATACTTTTCTAAATTTAATGAAGACAAACAACAAACAGCCGTTCTATCTCTTCCATCTTTATCAATACCAGTAGGCAAAGTTATTTCACTGCAAAGATTTGAAGTTTTAACAGTAAGGTTTGCAAGCTTATGATGTTGAGGAATTTGTCTATTAACAGTATCGATATAAATAATATAGGGCTCACCTGTTTCAATTCTTGCTGTTAATAATCTAATCCATAAATTTCTAGCTGATAAAGTTTGTTGAACTGTTCCATCAACTGGACTCTTTAATGCCCATTGCTCATCATTTTCTACAGCTCTCATAAATGCATCTGAAACTAAAACACCATGATGTAAATTTAATGCTTTCCTGTTAGGATCACCGCCAGTTGGTCTTCTCATTTCCATAAACTCTTCTATTTCAGGATGGTCAATTGGAAGATAACATGCTGCAGATCCTCTTCTTAATGAACCTTGGCTGATTGCCATGGTCAATGAGTCCATAACTTTTATAAAAGGAATAATCCCAGAAGTTTTTCCAACCCTTCCAATCTTCTCACCTATTGATCTTAAATTTCCCCAATAACTTCCTATGCCTCCACCTTTTGCGGCTAACCAAACATTTTCACTCCAAAGATCTAGAATGCCACCTAAGCTATCTGATGCTTCATTTAAAAAACATGAAATTGGTAGTCCTCTTTTAGTTCCACCATTAGATAAAACAGGTGTAGCTGGCATAAACCAGAGGTTACTTATATAATTATAAATTCTTTGTGCGTGCAAATTATCATCTGCGTATGTGCTAGCTACTCTAGCAAATAAATCTTGAAAAGACTCATTATGACCAAGATATCTATCTTTTAAAGTTGCCTTGCCAAAATCGGTTAGCTTTACGTCTTTAGATCTGTCGATTTTAATTATTATGCCCTTATCATTTTGAAACAGCTCAGTTTCATTATTAAGAGAAAATAAGTCAGGTCTGTTGTTCTTTTGGACTTCTTTAATTTCGGGGCTATATTCAGAGACAGCTTTCTTTAATGCCAGCGATAGTATTTTATTCATTTTTTGTTAATATATCTTGTTAATGTAGCGAAAACAACTATATGTTGTGTGCGCTTGGTGTTAATATACTAAATATTATGTAAATCAACAGAACATTTATAGAACAGTGAAAAAAAAATTCAACTATAAAAATGAAAAAAATGTAAGTAATTAACAGCATGTCTGGATTAATAAAAATAGACCCCTTCGGTTTTAGAGAATATGACGCAAGATGGATTTACGAAAAAGACATTAATGAGCCAGGAATCACGAATCTTGGGAAAGGTCTAGGTACCCAAATTAAAGAACATACTAAAAAAGAAAATCCAAGAGTAATAGTTGGACATGATTACAGATCATACAGCGAAAAAATAAAGTCAGCTTTAAAAAAAGGTTTGCTATCAACTGGATGTTTTATTGAAGATGTTGGTTTATCTCTATCACCAATGGTTTATTTCGCACAATTTAATTTAGATGCTGATGCAGTTGCTATGGTAACAGCTAGTCATAATGAAAACGGCTGGACGGGAGTAAAGATGGGAATCAAAAAAGGATTAACTCATGCGCCTGAGGAAATGAAAGAATTAAAAGAAATAACCTTAAACCAAAATTTTACTAAAGGTAACGGTAATGAAAAACAAATTAAAGATTTTGATAAAGTTTATAAAGAAGATTTAATAAATAAGAATAAGTTAAAAAAGAAGATCAAAGCTGTTGTTGCTTGTGGTAATGGTACAGCAGGAATTTTTGCTCCTGACATACTAAGAGGTATTGGATGTGAAGTAATAGAATTAGACTGTAATTTAGATTGGAATTTCCCAAAATATAATCCAAACCCTGAAGATTTAGAAATGCTCCATGCAATTGTTAAATCAGTAAAAGAAAACAATGCTGATATTGGTTTTGGTTTTGATGGAGATGGTGATCGTGTTGGTGTAATTGATAACGAAGGAAACGAAATTTTTTCTGATAAAATAGGCTTATTGATCGCTAGAAATTTGTCTCATTCACACAAAAATTCAAAGTTTGTTGTAGATGTAAAGTCAACTGGTCTTTACTCAACAGACAAAATTTTAAATAAAAATCAATGTGAAACTTTATATTGGAAAACAGGGCATTCTCACATCAAAAGAAAAGTACATAACGAGAAAGCTTTAGCTGGGTTTGAAAAAAGTGGACACTTTTTTTTCAATCAACCATTAGGTTACGGTTACGACGACGGAATTAATTCAGCAATTCAAGTTTGTCACTTATTAAACAATCAAGATAAAAAAATGAGCGAAATAATAAAAGAACTTCCAACCACTTACCAATCGCCAACAATGGCACCTTTTTGTAAAGATGAGGAGAAATACAAAGTGGTTGATGAAATGATAAGAGAGTTTAAAAAAATAAAAGACCAAAAAATAAAAATAGATGATCAAGAAATAAAAGAGATTATAACTGTTAATGGAGTTAGATTTTCTTTTGAAGATGGTTCTTGGGGTTTAATTCGAGCATCCTCTAATAAACCCTCATTAGTTGTAGTTACTGAAAGCCCTACTTCTGATGAAAGAAAATTAAATATTTTTAAATTCATTGATAAAACATTAATGAAAACTGGCAAGATTGGTGAGTACGATCAAAAAATTTAATAAGGGAAAGATTCAACTAAAAAGTGTTCATAAAACTGTAAAGAATCATTTATTCTAAATATGTGAGGTGATGGAGGGAGACTGAAGTCACCTCTTTTTTTTATGGCAGATAAAAAAATTAGATCAATAGCTAAAACTTTTTCTTGGAGATTTATCATTTTTGTTTATTGGGTAATTTTTGGATACATATACACCGGAACATTCACAGGTGCAGGAATTCTCGGTGTTGGATCAATAGTTCCACTTTTTTTTTACTATTTTCATGAGAGAATTTGGAACAAGGTTAAATGGGGAACTGGTTAATATTAATTTATTGATAAGTATTCAAAAAAAGATCTAATAGATACGATAATTAAGAATATCCCAAAAATCTTGCTCAATATATTTTTATCTATTTTATAAACTGCTTTCGCACCTATTCTAGCCATTATCATTGTCACTGGCACGAAAACTAGAAATCCAAGTAAATTCACATATCCAAGACTGTAGGGTGTATTAATATTATCTACAATTTTACCTCCAGTAATCATTGTAATTGTACCGAATACAGCAATCAGAAAACCAACTCCTGCTGCAGTCCCTATTGATCTCCTAATATCGTATCCAAAAGTTCTCATAAAAGGAACCATTAATGAACCACCACCAATCCCCAGCAACACTGATATGAAGCCTATAATAATTCCTGAAATATTTTTAGCTGAGTCAGAGATCATTTTTGGATTTTTTAAAAGTTGTTCTCTAAAAAAGATAAAGAATAAACCAACTATAAAAGCCATAATGGAAAAGAATAAAACGAAAGCTGGTGTTTTTAAGTTTACTGCTAAAAATGTTCCCCCAATAACTCCGAATAAAATAAATATACCAAAGGATTTTATGAGTTTAAAATCAACCGCATCATACTCCATATGAGTTTTTGTTGATATGATAGAAGTTGGAATTATAATTGCTAATGAAGTACCAACTGAAAGATGCATTCTTGTAGCAATATCAAAATCTAAAACAGTAAAAGCATAATAAAGAGCAGGCACTATTATAATACCACCACCAACTCCTAATAAACCCGCCATAAAACCAGCAACAGATGCTGCTAAAGATAAAACAAATAAAAGATTTATAATTTCATTTATGTCTAAAGTTTCCATTATGAGTTGGCCTGAATTGCCTTTTCATTATTCTGAACAATAGTCATAATATGTTTTGCTTTTTGAAAATCAGAGTCTCTTGCCATCATGTTATCACTTAAATATCTTTTCCATTCTTTTGAGCCAACTTGTCCGTGATATAAACCTACTGTATGTCTCATGATATGATTTATTTTTGTTCCTAATTTTACTTCTCTATCAGCATACTCTAAAAGTTTTTCTACAACTTGTTCCCTTGTAGGACTAATCTTTGTTTTGAATATTTCTTTTTCAATTTCAATTAAAGAATACGGATTTTGATATATTGATCTTCCTATCATTACTCCATCACAAAGCTTTAAATGATTATTTATTTCCTCAACTTTTGTAATTCCACCATTTATAATTATTTCTAAATTAGGATTTTCTTTTTTAATATCATAAACCATTTTATAGTTTAATTTTGGAATGTTTAAATTTTGTTTGGGAGATAAACCTGTCAAGATTGCTTTCCTTGCATGCAATATAAATGTTTTTGAACCAGCATCTCTCATTTTGTGAATAAAATTATTTAAATAATCAAATTCTTCTGTATCATCGAAACCAATTCTTGTCTTAGCTGTAACAGGAATTTTACATGCATTGACCATTGAATTAATGCATTCAGCAACCAAATCAGGTTCTTTAATTAAACATGCACCAAATTTATTTTTTTGAACTTTTTTGCTAGGACAACCAAGATTAATATTAATTTCATCATAACCCATATCCTCTGCAATTTTAGCTACTTCTGCTAACTCCTCTTTATTAGATCCACCCACTTGTAGAGCTAATGGTTTTTCTTCAGAACTAAAAGATAAAATTTTTTTTCTATCGCCATGAATTGCAGATTTTGTTGCAACCATCTCAGTATAGAGCATTACATTTTTGCTCATTAGTCTTAAAAAGAAACGATCATGCCTATCAGTACAATCCATCATTGGGGCAACTGATATTTTTCTGTTTATTTTTTTTTTAGAATCCAAGGTCTTTACCCATTATTTTATCAGGTAACCATGTTACAATCTCAGGAAAAATACATAAAATTACTATAGCTAGAGCCATAATTATCATAAACGGTATAGATCCTTTCAAAATTTCTGACAAACTAACGTCTGGGGTAATTCCTTTTATAATATAAAGATTTAATCCAACTGGTGGTGTAATTAAGCCAATCTCCATATTGATTGTAAATACTATTGCAAACCAATATGGGTCAAAACCTAAAGTAGTAATAACTGGCAATAATATTGCTGAAGTCATTACAATAACTGCAACTGGCGGTAAAAAGAAACCAGCTATTAAAAGAAATATGTTTATAAGAATGAACACAACCCATTTGTTAGAGCTTAATTCGACCATGCTCTGTGCTAATGACTGAGTTACATACAGTTGAGATAGAGTGAATGCAAAAAGATATGAGGCAGCGATAATGAACATTATCATTACACTTTCTTTCATAGAAACTTTAACAATGTTCCAAATCTTTTTTGGCTGATAAATTTTGTAAACAACAGCTATTAATACAAAAACTAAGAATGCCCCTACTCCTGATGCCTCAGATGGAGTTGCAACTCCTCCATAAAGCACATATAGCACTCCTGCTATAATTGCTAAAAAAGGAAGAATTCTTGGTAAAACTTCAAGTTTTTCTTTTAGAGTTGGTCGTACTCTATTTCTTAAAGCTTTTGCTGCGTCTTTATCAATAAAATAACTGTGTATTAGAGCCCATATAGCAAACATACCTGCCAACATAAAACCTGGTACAAGACCACATAAAAATAATCTTCCAATAGATGTACCCGTTGCAATTCCATAAACTATTAAAACAATACTAGGTGGAATTAAAACTCCTAAGGTTCCACCTGCTGCAATGGTTCCTGTTGCGATTTGGTCGGAATAACCTCTTTTTCTCATTTCAGGTATTCCCATTGTCCCAATCGCAGCACAAGTTGCAGGACTAGATCCACTTAAAGCTGCAAAAATTGAACAAGCGCCAATATTTGAAATTACCAATCCACCTGGTACTCTCCAAAGCCATCTGTCTAATCCTGTATATAAATCTTTTCCAGCAGGAGAATTGGCAACGGCCATTCCCATTAAAATAAACATTGGTATAGAAAGTAAAACAAATGAATTTAATCCTGCAAAAAATGTTTCAGCAAATACATCAAGCATTTGAAAACCTTCAAATGTAACCAAAAGAGCTATCGAAACAAAACTCAAACCAAATGCAATTGGAATTCCAGAAAAAAGTACCAATAAAGTAAAGACCGCAACAATTAATGCTATAATCAATGGATCCATTTATTTAAAATCCTTTTCATCAGTTAATTTTATAATTTCTGCGATATACTGTAATATCATCAATAAAGCACCTAACATCATTGATGAATATGGTATCCATAGTGGTGGATCCCACACAGTTCCTGTTGAATAATTTTTGGTAAATGCTTCCTCGAACATTAAGAATCCAAAATAAAATAAAATTAGGAAAAATAACAAACTAATAGAAGATGTAAAAATTTTTAATCTAATTATATTTTTTTTGGATAAAAAATCGTAAATCCATTCCATGCTCACATGAGCTTTTTCACTTAAAACGTATACACTTCCTATAAAAGTTGAAGCGACTAACAGCATTGTTACAAGTTCTGTTTGCCATGTAATTGCTCTTTGAAAAAAATATCTCTCAAAAACAAGTTCAACGATTACTAAGATTGATAAGAGTAATGCTAATACAGCGAAAGCACCACATGCTTTAGCGATTAGATCACAAAATTGAAGATACTTTTTTTTCATAAAAAAAACCCCTATTTAATAAGAATAAATAGGGGTTCTTTATATATTATTTTATTTAACTGCTAAAGCCATTTCCATTAGCTTATCGCCACCTGGAACTTTATCAGCAAATGCCTTATGAGAAGATTTTTTCGCAATCTCTACCCATGCAGCATGGTCTTTTGCATCCATGTATACTAATTTTACACCTGCAGCTTTATAAGCATCTTCAAACTTTTTATCTAAGTTTTCTACTTGAGCTGTCATGTATTTCTCAGCAACTTTTCCAGCCTTCATTAAAGCTTTTTGCTGCTTAGAGTTTAAAGCATCAAAAGACTTTTTTGACATCAAAATTGGCTCATACATAAACCATAGACCAAATTTTCCTGGAGGAGTAGCACATGAAACTTGTTCATAAATTTTGTAACTTACAAAACTTCCTGAACTTGTGTTAGCACCTGTTAATACACCAGTTTGTAAACCTGTGTAAATTTCAGATGAAGGCATACTTTGTATACCAGCTCCTGCAGCTTCTAACATTTGGTTAAATGCTTTTCCAGCAGCTCTCATAACTTGACCTTTTGCGTCGCTAGGATTTTTGATACATTTTGTTTTTGAAGCAAAACCACCACCTAACCAAGCATCAGATAAAACTACAACACCAGCATCATTAATGATTTTTTTAATTTCAGTCATCATTGGACCTTTATTAAATCTTAATGCGTGGTCATGATTTTTTACTGTTCCAGGCATTAAAGTTGCATCAAATTCTGGATGGAATTTAGAAGCATATGCTAATGGAAAAGCAGAAATATCTAATTGACCAGTTGTCATTGGTTTCCACTGTTCTTTTGGTTTGTATAATGATTTAGCTGGGTAAATTCTAATATCTACTCCAACGTTTGCTTTTTTAACCTCGTCAGCAATGATTTGAACCATTTCATGACGTGGGTCATAAGATCCATCAGCTCTTGGTGTACCAGGCCATTGGTGACTTGCTTTTAGCGTAACTGCATAAGCAGAACCAATAGTAGTAAAAACAAAAACTAATGAAGTTAAATATAAAGATATCTTTTTTAACATTTTTTTTCCCTCTATTGTTATTTTTAATAATTGAATTAAAGTGAACTTATTAATAAGAGTCAAGTCAACAAAAACTCATGATATATATAATTATATGGATGGACCGTTAAAAAACCTTCTAGTTGTTGATCTAACAAGGGTATTGGTAGGTCCTTACTGCACAATGATACTATCAGATCTTGGTGCAAGAGTAATTAAAGTTGAGGCACCAGAAATAGGAGATGACTCAAGAAAATTTGGACCATTCATAAAAGATTACTCAGCTTATTTTATGTCTTTGAATAGAGGTAAAGAGAGTATTGCATTGAATTTAAAGAACAGTGAGGATAAAAAAATTTTTGATAAAATTTTATCTAAAGCAGATATCTTAGTTGAAAATTTTAAACCAGGTACTTTGGAAAAGTGGGGTTATGGTTGGAAAGATATAAATAAAAAATATCCTAAATTAATTTATGCTTCTGCATCTGGATTTGGACAAACCGGTCCTCTCAAAGAATTACCTGCTTACGATATGGTTGTTCAAGGAATGGGTGGATTAATGAGTGTAACTGGACAGCCTAATTCTGAACCAACTAGAGTTGGGACATCAATTGGTGACATCACTGCTGGTTTGTTTACAGCAATTGGAATTAATGCAGCTCTTTATGATAGACAAAAAACAGGTAAAGGAATGTACATAGATGTTTCAATGCTAGATTGTCAAATAGCAATTTTAGAAAATGCTATAGCTCGTTACTTAGCAAAAAATGAGATACCAAAACCAATGGGGTCGCGTCATCCGTCAATTGCACCGTTCGAAGCTTTTAAAACAAAAGATAGTTACATTATTATTGCTGCTGGAAACGATAGATTATTCGATAAACTTTGTGAACTTTTGGCAATGCCTGAGATAAGCAAAGATCCAAAATTTTCTGACAACTCATCTAGATCTAAAAATATGGATGAACTTAAAAATATACTTGAGAAAAAATTAGTTTCTAGGTCCACTAGTGAATGGGTTAAAGATATGGAAAAAGAAAAGATTCCATGTGGTCCAATATTCAATATTAAAGAGGCAGTAGAAAATCCTCAAGTAGAGGCAAGAAACATGATTGTTAAAGCATTCCATAAAGAAATTGGAGATTTTAAATTAGCAGGTAATCCAATTAAAATGTCTTCTTATAAAGACGAAAAAACTAGAGGTGATATCCCTGATTTAGACGAACACAGGGAAAAAATTTTAAAAGAATTTACTTAATTGTTCTCAGTTTCGTTTGAAGTGTCTTGCTCAGTAGCTTGATTTTCTGTCTCAGTTACTTCATCCAATGAAACATCACCTTGTTCATCACCTGTTTCATCTGTTGCTGCAGTATCAATGTCTGGCTTAGCAGTTTGAGATAGTTCTGCTAAATCCTCATTTGAAACTTGAATTTTCTCTGGAGTTTTTCTTGCTCTTTTAGACGGTAAAATAGGTGCACCACTTTTTGAAATTTCACCTTTATAGATACTTTCAAAGTCATCACCCACATCTTCATCATCTTCTGTACCATCATCAACTTGCTCTACATGCTTTCTTAATTTGTAAACTGCACTATCAGTTAGTTCATTTACTTTAATATTTTCTTCTGCAATTTCTCTTAGAGCAATAACTGTATTTTTGTCGTTATCTCTATCTAAAGTTGGTTCTATTCCTGTGTTCAATTGAGTTGCTCTTTCTTTAGCAACTAACACTAATTCATAAGGACTTTCTACTTTATCGATGCAATCTTCTACTGTTACTCTAGCCATGCGGAGTATCTACACAGTGGGCTTTAAAAAATCAAGGAGAATTTTATAAATATTGTGGATTCAGCTTATTTCTAACAAAAAATAATAAGACGGCGGCAAAAGCAGTATAGATAAATGATACAAGAGCAACCTGTTCTATTGAAAATCCTGTATCAATTAAAAGACCAAACAATGCAGTACCAAATGCCGTTGAAAAAACCATTAATGCTGTAGTTAAGGCTTTTATAGATCCGATGTACCTTACGCCATAAATTTCTGCCCATGTTGAAGAGCCTAATACGTTTGCAAGTCCATTTGATATACCAATTAAACCTAAAAATAAGAAAGCTGAAAATGAAATATCAAAATACATTAAAACTATTGTTGAGATTAACAACGGTATATTCATAAAAATAAGCAACTTTCTGCTAGTGAATTTATCAATCAAGAAACCTGCAACTAGCAGAGTTATTACTGATAAAACTGAATAAACCATAAAAGACTGGGCAATTACATAAGTGCCCCACCCTTTAGATTCTGTAATAAAAGATTGGTAAACAAATACACCTGTTGCAATCCATGGCATCGCTAACATATTCAAACAAACAATATAAAACCTATAATCTTTAAGCACTTCAATTCTTTTCCACTGTTTTATATTTTCATTAGACTTATTTTGATTTGTTTCTTCTCTAGACTCAAAGTTTAAATTCCTTACCAAGATAAAAGAGGTAATTGGAAGAAATATTAAAACTAATATTGAAATATATATCCATAAATTTTGCCAAGAAGTAACAGTAAGTAAATATACAATTAAAACAGGTAATATAAATTCAGCAGTAGAGAGACCAAACCAACTTGTGCTTAAAGCTTTTCCTCTCGATTTTGTAAAATATCTTGAAATTGTCGTTGTTGCAGTATGAGACATCATACCCTGACCTGAAAATCTCATTAAAAAAATTGCAATAAATAAAAAAGTTATTGATGAAATTTTTGAGAAGAAAAAACATGAAAAAGATAAAAGTATTGTAACAAAAAATGCAAATTTAAATATATTGATGTCATCTATTTTTTTTCCAACCCAAATTAACAAAAAACTGCTAAGCAAAGTTGCGGATGCATAGATTGTTCCAAATTGTCCCTGGGTGATAGATAATGCATCTCGTATACTGGAATTAAAAAGACCAAGAAAAAAACTCTGTCCAAAACTAGAAAAAAATGTAAATATGAAACCAAATATAATTACTTTTAAACTTAAACTTTTAAACATATTAAAAAATTATGAGCTGTAATGTTGCTTTTATAGGTCTTGGTGTCATGGGTTATCCAATGGCTGGTTATATATCAAAAGGTGGACACAATGTAACTGTTTTTAACAGAACAAAATCCAAAGCTGAAAAATGGATTAAAGAATACAATGGTAATATGGCTGATACTCCAGCTGAAGCTGCAAAAGACGCAGAATACATTTTTACATGTGTTGGAAATGATAATGATTTAAGAGAAGTAACCTTTGGAGACAACGGTGCATTTAAAACAATTAACAAAGGTGCTGTTTATATTGATAACACAACTGCCTCTGCAACAATTGCAAGAGAGATACATGCTTATGCAAAAAAAAATGGATTTGGTGCATTAGATGCACCAGTATCAGGAGGACAAGCTGGTGCAGAAAATGGAGCACTAACAGTTATGATCGGTGGTGATCAGGCAGACTTTGATAAAGCAAAAGATAAGATTGATTGTTACAGTAAAAAAATGAAATTACTTGGTGGTCCTGGTAATGGACAGCTAGCTAAAATGGTTAATCAAATTTGTATTGCAGGTTTAGTTCAAGGTTTATCTGAAGCTATTAATTTTGGAATGAAGGCTGGATTGAACATGGAAGATGTCATTGAAGTTATTTCAAAAGGTGCTGCACAATCTTGGCAAATGGAAAATAGATATAAAACAATGATTGATGACAAATTTGATTTTGGTTTTGCAGTGGATTGGATGAGAAAAGATTTAAAAATTGCGATGGATGAAGCTAAGAATAATGGCTCATTATTACCTGTCACTGAACTCGTTGATAAATATTATAGTGAAGTACAAGGCATGGGAGGTAATCGTTGGGATACTTCAAGCTTAATAAAAAGATTTAGGAAGTAAAGTATGCAGCCAGCATACTATGAAGATTTTGGGGAAATTCAAAATAAGTATTGGTCTATGTTAGATGATGCTGTGACTAATAGAGGCTCACCATTTAGAATTCCGGTTTTTATGTGTGCTCATCAAGATGAAATTGATGGTAGAATAGTTGTATTAAGAAAATCAGATAGGACAAATAATTTATTACAGTTTCATACAGATCTTAGATCTCCAAAAGTAGACATCTTAAAAAAGAATAACAAAGCATCTTTACTTTTTTACGACAAAGACGAAAAGATCCAACTTAGAGTTAAAGTTGAGTGTGAAATCAATAATCAAAATTCTACCACTGAGGAATCTTGGAAAAAAACTCAACATATTAGTAGAAGATGTTATTTAACAGATAGCCCTCCTGGAACATCCTCAGAAAATCCAACTTCTGGAATGATATCAAAATTAGAAGATTTTGATTACACTATGGAACAAAGTGAAGAAGGATATAAAAACTTTACTGTCATTAAATGTATGATTAAATCTATTGAGTGGCTATATCTTGCTGCTAAAGGTCACCGAAGAGCAAAGTTTGATTTGGAAAATAAAAAAGAAATCTGGTTAGTTCCTTAAAAAATAAGTAGTTTAACTGATTACAAAACTTAAAAAGTAACTTCCCATAATTAATGAAATAAATATGAGCAAATTTAAAATCATGAGTTCGTATTTAAAAATTCACAAATTTTTTAAAAATTAAATTATTTTTTTCATCATTAGTATATAAAAATATCTAAGTAAGAAATTTTAAATTAATTTAAAAGAAATATTAAGTTATTGTTAAAAAATTGATTTAGAATATCTTTTCCAATTATCTTGATAATGCTTTGTGTTTTCTATAATAGCTTTTTTTTCATCTTCGGTAATTTCTCTTACAACTTTACCAGGTGAGCCAATCACTAAGGAGTTATCTGGAATTTCTTTATTTTCTGTAATTAATGCTTTTGCTCCGATTAGACAATTTTTTCCAATCTTGGCATTATTTAAAATTACGGCTCCGATTCCAATTAAACTATTATCCCCTATCGTACAGCCATGAAGCATAACCATATGTCCAACGGTAACATTTTTTCCAACCCTTAAAGGATAGCCTGGATCAGTGTGTAAAACACTTCCGTCTTGTATATTAGAGCCTTCACCAATATGAATATTTTCTACATCGCCTCTCAAGGTTGCATTAAACCAAATACTAGAATTTTTTTCTAAGGTAACATCACCTATTATAGTTGCATTAGGCGCTACCCAATTTTCGCCAGAGTTTTTTGGTTTTTTATCTTTTAAATCGTAAAACATAATTTATATATTATTACATTATGCCTATACAAACTCCAATATGTGATTTTGGTCAAAAAGCTCATGACTTTGAGCTTAAATCAACAGAGGGTAAAATCCTTTCCTTAGCAGATGTCAAAGGTGAAAAAGGTACATTAATAATGTTTATCTGTAATCACTGTCCATATGTTAAAGCGATAACAAAAGATATTGTTGATGATTGTAATAAATTAAAAAATATGGGTATTAATTCTGTAGCTATTTGCGCTAATGATGCAGAAAATTATCCTGAGGATTCATTTGAAAATATGATTAAATTTTCAAAAGAAAATCAATTCGGTTTTCCATATTTAGTTGATGAAACTCAAGAAATTGCAAAAACTTATGATGCAGTATGTACGCCAGATTTTTTTGGTTATAACAAAGATCTGGAACTTCAATACAGGGGAAGAGTAAGAGAACTTAAAAAATTAATCCCGGTAAGAGATGGAGATAGTGATCTTTTAAAAGCAATGAAACTAATTGCAGAAACTAATAAAGGACCAAAGAAACAAATTCCTAGTGCTGGATGCGGTATTAAGTGGAAAACTAATTAATGTATATTCTTGTTACAAGGGCTTTTCCACCAGAATTAGGTGGAATGCAAAGTTTAATGTGGGGTTTATCTCGTGAAATGTCCAAAAATTTTATGATTAAAGTTTTTGCAGATTATCATGAAAATCACAAAAATTTTGATGAGCAAGCAAGTTTTTCAATTGAAAGAGTTGGTGGAATAAAATTTTTAAGAAAAATAAGAAAAGCTCAATTAATAAATGAATTTTTAAAAGAAAATAAAGTTGAGGGAATTATTGCAGATCACTGGAAAAGTTTAGAATTAATTAAGACTGATAAAAAAAAGTATTGTTTAATTCATGGTAAGGAAATCAACCATCCTATAAGAAGCTCACTTAATAAAAGAGCTGTAAAAGTTCTAAATAATGTAGAAAAAGTAATTGCGAATTCTGAATATACTAAAAACTTAGCAATAAATAATGGTGTAGACCAAAATAGACTAATAGTTATAAATCCTGGAGTTGATCCAGTTCAGGAATTAAATAAAAAATCACTTGAGAAAGTTGAAAGTTTATTAAAAATTAAAACACCAAGACTTATTACTGTTTCTAGATTTGATAAAAGAAAAAATCATGAAAAAGTAATTATGGCATTAAGAAATTTAAAACAACTATACCCAGATATTGTTTATATTTGTATTGGTTATGGTGACGAAGAAGAGAATATAAAAAAATTAGTTGAAGAATTAGATCTAACTTCACAAGTAATGTTCTTTAAAGATATAAGTTCTGATTTAAAAAATGCGTTAATTGCTAAATCAAATATCTTTGTAATGCCCTCTATAATAAATAAAACTTCTGTTGAAGGTTTTGGAATAGTTTATATTGAGGCTGCACAATACAGAATTCCCTCTCTTGGGGGAAAAGATGGTGGTGCATCAGATGCTATTCAACACAATAAAACTGGATTAATTTGTGACGGTAACAATTTAGATGATATTTATACATCATTAAATTCTATGATAGAAAATAAGAAATACATTGAACTTGGAAAAAATGCTCAAGAGTATGTTTCAAAATTTCAGTGGGATAAAACTCTAGAGGAATACAAAAAAATTCTTAATTAATTTAAAGATTTACTTAATCTTTCAAAAACTTTTTCTGCACTTAAATTATTAAGGTCTGTAACTTCGATTGCTTTAAAATTTTCTCTTTCGATACTAACTTTGTAAGCAGTTGTATGTTTTCCGAACAAAGTTAACCCTTTCGCGCCCACATGAGCTGCGATGTGAGCTGGTCCAGTATCATTTGCCACCACAAAAGAGCTTTCTTTAATTAAGGATGTTAATTGAGAGATACTAAGTGCTTTTCCATTATCCAATAAAGGCTCAGCATTAATTTCCTTAGCAATATTTATTTCTGTAGGTCCAGGAGCTGTAATGATTTTATATTCGTTACCAAATTTATCAGAAATAAGTTTTATTAGATTATTGTAATAAGGCCATTTTTTAATATCAAGATGCTGGGAGCAAAAAGGAAATAGTAAAATAAATTTATCCAGTTTAAAATTTTTTTTAATTTTACTGATCTCAGAACACGCCCAGCTAAAATCAGGATTTAAGGTGCAAGATGTTTTCACACCTGATGCTTGTAATTGATGATTGAACCTATCTAAAACAGAATGTTTATCAAATTCTTTTTTATTTATTACTTCAGGTAAAGTTGTAATAGAGCTAGACCATATTTCTTTTTTTGCTTTAGGAAAAAGAATATTTTTGTAAAAATTTGTTCTCGATGAATTTTGTAAATCAAAAACTTTTGAAAATTTGAATTTTTTAAGTTCTTTCATCAAAAAATACAAATAAATTAAATTATATCGAGGCAACCTTTTGTCTAAAATCACTTCATGAATAAATGGATTTTTCTTAAATACTTCAAAATAAGCTTTTGTAGTTAACAAATAAATTTTATCATTTTTGTGATTTTCAGATATGTCTTGAATTGCACCACTTGCTTGAGCTATATCTCCTAGTGATCCATGTTTAATTATTAAAATATTAGACATATTTATAACAAAATAACACAGTATTTAATTTTATGAATAAAATTATAATAGAAATTTCTGTTGGTGAACTTTTGGATAAAATTTCAATTCTAGAAATCAAACAAGTTAAAATAAAAGATCCTGATAAAATTAGATATATTAATAATGAGTATTCTATTTTAAAGAGTCAATTTGAAAAAAATGTAAAATCAGATGATAAACTTAATCAACTTTATAAGTCACTTAAAGAAATTAATTCAAAACTTTGGATCATAGAAGATGATAAAAGACAATGTGAAAAAAACAATGAGTTTGGGGAGAAATTCATCAAACTATCTAGAGATGTTCATTTTCTTAACGACGATAGAGCAAAAATTAAACTTGAAATTAATATCCACTCAGGCTCAAAAATAAGAGAGATAAAACAATACAAAAAATATTGATGTTTAAAAAGATTTTAAAAAAAATTACAGCATTTGCAGGATATAAATTTATAAAAAAAATTGACCATGAATTAGAGAATACTTCTAAATTTAATAAAGAATTGATAAAAAACTTTTCCGAATACACCATGACATCTAACATGAAAATTTTTTCACTTATCAAAGCATTCGAATACATAAATGAATTCAATATAGAAGGAGATTTTGTTGAGTGTGGAGTTTATACAGGTGGGAATATAATGATACTTAAAAAGTTAATAAAGCATCATAATTTAAGAAGAAATATTTACGCCTATGATACATTTGAAGGAATGACAAGTCCAACGTCTTACGATATTAAAATTGATGGAACTGTTGCAAGTAAAAAATTTTTAAAAAAAGATAGTTGGTCTAGCTGTTCATTAGAAAAAGTAAAAAAAAATTTTAAAGAAATGAACCTTGATTTAAATGATATTAAATTTGTGAAGGGAAAAGTAGAAGATACACTTAAAATTCAAGATAATTTACCAAAAAAAATATCAATTTTAAGACTAGATACTGATTTTTATGAGAGTACTAAAATAGAATTGGAATACTTATATCCCTTAGTAGTAGATGGTGGAATATTGATTATTGATGATTACGGTAGTTGGTTAGGATCTAAAAAAGCTACAGATGAATATTTTTCAAAAAAAAGAAATTTTATGCATTTTATTGATCACTCAGCGAGAATGATAATTAAATAATTATTAAATATTCCGATGGCACTTCATTTTTCACAAGAAGAATTTTCTAATAGAAAAAGTAAAGTATTAAATTCTATGAAAGAGCAAAACCTGGATGCTCTTTTAATGTTTAGACAAGAGTCTATGTATTGGTTGACTGGTTATGATACTTTTGGTTATGTTTTTTTTCAAACATTAGTATTAGATAAAAGTGGAAATATAATACTGCTCACAAGAGCTCCAGATTTAAGACAGGCTCAAAATACATCTAACATAGAAAATATTAGAATTTGGGTTGATAAAGATGGATCGAATCCAACTGATGATCTTAAAGTTATTTTAAATGAGTTAAATCTTAAAGGAAAAAAATTAGGAATTGAATATGAAGCCTATGGTTTAACTGGTCGTAATGCTCTTCGATTAAACAAGTCTTTAGAAAATTATTGTTCTCTTGAAGATAAATCGGACTTAATAACAAAAATAAGAGTGGTTAAATCAAAAGAAGAGATTATTTATGTTAAAAAAGCTGCAGAGCTTGCAGATAAAGCTTTAGATGAAGTATGGAAACATGCAAAAGCTGGTGTTAGTGAGTCTAAAATATTGGCTGAAATGAATAAAGTTATATTCGAAGGTGGGGGAGATTACCCTGCAAATGAATTTATAATAGGTTCTGGTAAAAATGCACTGCTTTGTCGCTATCAAGCAGAAAAACAAATTTTAGATAATAAAGACCAATTAACTGTTGAATGGGCTGGTACCTATAGACATTACCATTCTGCAATGTTTAGAACTATTCCTATTGGTAAAGCAGATCCTAAACATTATGAAATGCATAAAGCATGTGTTGAAGCTCTTAAAAATTGTGAAAGTAAATTAAAACCTGGTAATAAAGTTGGAGAAGTTTTTGATATTCATGCAAAAACTTTTGATGATCTTGGTTTTAAAGATGCTAGAATGAACGCCTGTGGTTACTCTTTAGGAAACACTTTTTCTCCCAACTGGATGGATTGGCCAATGCTATATGCAAAAAATCCTTATGTGATTCAGCCTGGAAATGTTTTTTTTATGCATATGATATTAATGGACTCTAAAAACCAGTTAGCAATGAATTTAGGTGAAACTTATTTGGTTACAGAGAATGGTAATGAGAGACTTGGTAAACAAAAATTAGATTTAGTAATACTTTAATTAAAACTGTATTTCTTCTCTAAAAACTTTATCACATTATGGATAACAAAAGTCATAAATAGATAAATCCCACCAGCTACAATAAATACCTCTATTGGTTTAAAAGTTGTAGAAATTATATATTTTGCAACACCTGTAAGGTCCATTATGGTGACTGTGCTCGCTAAAGAAGTTCCTTTCATCATCAGGATAATTTCATTTCCATAAGCTGGTAAAGATTGTCTTATGGCGATAGGTATCTGAATTTTATAAAAAATTACTTTATTTGAGATGCCCAAACTTTTACCAGCCTCTATTATTCCGGGTTTAATTGTTTGAAATGCTGATCTTAATATCTCTGAGGTGTAAGCACCAGTGTTTAGAGCAAAAGCAATAATTGCACACCAATATGGTTCTTTTAAAATTACCCATAAAACTGTAGATCTTAAATATTCAATCTGACCTAATCCAAAATAAATTATAAAAATTTGTACTAAAAGTGGTGTGCCTCTAAAAATATATGAATATCCGTAAGCAAATCTGTTGATAAAAATATTTTTATTTAATCTTAGAATTGCAAAAAACAATCCAATCAACAACCCTATTATTAATGAAACTGAAAGAAGTTTTAAAGTTATCACTGCTGCACTTAATAATTTAGGGAAACTATTAATCATTAACTCAAGATCCATTAGAACCCCCTACTATATTTAACTTCTAATCTATTTATTAATTTCATACTTACAAAAGTAAGTAATAAATACAAAACTGCAGCAAATGAATAAAAGAATAATGGATCTCTTGTAGATCCGGCAGCAATATAAGATTGTCTCATGATTTCAACTAAACCTGTAACTGAAATTAGAGAAGTGTCTTTTAGAGTTATTTGCCAAACATTACTTAGATTTGGAATAGCTAATCTTAATGTTTGAGGTAAAATTATCTTAAAAAATTTTCCAAACTTATTAAGTCCTAATACATTTGCAGCTTCAAACTGGCCTTTATCGATTGATTGAATAGCTCCTCTAAAAACCTCCGTTGAATAAGCACCAGAGATTATTCCAATCGCAAAAGCACCTGTGATAAATGCGTTAATTTCAATATATTCGTTATAACCAAATATTGATGCAACGAACATAACTGCGCCAGTTCCACCAAAAAAGAAAAGGTAAATTACTAATAATTCTGGAACACCTCTTATTATAGTTGTGTAAGAATTGGCAATAAAATTTAAAAACTTATTTTTAGATAATTTTAATGGAGTGAAGATCAATGCAAAAAGAAAACCTATAAACATTGCCGTTATCGAAACAGCTATAGTCATTAGGGTTGCATAAAATAATTCATCACCCCAACCAGTATCTCCAAATGCTAGAAGTTCCATACAGATCGGCGACTATACATGATAGTCGCCAAATCTAAAATTTAATTACATAGAAGCGTCGAAACCAAACCACTTAGTAGCAATTCTACTAATGTCTCCGTTTTTTCTCGCTTTATTAATAGCGGCATTAAACTTTTTCAAAAGTTCAGTATCATCTTTTCTAATACCTACTCCAACACCATTTCCAAATGCACCACCTGAGAAAGTTGGTCCAGTTAAGACAACTGGCTTACCAGATTTTTCTGCATAATCGCTAAATGCAACAGCAGCAGCTAATGCAGCATCACATCTTCCTGATGCTAAATCTAAGTTAACTTCGTCTTGTGTTTTGTATGTTCTGACATTTACTTTTCCTACATCACCAGAGTCTAAAAAGTTTTGGTGAATCGTAGCAGTTTGTACACAAACAGTTTTACCTGCTAATGCAGCAGTAAGTGTTTTAAGATCTTTTTTAGCTGCAGCATTTGGTTTTGTAAGATTTATCCCAGCAGATGTATCTAAACCTTCAAGGCTAGATCCTTTCATGACTGCTAAAGATGCAACCTCATCTGCATATCCTTGAGAAAAGCTAATAGCTTTTTGTCTTTCTGCAGTAATTGACATTCCTGCCATTATTGCATCAAACTTTCTCATGATTAAAGCTGGAATCATTCCATCCCAATCTTGTTCAACTATTACACATTGTTGTCCAATGTATCTGCATAGCGTGTAAGCTAATTCAACTTCGAATCCTATTAACTTACCTGCCTCATTTTTTGAGTTCCATGGAGGATAAGCACCCTCTGTTCCAATTCTTATTTTATCAGCATTGACATTTCCCATTACCAATAGAGAAAATAAAACTGAAAAAATGGTTTTCTTGAATATATTCATTGTTATCTCCTTTAATAAAAAAAAATAGTATTTCACAGATTATGGATATTAAAAAGAAAAAATTAATGATTTATCGATGAAGAAAAATTCCAAGAACAATCAAAACTAGGTATGTAAACTCTGGATAAATTAGTGTTTCCAAAATGATGGTTAAATACATTTAACCAATTTTCAACTTGAAGAGGTTTTTTATCCTGACTTCCTACCTGGGCAGTAATAACTCCTTTGGGTTTGAGTATTCTTACTAAAGAGTCCATATTTTTAGCAGCAAGATCTATACAAAACTGGTCATCATTTAGATCAACAAAAATATGATCATATGTATCTTCGTTTACTGTTTTTATACTTTCGAACGCATCACCCCATACACATTTTACAGAATTCTTTTCTGTTGATTTTTTTCCTATATCACCAAGATGTTTGTTGCAAACCTCCACAACTTCTGGATCTAATTCATACCAATCTATAAAATTAAACTTTTTTGAAATACATTCCCTTGCAACACCACCATCGCCACCACCAATTATCGCTGCTCTCTCATTTTTTTTATTTAACTTCAGACCCGCTCCAACAAAAGTTGAACTGTATAAATGTTCATCTGATGCCGCTACCTGTATTTCACCATCAATAAATAAAGATTTTCCAAATTGTTCTAATTCTAAAATTTCAATGTGTTGACCAACTTTTGATTTAAAGTCTTCTAAAACTTCATTTACAACATATGATTTTTGTAATCCAGGTGAACTATAAATATCATGGTAAAGAGATCTGGTATCTCTATTAAATTCTTTTTTAACTATACGCTTATGTTCAAATTCTTTTTTAACAATATCGATTGCTACCGATGGACTTATTTTTCCACAGGTAAAAAAATCAAAACTTATTATTCCATTTTCTGGAAATGTATGAAAACTGATATGACTTTCGGCCAATAAAGCTAAAATAGTAAAACCCTGAGGTTCAAATTTATATTTAGAAATGTTTAAAATAGTTACATTAGCTGCTTTAGCTATTTTATGTATCACTTTTTCATAGATTGAAGGATCGTACTCTTTTGTAGTACCTATAATATCTAAAGTAATATGCTCCCCAACTTTAATCATCTTACCCTTTTTTATAGTTTTTAGCCTTATCTAAAACTTTTTTCATTTCTTCAAATGAAAGTATCTTAGGTTGTCCTAATTTTAAAGCAATAGTGTATTGATGACAAATATTTTCTATCTCTTGTGCGAGTTCAAATGCATCCTCTAAATTTTTTCCAAAAGCAACCTGGCCGTGATTAGACATTAAACACGCACTTCTATTATCTAAAGCTTTGATAACATTTTTAGATAACTCTTCAGTTCCAAAAGTAGCGTATTCTGCACATTTAATGTCTTCTCCGCCTGCAAGAGCAATCATATAATGAAATGGTGGAATAGGTTTTCCATGTGAAGATACAGCCGTTGCGTGTGGAGAATGAGCATGAACAATAGCCTGTGCTTCATTTTTATTTACATAAATATCTCGATGAAATCTCCATTCAGATGATGGTTTGTTAGTTGGGTCGTTTTTTTCATCCTCATTTAAACCCATAAAAACAATGTCTTCAGGTTTTAATGTATCATATTTTTTTCCTGATGGGGTAATTAAGTATCCGTCTATATCATTCTCCGTTCCTCTTAATGATATATTCCCAGATCTAAGAGGTGAAAGGTTTGTAGAATTTAATCTTAATGAGTACTCAATAATTTGATTTCTTTGATCTAAATTCTTCATTTAAATAATTCTTTAAGTCCTTTCTCCGATGCTTCACACACGCCTTTTTCAGTAATTAATCCAGTAACATATTTTGCAGGAGTTACATCAAAAGCTAAATTCATAGCTTTACTTTTTTTTGGATAAATTTGTATTTTCTTTATATCTCCTTTTTCATCTAAACCTTTAACATGAGATAATTCATCTGAATTTCTCTCTTCGATTGGGATATCTTTACGATCTTTTATGTTCCAGTCAATTGTTGAACTTGGTAGCGCAACATAAAAAGGAATGTTGTTATCATGAGCTGCTAGTGCTTTTAGATAAGTTCCAACCTTATTACAAACATCTCCATTGGCTAGAGTTCTATCAGTTCCAACAATACACATATCAACTTCACCTCTTTGCATTAATATACCACCTGTATTATCTGCAATGATTGTGTTCTTAATTCCTTCTTCATTTAATTCATAAGAAGTAAGATTTGCTCCTTGATTTCTTGGCCTAGTTTCATCAGCCCAAACATGAATGGGAATTCCTTTTTTGTGCGCATGATAAATTGGAGAAGTTGCGGTCCCCCAATTTATTGTTGCAAGCCATCCTGCATTACAATGAGTTAATATATTAACTATATCTTTTTTTTTATTATAGATTTCCTCAATAATTTTTAGTCCATTTAAACCTATACTTTCACAAAATTTCACATCCTCTTCACATATATCTTTTGCTTCATTCAAGGCTATTTCTAGAATTTTATCACTATTAACACCTGATAATTTATTCATCATTCTATCAATAGCCCACTTCAAATTAATTGCCGTTGGTCTTGAGCTAATTAAATCTTCTGCAGATTTTTTTAAAAATGATTGATCATTATTTTCAATTATAGCTAAAACCAATCCATAAGCTGCTGTAGCTCCTATTAAAGGTGCTCCTCTTACCTCCATAACCTTAATTGCATTTATTGAGTCCTTAACTGTTTTAAGGTCTTTAATAATAAATTGGTGTGGAAGTTTTGTTTGATCAATAATTTTAACAACATTATTTTCAAACCAAATAGTACGATATTCTTTTCCTTCTATTCTCATTAATTTAAAACTCTACCAGCAACAGTTTTAAGTTTTTCTTTTGTCTTTTTTGTTCTTTTTTCAGGTGCTGTAATAATTGCAACATCTAAACAATTATTGGTTGGATCATTAGGATCAATGTGATTTTCAAAGTTTTCTATTAAATTTTTAATCATATTTTTTGCCTTAGCAGCATTATCTAATAAAACTTTTACTACTTGTTGAACATCAACATTTTCATGATCAGGATGCCAACAATCGTAGTCAGTGACCATTGATACAGATGCATATCTTATCTCTGCCTCTCTTGCTAATTTCGCCTCTGGCATATTAGTCATTCCAATTACATCTGCTTTCCAAGATCTATATAAATTTGATTCTGCTAAGGTTGAAAATTGAGGTCCTTCCATAACAACATAAGTACCATTTCTTTGATATTCAATTTTCTCTTTTTTTATTGCCTCTTCACATGCGTTCATCAAACCATTTGATGTTGGGTGAGCCATAGAAACGTGAGCAACAATTTCATCATCAAAAAATGTTTTTTCCCTTGCAAATGTTCGGTCAATGAATTGGTCAACAATAACAAATTTTCCTGGTGGCAACTCCTCTTTTAAAGACCCCACTGCTGAAACTGACACAATATCTGTCACACCTAACTGTTTAAGAGCATCAATATTTGCTCTAAAATTAATTTTTGAGGGAGAAACAAAGTGACCTCTTCCATGTCTTGGTAAGAAGTAAACTTCTTTATTGTTATAATTAGTTTTTAAAATTTGGTCTGAGGGTTTTCCCCAAGGAGTGTTTAAATCTAACAATTCTCTATTTTTAAATTCTTCAACATCATAAAGCCCACTACCACCAATTATTGCTAATTTATTTATTGTCATGTTATAAAATTAATTTATTTATACTTTTATAATTTACTCTTATGAATTTAAAAGACTTTATTAGATCTATTCCAGATTATCCAAAAAAAGGTATTTTATTTAGAGATATCACAACACTAATTAAAAATGAGAAAGCTTTTTCAGAAACAATTGATCAGATTATAGAAAGATCAAAAAAAATGAAGTTTAATAAGATTGCTGCTATTGAGTCTAGAGGATTTGTTTTTGCCTCAGCAGTATCTTATATTTTAAAAAAACCATTCATAATGTTAAGAAAAAAAAATAAATTACCAGCTGATGTACACTCTGTTGATTTCGAATTAGAGTACGGTAAAGCTACGATAGAAGTTCATAAAGACTCTATAAGTAAAGAAGATTCTATTTTGATTGTGGATGATTTAATTGCTACTGGTGGTACTGCACATGCTGCAGCAAAACTTGTAGAAATTTCAAAAGGAAAAGTTGCCGGATTTGTTTTTGTTATTAATCTTTTTGATCTTAATGGTTCTGACAGTTTAATTAAAAAAGGATACCAGGTAGAAAATTTAATTGAATTTCCTGGTCATTAAATTTTTAAATATTTGGTCTATAGTAAGAATTTTTTCCTATCATAGAACTTATCAACCCTAATAATCTCATCTGATATATTTTTCTTTTAAAAGTGTTGAAAGTAATTAAATAATAAAAAAATTTTATTTTTGCAGAAATTAAATTTTTAAAAACTTTTAATAATGCAATCAAATAGCCGTAATGTTTTTTATTAAAATAAAACTTTGACCACATCCAATGCCAATTTCTTAAATACTCAATTTCATTTTTATACTTCGGATCTACTGCTTTTCCTCCTAGATGATGAATTTTAGATTTTGGAACGATATAAATGTCCTCATTTTTTTCTGTTAATCGCTTACACAAGTCCTCGTTTTCAAGATATAAAAAAAAATTCTCGTCGAAAAAATTAAAATTCTCTATTTTTTTTAATTTTTTTAGATTTAAAAGCATGGCATATCCGTCGACACTTTTAACTTTAAAAGGTTTATTGGAGTCAAAATAATGATCCTTTTTTATAATATAGTTTGGATATTCATCTTTGCTGGAAATTGGAGCAATAATTCCAAAATTATCAATTTGTTTTGATGCAAACATTATCTCATTCATTGAGTTATTTTCTAGAGCAACATCTGGATTCAATATTAATGCAAAATCTTTGCTCACATTTTTAATACCTAAATTATTACCTCCACCCATCCCTAAATTTTCTTTTGACAAAATACATTTTACATTCTTGTATTTAGTCTCAATTTTGTCTTTAAATTTATCATTATTAGAATTATCAATGACAACTATTTCAATTTCGCTATCAATAGAGTTAATACAATTTTCAATTACATGATCACTCTTATAACTGACTATGATCACTGAAAGATTTTGCCTAGTTATTGACATAATATATATATACTCGACTATACTAAAATTTATTTTTAATGTAAAAATCAAAAAATGAAAAAGATCATTGTTACTGGTGGATTAGGATTTATTGGAAGCAATCTCATAGAGTTATTATTAAAAAAAAATTTTTATGTAATCAATATTGACAAAGGTACTTACTCTTCAAATTTATATAATACAAAAGATTTCAAAAATTCAAAAAAATATAAATATGTTAAACTTGATATTTCAAATAAAAAAATCTTAAAAATATTTACAAAATACAAACCCTCAGGAATTTTCAATTTAGCTGCTGAAACACATGTAGACAGATCAATTGATAATCCAGGAAATTTCATTCAAAGTAACATTGTTGGTGTTTATAATCTCCTTGAATGTTTCAAAATTTTTTCAAAAAAATATAAATCTAGATTAATTCATATTTCTACGGATGAAGTTTACGGTGATGTTTTGAATGGAAGATCCGATGAAAATTATCCTTATCAGCCAAGTTCACCATATGCCGCTAGCAAAGCTTCATCAGATCATTTAGTAAGTTCATATATAAGAACTTATAATTTACCTGCTATAGTAACAAATTGTTCAAATAATTATGGTCCTAAACAACATCCAGAAAAATTAATTCCGAAGCTTATATTTAATATAATAAATAATAAACCTCTACCTATTTATGGAAAAGGTAAAAACTCTAGAGAATGGATATATGTAAAAGATCATTGTGAAGCATTAATTAAAGTTTTTCAAAAAGGAAAGCTTGGAGAGTTTTATAACATTGGATCTAATAAAAACCTAAATAACTTACAAGTTACAAAAGAGCTCATAAAGAACTCAAAAAAAATAATTACTCTTGGTAAAAAAGTTAAGATTAATTTTGTTAAAGATCGTCCTGGTCATGATATTAGATATGCTCTTAATAGTAATAAGATTAAAAAAAAATTAAGATGGTATCCAAAAACAAATTTTTCAAAAGGAATAAAAATGACACTTAATTGGTATTTTGAAAATAAATCATATTATAAATCACTTTCAAAAAAAGATATTATAAATAGATTAGGAAAAGTATGATCAAAAAAGGAATTATTTTAGCTGGAGGTAAGGGTACAAGGATGAGTCCCTTAACAAAAGCGGTTAATAAACAGTTGCTGCCTATTTATGATAAACCGTTAATCTTTTATCCATTGTCAATATTAATGTTAGCTAAAATCAAAGATATCTTAATTATAGTAAATAAAGGTCAACTTAAACAATATAAAAGAATATTACCTAACGGTGATAATTTAGGAATTAAGATAAGTTATATGGAACAAAATGAGCCAAGAGGATTGCCTGATGCATTTGTAATTGGAGAAAAATTTATTGGAAAAGAAAATGTTGCAATGATTTTAGGTGATAATTTTTTTTATGGTCAAAATCTTTCCAGTTTACTTCAGGCAAATACAAAATTAAAAAAAGGTGCAAGAGTAGTTTTACATAAAGTATTAAAACCAGAATTATTCGGTGTAGCTAAGATAAATAAAAATAAAAAAATTATTAAGATTATAGAGAAACCAAAAAAATTTTTTTCAGACCTTGCAATAACTGGTCTTTATTTTTTTGATAATGATGTCGTAAAATATTCAAAACAATTAAAACCATCAAAAAGAGGTGAGGTAGAAATTGTTGATTTATTAAATTTTTATAAAAAAAAAAACAAACTTTCGGCAGATTTAATTGGAAGGGGTGGAGCCTGGCTAGATACTGGATCAATGGATGATTTTTATAAAACTAGTAATTTTGTATCTGCTATTGAAAATCGGCAAGGATTAAAAATTGCTTGTCTTGAGGAAATTTCGTTTAATAATAAATGGACAAACAAAAAAAATATTAAGAAATCTATAAAATTTTATGGAAATTGTGAATATTCACAATATTTAGCTAAACTTTTATAAATGAAAATTTTAAAAACAAAATTTAAAGATTTATTAATTTTTAAGTCCAAAAATTTTTATGATAAAAGAGGATATTTTAGAGAATTAGCTTTAGAAAAAAAAATCAAAAAAAAATTACCTTTCACAGTCGTATCAAGATCAAAAAAAAATGTCCTTAGAGGTTTACATATGCAAAAAAAGTATCAACAAGGTAAGTATATTTCTTGTATCAAAGGAAAAATCTTAGATGTGGTAGTAGATTGTAGAAAAAAATCAAAGACATTTGGAAAACACTATAAAATAATTTTAAGTGAAAATAATTGTAAATCAATTTATATTCCTCCAGGTTTCATTCATGGTTTTTTAGGTTTGGATAATGAAAATATAGTTATCTACAGCTGTACAAACTATAGAGATAAAAATTCAGAAATTGGAATTAATTGGAATGACAAAGATTTAAAAATAAACTGGAATATTAAGTCACCAATATTATCTCAAAAAGATAAGAAAAACCTCAAATTCAAAGATATAAGGTTTTAAAATGCAAAATTTAAAGATGTATTGTATTTGCATACACAATGAGCTTTTCTCAAAAGTTAAAAAACTCAATTACATACCTGTAGGATTAGGTGAAGAAAAATTTGATGCTAATTGGACAACAGATTACTTTGGACCAAATATATCTAAAAAAAATAAGTTTTATGGTGAATACACTTTTCATTATTGGTTTTGGAAAAATGAATTAATTAATATTAGTGAAAATGATTGGATAGGTTTTTGTGCTTATAGAAGATTTTGGCTTAATGAGAAAAAAAACAATATTAAAAATAATAATTTTCAAGACAAAATACTAAAACAAGTTCCAGAGTTTTGGAAAGATTATCAGGTTATTTTGGGAAATAAAATTCAAGTTAACAACATAAAATGGATTAAAATTTTAAAGTATGGAAAAATTTCATTACTAAATAATCCTAAGGCTTTTTTCAAAAAAAATAGATCAATAAAATTTCATTTTGATATGTTTCATGGGAATGGTGTCTTAGATAAGGCTATAAATGTTCTTAATGAAAATGATAGGGAGGATTTTAGAGATTTCGTTAATACTAATAACTCTTATAATCAAGGTAATATGTTTATATGTAAATCAAAAAAATTGATGATGAGATATTATGAAACTATTTTTCATTGGTTGAGCGAGTGTGAAAAAATATTTGGTTTTGATTTAAATGGATATGGAAGAATAAGGATTTATGGATTTTTAGCTGAAAGGTTTTTACCTTTTTGGTTTAACAAATACTCAAAGTGTCTTGAATGGCCAATAATATTTAATGATTTGAGAAAGGAAAAAATAAATTGAAAAATAAAATTAATTTTTTGGATCTTGGATTTCAACCATTGGCAAATAATTATTTAAGAAAAAATCAATTAAACAAAAAAGAAAAAAAATATAGGTTAAAAATAGGAATTAATACTAATACAAAGCTTGTTTCTATAAATAAACCCATATCTAGCAAAATGATGTTTAATAATAAATACCCCTATAGGTCATCAATGTCTAAAACGATGCTTAAATCTTTTAAGAATTTAGCAATATCAATTAATAAAAATTTAAAACCAAAAAAAATTCTTGAAATTGGTAGTAATGATGGAAGTTTTATTAAAAATTTTTCAAAAAAAAAAGTAATTGGAATTGAGCCTTGTTCTAATATTGAGAAAATTACAAAAAAAAAAGGCTTTAATACATATTCATTATATTGGAATTTAAAAACTGCGAGGGAATTATTAAAAAAAGAGGGTAAAGTAGACTTAATTTACTCAGCTAATACAATAAGTCATATTGAGAATCTCGATGAAGTTTTTAAATCCATAAATATTCTTTTAAACGATAATGGAACTTTAATTGTAGAAGACCCATCTTTATTAGAATGCTTAAAAAAAAATACTTATGATCAATTTTATAACGAACATATTTATGTCTTTTCCCTTCTGGGTATTGAAAATATTTTAAAGAAACATAACTTTGAAATTTTTCATGTTCAAAATCTAGATATTCATGGTGGATCGAATAGATATTTTATAAAAAAAAAAATTAATAAAGGTCAAATTTTATCTAGTGTAAATAAACAGAGAAAAAAAGAATTAAGTTATGGTATTCAAAAAATATCAACATATAAAAAATTTGCTAAGAGAGTAAAATCATCAAAAGACGAATTAAAGAGAATTTTCTCAAAAATTTCCTCAAAAAATAAAAAAGTTATTGGTTATGGAGTTACTGCTAAATCTGCAACAATATTGAATTATTGTAAAATTGGTAAAGGGCTAATTTCATACTTTATTGATACTACTAAAGATAAACAAAATAAATATACCCCAGGGACTAAAATTCCAATATTAAAATACCAAGGATTTATTCAAAAAGATGTTGATTTTGTATTTCTTGGAGCATGGAATTTTCAAAAAGAAATATTTAATAAAGAGAAAAAATTTATCAAAAGAGGCGGTAAATTTATTATCCATACACCAAGGCCAAAAATTTTATGAAAAAAATAGTATTTACAGGAGGTTCGGGCAGATTTGCTAAAGAATTTAAAAAGTTAAAACACAAATATAAGATTGAATATCCTCCCAAAAACCAACTTAACATAGAAAAATTTGAATCTATTTTGAAGTATCTTAACAAAAAAAAACCAACTCATTTAATACATTGCGCTGGATTATCAAGACCTATGAAAATTCATGAAAAGAATGTATCTAGAAGTATATTAATAAACATAATTGGAACTTCTAACATTGTGAGAGCTTGTGCAAAAAAAAAAATTAAGCTAATTTATTTTTCAACAAACTATGTATATCCTGGAACTAAAGGAAATTATTCTGAGACAGATCCAGTTCTTCCAATAAATAATTATGCAATTTCAAAATTAGGTGGTGAATGTGCGGTTCAAATGTATCAAAATTCTTTAATATTAAGAATTTGTATGACAGAAAAACCATTCATACACAAAGTAGCTTTTAAGGATGTGGAAATGAACTTTATGTTCCATGAAGACTTGGCAAAAAATTTATTAAAATTAATTGATAAAAAAGGTATTATAAATATAGGTGGGAAAAAACAAATTGTTTATAAATTTGCTAAAAAAACAAATTATAAAGTAAAACCAGTATCTGCCAAAAAAATGTTAGGTAAAAAATTTCCTCTCAAACAATCAATGAATATTGAAAAATATTTAAATATCTTAAAAAATAAAGGTTAGTTAGTAATTAATTTAAAATATTTTTTTATAATACTATTTTCATAAATTCTATATAAATAGCTTCTTTTGGATATTTTCTTAGTTAAAAAATTTGAAAATTTTTTTTTTTTAATTTCTTTAGAAAAATTTTTTCTTTTATATCTATAATCAACAAAATAATTTCTCAATTTTTTATTATTTTCAAGGTTTTTGGATTTATTCAATCTTTTTTTAGCAATATTTATTACAGTAATAGAATCATAATATTCAATTGAATTAATTTTTTTAGATATAAAATTAAGTTTTTTATTTAAATTAGGATTTCTCCTATGAATAATTTCAATTATTGATAATGTAAAATTAATAAATGAATATTTGGATGGATTTCTAAAACCCTTATTTTTCATAAAACTTGTGTGAGTATCTTCAATTATTATCATCCCCCCAGGTTTGATAAAGTTAATCGACTCAACCAAAGTAGTTATTTGTTGGAGATTTGTATGACCTCCGTCATCAATTAGAATATCAATCTTACCTATTTTTTTATAAAAACTTTTCCAAAAATCAGAACTAGATTGATCCCCATTGTAAATTTTAAAACCATTTTTCTCTAGATTTTTTGCCTCTGGATTTAATTCTATTCCAATTATTTTTGCATTTTTACCAAAAAAATTTTTCCACATGAATAATGATCCACCATCTCCTATTCCTACTTCTACAATTTTAATTTTCTTTTTTAAAAACTTTTGAAATAGATTTTCATAAATATCAAAATAATTACTCCATTTTATAGAGTATTTTGGTGATGCTTTAAAAGATTTAAAAATTTTACTCATTCTATAATGGTAGCGGGAAGTGGGATCGAACCACTGACCTCGGGCTTATGAGTCCCGCGCTCTAACCAACTGAGCTACCCCGCCAATTATTATTGTTGATTTATAATATTTATTAAATTTGATTCAATAATTATTAATCATTAAATTTAAGTGAATTTGAAGAAATTTTCTAAATTTAGCTAAAAACTATAAGCCCAAATAAAATCAAACCAGTAGAGGCTGCTGCAGAAAAATAAAACTTTTTTTTAGTTTCTTGTTTCTTATCCAATTTCACTCTGTTTAAAAGAACATTTATATCTGTACTTCTAGAGTTAGTTTGTGGATTGTCAGAAACAGTATATTTAGAAACAAGTTTTTGTTTAAGAGAATTTGTTAAATTTTTCATTTGGCGTAACTAACCATTCTTTAGATTTATTAGCAAATAAAATTATAGAGACAGAAATATTCCAATTGAACCTAACAAAAGAACACAAAATGAAAAAATAAAAATATTTTTTCTAAGCTCTTTGCCTTGTTCAGCCTCTAATTTTGACTTCAAAACATTGATATCAACTCTTCCAGTACTAATTTTCTTTGGATTTAAAGGCTTTTCAGAAACATTAATATCATTTGGGGTCTCGATATTATCAGTATTCTCTGTAAAGCCTTTAGATGTCATAGTCCTATTAAAACATAATATCAAAAAAAAACAATTTTCTTGGAAGTTCAAACTGGGTCAATAATAAATTGACACATGTCCAATTTGGGTCTTTACTGCCCTTCTTATAATTTATGAGCATCCAAGTAATAGATTTTTCAAAAACCCTTACTGATGATCAAGTCTATGAGTCTATTATGTCTCACTATTCTACTCTAAGCAAAGATTGGATATCTCATCAATGGAATTGGATGAATAATGTTTATGCATCATTTAATGATCATTACAAATATATGATAATAATTTCTTTAGTTGAAAAAACTCTTCAATTTTATGACCAAATGAATATTCAATATTCTTATGAAGAATATTATTCGAAATCATATCTACAAATAGAGAAATTTAGTATTACTGAACTTTGTGAAAAATTAGATCTACCAAAAGAAACTGTTAGAAGGAAAGTTTTAGAACTGGAAAAAGAAGGGGTTATAACACGTAGTAAAAAAAAAATAATCATTGATAGGAAAGCATTTCCGTTTGTTAAACCTGATAACCAAATAAAATTTTCAGCAAAATATATTTACTTAGTTTCACAAGCTTTAAATAAAGATAAAGTTTATACAAAAAAACTTGATCAAAAAACTATTGAAAATATAATAAAAAAAAAATTTTCATTATCGTGGAGATGGTTTTATAGAATGCAGATTCCTTTAATTATAGGATATCATAAATTTTTTCAAGATTTGACAACTTTTCATATTTGGGGGACGATTTGCATGAATCAGGTTTTAAATGTTTCAAGCCAACTAAATTCAGATAACAAAAAAAATTCATTAGATTACTTTACTACAAATAATATTCTCATAGAAAATTTTGGTATAAATACGGGTATTAGTGCAATGTCAATTTCCGATATGACAAAAATTCCCCGAGCAACAATAATTAGAAAGTGTAAATATTTAATAAAAGAAGATTTGATAAAGTTAAATGAAAAAAAACAATATGTACTAACTTCTATGAATTTTAGAAAAATTTTACCTTATCAAACAGAAATTTTTAAATACAAAGCTAAATTTATTCGTAAAGTTTTAAATCTTCTTGTAATTTCTTAAATCTTTAATAAATTCTCTTAGAGTATTACACAGAAGGTCATGGGAATAGTAACAACAATAGCGCCATTTGCGCTAGCTCTTATTATGTTAGGGCTTGGTGCCTCATTAACAGTAAAAGATTTCACAAGAGTTTTTAAGCATCCAAAAGAATTTTTTGTTGGTTTAATTTGTCAATTAGTTGTTCTTCCAGTTATTGGGTTTTTATTAATAATCATTTTAAAAACTCCTGTAGAGTTGGCATTAGGGGTAATGTTAATTGCAGCTGCACCTGGTGGAGTAACTTCAAATGTACTAACTAAATTTGCAGATGGCGATGTTGCACTTTCTATATCTCTTACTGCTTTTACTAGTTTAATAAGTATTGTTTCAGTTCCCTATATTGTTTTTTTATCAATTGATCTATTTGATGTTACTTACGTTAGAAAAGAAGTTTCAATGCTTGGTATATCATTAAAGATGTTTTTTGTTGTGACTGTGCCAGTAATAATTGGAATGATTTTTAGAAAATTTTTTAATGATTTTATAGAAAATAATATGAAAATTATTGAGAAAATATCTATAGGATTATTTTCAATTGTTTTTATTGCTATCTATATTCAGGAATGGGATAGTATTATAATGTTCCTCACTACAGCAGGAACTATTGCTTTAGTTCTAAATATTTCCATGATGTTTATAGGTTTCTATGTTGCTAAATTTTTCGCATCAGGTGTTGCTCAACAAAGATGTATATCTCTTGAATGTGGATTACAAAATGGAACGTTGGCTGTTTTTGTAGGAACACAGTTATTTGGTCAAAACATGACTTATATGGTTCCAACTGCAGCATATGCTTTGATTATGATGATGACTTCTGTTCTTTTTGTATTTTTTTTAAGAAGAAAAACTTAATTATTTTTAAAATTTGTTTGTTTTAAAGGTTTGTAGATCACCTCTATTGGATATTTTTTTTTCTCTACTTCAATAAATAAATCTTTTTTGTGAAGCTGATCATTTGAAATGTCATTATTAATATAACCAAATGCTAAATTTTTCCTAAAATTAAAAGAATAATTACCAGACGTTGATCTACCTATAATTTTATTTTCTAAATAAATAGGCTCATCATGTAGCAATAATGGCTCACCTGGTTTGCTATCTTTTAAATTAAACATTGCAAATCTACTTTTAATTTTTTCTTTTTTAATTTTTTCTAAAGCTTTTTTGCCAATAAATTCATCCTTTTTTTTATAGCTAATTGTGAAATCTAAACCTGCTTGATATTGATTTTCCTCTGGTGAAATATCGTGTCCCCAATGTAAAAATCCACTTTCCATTCGCATAATATCCATGGCGTGCATACCACAATTAGAGAGGTTAAAATCTTTACCTTTATTAATCAGTAATTCATAAATTTTTTTAGCATCTTTAGATTTAACGTATAATTCGTAACCTAATTCTCCAACATATGACAATCTTTGAGTCCAAATTTTAATTCCTTCAATAGTGATATATTTTGCTGTACTAAATCTAAAATTATCATTTTCAAAATTATCTTTTGAAATTGATTTCATTAAAGCTCTACTTTTTGGTCCAAAAACTCCAAAAACACAATAATCATCAGTAACGTCTTTTAACTCAACATCTTTTGCAAGGTGTTTATTTATATGAAATTTGTCTCTTTCTCGCGTAGCTGCAGAGCTTATTATTCTAAAGTGATCTTTATCGATACAAACAACTGTTAGATCTGTTTCAATACCACCATCAGGATTTAACATATGTGTATAAACACATTTTCCAATCTCATTTTTAATATTAGCTGTGCAAATTTTTTGTAATTCTCTATGAGCCTGATTAGATTTTATCTCAAATTTCGAAAAAGGAGTTAAATCAAATAAACCAACATTTTTTATAGTATTATTTGTTTCATATTCTGCTGAAGGGTACCAATTTTGGTAATCATAACTGTATTCATACTCTGTTTTTTCTCCATCTAAAGCAAACCACATTGGTCTTTCGTATCCACCAGAAACACCAAAACACGCCCCGAAACTTTTTAGTTCTTCGTGATATGGAAGTGTTTTTATATTTCTAGAGGTTTTATGTTGTTTAAAAGGCCAATGCATGCCATATAAATCTCCTAACGACTCCGTAATTCTTTTTTTAATAAAACCTAACTCAGAGTGAAATTTTTGAAATCTTTTTATGTCATAACAGAAAATATCCTCATTTATATGTCCATTGATTAACCACTCAGCTGTAACTTTACCAACGCCTCCTCCACTTCCAATTCCAATACTATTTAAACCACAACATACAAAAAAGTTTTTTACTTCTGGCACTTCTCCAAGCAATGTATTTGTATCTGGAGTAAATGACTCTGGACCTGAAAAAAATTTTCTAATTCCTGCTGTTTCTAAAACTGGAAATCTTTTAATTGCTGTAGCTAAATAAGGCTCAAAATGCTCAAAATTTTCTTGAAATTCTCCAAAGGAAAAATCCTCTGGAACTTTATTAATTTTATCCCATGCTGGGATTGATTTAGACTCAAAAATTCCAACTAATATTTTTCCAGCATCTTCTTTTATATAAGTTCTGTTATCAAAGTCTCTTATCACTGGTAAAGTTTTAGAAAGATTTTCAATTGGCTCAGTAATTATATAAAAGTGCTCTGCTGGATAAAGAGGAATGCTTACTCCAGCTTTTTCTCCAATTTGGCGTGACCACATTCCTGATGCTAAAACTATATACTCACAATCAATTTTTTGACCATTTACTTTTACACCAGAAATTTTTCCATTTTTACTTATAATCTCATCAACGGGGGATTTTTCAAAAATCTTTGCCCCTTCCATTCTTGCTGCTTTTGCTAACATATGTGTTACACCAGAAGGATCTGCAGCACCGTCGCCTGGCATCAAAATTCCTCCTAAAACTTCATCAGTATTTACAATTGGATAATCTTTTTTAATTTGTTCTTTATCTAAAATTCTAACATCAACATCAAAAAGTTGTGCAGTTGTTGCTTGTCTTTGAAGCTCTTGCCATCTACCTTTGTTTTCTGCAATTGAAAGAGCACCATTCAATCTTAACCCAGCTGAATGATCAACTTTCTTTTCAAGTTCTTTATAAAGATCCAAAGTATATTTTCTAATTTTGGTAATTGCTGCTGAGGGGCCTAATTGACTTACTAATCCAGCTGCATGCCAAGTCGTGCCTGATGTTAACTGATCTCTTTCTAAAAGGATTGTATCTTTCCAACCAAATTTAGCTAAATGATAAGCGACTGAGCAACCTACCACTCCACCTCCGATAACAACAACTTTGGTGCTACTTGGAAGTTTTTTTTCCATCTAATTAATTTTTGATTGCATCTCCTGGGTTAACATATTCATGTCCAAAAACATCTGCAACAGCTTTATAAGTCACATGACCCTTATGAACATTTAATCCTGCTAAAAAATTTTTATCTTCACCAAGAGCTTTTTGATAACCTTTATTGGCTAATTTGACTAAATAAGGAAGTGTTGCTTTGTTTAATGCAATAGTTGAAGTTCTAGGAACCCCTCCTGGCATATTAGCTACACAATAATGAACAACATTATCAACTATAAAAGTTGGATCATTAAAAGTTGTCGGTTTACTTGTTTCTACACAACCACCTTGATCAATCGCAACGTCAACAATAACAGAGCCTCTTTTCATCAATTTTAACATATCTTTAGTGACTAATTTAGGCGCCTCCGCTCCGGGGATTAAAACTCCTCCTACTATTAAATCTGCCTCGGCTACTAACTTTTTTAAATCTATCTTATCACTTTGTTCTGGAATAATTTTATCTCCAAACATTTCAACTAATTGTTTTAGTCTTGCTTCTGATTTATCTACAACATGAACTTTTGCTTTCATACCAGTTGCTATAGTTGCAGCATTTTCTCCTACTACACCTCCACCTAAAATTAAAACGTTGGCTGGTTCACCACCAGGAGCTCCACCCAATAATACTCCTCTACCTTTTTGGTTTTTTTCTAAACAATGTGCTCCTGCTTGAACTGACATACGTCCTGCTACAGCACTCATCGGTGCAAGTAAAGGAAGCCTTCCATTATCATCAGTGATGGTTTCATAAGCTATATTTATACTTTTTGATTTTACTAAACCCTCCGTCAATTCTTTGGCAGCGGCCAGATGTAAATAAGTATATACGATTTGATTTTCTTTAATCATTTCAACCTCAACTTTTTGAGGTTCTTTAACTTTGACAATTATTTCTGAGTCATTAAAAATGTCATTAGCTTTTTCTATAATTTTTGCACCAGCATTTTTGTACTGTTCGTTGTCAAAACCTGCTTCAAAACCTCCATTGTTTTCGACTAGCACTTCATGTCCTTCAGAGACGAGAGTTTTTACACTATCTGGGGTTAAGCCTATTCTATTTTCTTGAGGTTTAATTTCTTTAGGTACGCCAATTCTCATTAACGAAATTTAGTTCTTTTTACTTTTTGCGTAATTAGTTATTCCAGTTCTAAGTTTTTCTATAATTTCATCAATATGTTTTTTTTCACAAATAAACATCGGTGCTATAATTAAACAATCACCAGTGGCTTTAAAATTTACTCCGGCATCATAACAATGTTTAAAAGTAGCTAAGCCTGCTTTACCAGGTCTACCATCAGTTTTAATATCAATACCACCCATCATTCCATAGCCTCTAATGTTATCGACTACATCAATATCTTTTAGAGAAAATAAACCTTCTTGGAAGTAAGGAGCAAGTTCTTTTGCTCTATTGAAAATATCTTCTTTTTCAAAAATATCTTGAACAGCTAATGCTGCTGCAACAGAAACTGGTATTCCTGAATACGTGTAACCATGAAATAATTCTATCGCACCTTTTGGAGAATTATCCATAACGGCATCGTAAATTTCTTCTTTACAAGCAACTACACCAAATGGAACTATCCCATTGGTTGTTGCTTTTGCCATAGTCATTATGTCAGGTGTTACACCAAACTCTTGAGCTCCAAAAGCTGAGCCAGTTCTTCCCCATCCAGTAATAACTTCATCAAAAATCAAAAGTATTTTATGTTTATCACAAAGTTCTCTTAATCTTTGTAAATATCCAACTGGTGGAACTAAAGTTCCTGTTGAACCAGCAATTGGCTCAACAATACAAGCTGCAATATTTTCTGAACCAAAATTAGTACAAATTCTTTCTAAGTCATTAGCAATTTCAGCACCTGTTTCAGGTTGACCTGATATAAATTTATGTTCATCTAAATGTGTATGTCTCATATGAACAACACCTGGCATCAAAACACTTGCATAAGCTTTAACATTATTAATCATGCCACCTACTGATGTTGCTCCAATATTCATCCCATGATATGCACGTTCTCTTCCAACAAATCTAAATCTTTGTCCTTCACCTCTTGCTTTATGGTAAGCAATACTAATTTTGATCGCTGTTTCAACTGCAGTAGACCCACAGATTGTATAAAATATTTTATTTAAATTTCCTGGTGTATGTTTTGAAATTCTAGTCGCTAATTCAAAAGATCCCCCAAATCCTTGTTGGAAGGGTTGACAATAATCTAAAGTTTGTAATTGATTTGTTATTGCCTCAATAATTTCTTTTCTACCATGTCCTAAAGGATTGCAGAATAATCCTGAGCTAGCATCAATTTGGGTTTTACCTTGGTGATTTTTTAAATATACACCTTTTGCCTCCACTATAAGTTTTGGATTTTCTTTAAAATCTTTATTAGATGTAAATGGCATCCAATGTTCATTTAAAGAATTAGGTACAGATGTTCTTTTTTCTGAGCTCATTTTAAAAATTTATAAATGGTTAATTAATGAATCCTTAGACTAATTAAGACTAATAAACCACCAAAATAATTGTCACAACTTCAAGTTGTGTAACTAGAATGAGCATTTTTTTGTTTTACATATAGGTCAAATTAATCTTAAAATTGGAACATATAAATAAACAAGGAAGAGGAAAAATGAAAAAAATAATTAGTTTTATTCTTGGATGTTTTGTTGCTCTTAATCTTTCAATTTCAGTTGCTAATTCAGCAGCTAATGAAGTTAGAGTTGCATACTTCTTAGAGTGGCCAAGCCCAAATTTAGAGGATATGATGAAGAAAAACTTCGCTAAGGCTTTAGGGGTTCCTGTTAAGTGGACAAACTTTACTAACGGTGGTGCAATGACTGATGCTATGTTAGCAGGAGATATTGATATCTCTTACTCTCAAGGTTTAGTTCCATTCATTAATGCTGTTAAATCTAAAGCACCTATCAAACTTGTAGATATTGCTATGGAATACGGAATGGGTGGTACAACATGTGTAACATCTAATGCTTCGGGTATTACAAAGGCTAACGCTACTGAACTTGAAGGTAAAAAAGTTGCTGTTCCACTAGGTACAATGGCTGAATACGTTTTTGACGAAAGTATGAAAGTTGTTGGTGCGGACAGAAAAAAAATGGATATCATTCAAATGGACCCAGAAGAAGGTGCTGCTGCTTTAGTAAGCGGTGATGTTGTAATGGCATGTTTATTTGGTGGTAACTCAATTAAAGCTGCAACTGCAGTTGGATCTAGATTACTTACAGTACAGGAAGCTAGAGACGCAGGTATCTTAGGTATTGATATCACTTCAGTAACTACTAAGTTTATGAAGGAAAATCCAGGTATGCTAAGAACTTTTATTGAAGTAACACATGAGGCTAATGCGAGATATAGAGCTGGTAAAAGCGATATGAACTCAATGTCAAAAGCTTCTGAAATGAAAGTTGCTGATATGAAAGAAACTTTAAGTGGCTTTAAATTTCTAACACCAGAGGAAACTAAACAATCTATGGAAAGTGGAAATCTTGATGCATTCTTAAAAGGAATGGGAACACCAAGAGGAAACGTAGATACTAGTTTCTTACCTTTATAATTTAAGGATAATTTAAATTTTAATAGGCACCAATTGTAATAAATTGGTGCCTATTTTTTTATTAAAAATTCAAATATAAAGTCTCTTTATGAGTGATTTAGTTTCACAAAATCTAAATATGATTTTTAAAACTCCTAAAGGAGAAACTGTTCACGCATTAAAAGATTTAAATTTTACTCTCAAAAAAGGAGAGCTTCTTACGGTTCTTGGGCCATCTGGTTGTGGAAAGACCACATTACTAAATATTACTGCAGGATTTATTAGACCAACTTCAGGAAGTATTACACTGAATAATAAAGAAATTGATGGACCAGGAGTTGAGCGAGGAATGGTTTTTCAGCAAGGTGCTTTATTTGAATGGCTAACGGTTTCTGAAAATGTCAACTTTGGATTAAGAATGAAAAAAGAAGATCCAGTCGAAACTCAAAAAAAAGTTGATGAATGGTTAGAGATAGTTGGATTAAAGGGTTTTGGGAATACACCAACTTATCAATTATCTGGAGGAATGCAGCAAAGAGTTGCCCTTGCAAGATGTTTAATCAATAACCCAGATTTGATTTTAATGGATGAACCATTAGGAGCTCTTGATGCTCTTACAAGAGAAAAAATGCAGTCCCTAGTTTTAAAAATTTGGAAAGAGACAGGTAAAACAATTATTCTTATTACTCATTCAGTTGAAGAGGCCTTGCTTCTTGGGGAAAGATTGTATGTGATGGCTCCAAGACCAGGAAGGATACATAAAGAATATAATCTGCCGTTCGCTTCAATGGGATTAAAAGAAGATTTACGTGAAATTAAAAAAAACAAAGAGTTTTCTCAAAAACGAGAGGAAATCCTTGAAATGATCTGGAACATGGAAGAGGAAATTATGGGGAAAGATAATTAGATGTTAACTCAGATAATAACGTTTCTTATATTATTCGCTGTAATCGGCTGTATTCTTTATGGAAGAAGATTAATAAGAACTGAAAAAGTAGATGCTGTATTTGGAAATCCAGAGAGAGCACTAGGTGGTACTCACTGGGTAATTGTTGGAAGTAGTTTTTTGCTTTTAATTTGGCTCTATTATTCTTGGGATATTGCAAAAGGATTTTATCCAAAATCTGCCAACGAACTATGCCAAGTTGCAAAAGTTAATGACTCTTTGCTTGGATTAAAATATCAATTTCCAATTGAGGAAAGGGAGTTCAAAAGTACTTCACAAATCAAAAAAGAGAATAAAAATTTAAAATTAATTCAAAATGAGATTCAAAATTCCGAAGAACTAAATAGCCAACAAAAAACAATACTAATTAGTTATATAAGTAAAACTAATCAACTCATTCCATTACTTACAAATGAGGATTTATTAGAAATTGAGACTCAGCAAAAAATAGATGATATCACTGGAAAAATTAATCTATTAACTGAAAATTTCCAAAAATCTGATTATCCATTTGAAACAGAGCAAGAGCTAAATGAAAGACTGAAAGCGGTAGAGGAAGAAGGTGGTTGGGGTATAACTAAAGTAAATGCAGGCTCAGGTTCTATTGAAAATACATTAGAAGTGCCTTTAGTACCTGCAACGTATAAAGGTTTAAAGTTTCATACTGCTGCACAAGAATTAAATTTAATAAGTGATGAATTTTTTAAGTTAAGAAATCATAACCCTCAATTTAAAAATAAGATTAAAGAACTTAAAGATGAAATTAAATCTTATAGAAAAAGTATAAGTGATAGTGAGGAAGTAGCTTCAACATACGCAAAAAATATTGTTAAGATTGCTAGAAGAATTGAATTTGCAAGCATCTACCCTCCAAATGCATTAGATAAGATGCAGGCAGCAATTGTTAAATTTGATAATGCTCAAAAAAAAGAACAAGGTGGTTTGAGATTAATTGATATTTTCTTATTTCCTGCTGGAACTATCGTTGCTAGTGGTCCAAGTTGTTCAGAACAGGGTTCAGGTAGATGGCTGCCTAAACCATCAGATACTTTTAATAAATTTATATTAATGTCAAAACCTAGTGTTGGTTACAAGGATATTCCTCTATTGTGGATACAGATGGTTGATGTGAGTAAAATGATTGGCTTCATTTTACCAGATTGGATTGCAGATATCTTGCCAGGTGAATATCCTGTTCATAGTAAAGATGGAATAGTAAAACAAAACTTTAAAGGTGGAGTTTTAAAAATTGTAACAGGTGATTTTAATTTATTTAAGGTACCTGTTCCTTATGGACATATTTGGGATTCTTTTTTAAGAGTTTTTCTTGGTCTAGTTTTTGGAATATTAATTGGTGTCCCTCTTGGTCTATTTATGGGTTTAAATAGATTTGCAAAAGGTTTTTTTGATCCTTTGATTGAGCTTTATAGGCCTGTTCCTCCTCTTGCATGGGCTCCACTTATAATTTCCGTCCTGGGAATTGATAACACTGGAAAAGTATTCTTATTATTTATGGTTTCTTTATCTATAATGATTATTTCTGCAAGAGCAGGTGCATCAGGAACACAGTTATCAAAAATCCATGCAGCTCACTCATTAGGAGCATCAAAAAGACAAATATTAAGACATGTTATTTTTCCAAACTCATTGCCAGAGATACTTACTGGTATAAGAGTCGCGGTTGGTATGTGTTGGGGAACTTTGGTAGCTGCAGAATTTTTAGCTGGTACTACTGGTATTGGTTTTGTTGAAAATGTAGCTAAGAAATATTTTCAATACGAGGTGATTTGGATAACAATTTTTATCATGGGAATGCTTGGATTGTTATTTGATATAACACTTAGAAAAATAATTGATAAAACAATTCCATGGCGAGGAAAAGGTTAATTGAAAAAATTTTAATTTAAATCTAAATAATTTTTATAGTAATCCGAGTTATCTCTAATAAATTCTGGTAAATCAATTAAGTCTATTTGCTTTAATTGAAATTCTTTACCATACTTATTCTCCTTGGAGTCAGCTAAATGATCGTGATCAATAACTCTTCTTGCTATTAAATCTCTAATTTTTTCTGGATCTTTATTTGATAATCTATATTCATCATGATGTTCAGTATCTAATTCTTTTTGATGAATTTTTTCTGGGCTTATTACTCTAGTAAAGTGCCATCCGCCATTTTTTATAATTTTTAAGTCCATATATTTGTCATTTTTAAAAAAAGTATCTAACCTAAAAAATGGATATTTTTTTGCTTTAATTTGCCTTAACCATTCAAAATTTATTAGGTCCTTTTTTTTTACAGCTCTAGTTCCATACCAATAAATACGATCACAAAGTAAGTTAAATTTATAGTAAAATAATTTTTGCTCGAAAATAACAATTTTACTTTTATTAGTCTTTGGTTGAAATATTTCTAAATTAGGGATTTCATCATTATCACTATAAAGAATATAATCCTCAGGTTCTGCTATATTTTCTATTCCCTCAAAAATTTTATTTCTTTGATAAGCAATTCTTTTTATAGAGTTTGCTCTCATATTTTTTTTAGATTCAATTTTTTTTTCATCATTTTCATAAATTACATTACTAGGCTCATTATCTAAAACTAAATATATAATTTTATCTTTAAATTTAGAGAATTTATTTATATCAAAATTTAATTTTTTCTTCTTTCCAGCATGAGAAAATTTAGCCTCACATACAACAAATTTATCAACATAATTGTTAAGCATATTAAATCTTAAATCTAATATTAGTTCTTCATCATAGTAAGTAGTACAATCAAATATTTTCATTATAATTTAATATTCTTATCATATCTAAAATGATATAAAACTAATTCAATCATAATAATTCTAAATGAAAATTAAAAAACAAAATCTAGAAAAAATGTTAATCAAAATATTTATGAAACATAAGCTTGATAAAGATCACGCAAAATTATGTTCAGATGCCTTAATAAATGCAGAATTTGTGGAGGCTTATAGCCATGGTCTTTCAAGGCTTAAAATGTACTGTGATAGAATTCAAAAAAAATTAATTAATCCAAAACCAAAAATCAAAGATATAAAAATTACTAATTCTATTTCTCTAATCGATGCCGATAATAGTATTGGATTTGTAGCTGCAGATTTTGCAATCAAAAAAGCAATTCATAATGCAAAAAAAACCGGTATTGGTTTGGTGGGTATCAAAAATAGTGGTCATTATGGTTTGTCAGGATATTATGCTGAACAGGCTGTTAAAAAAAATTTAATAGCTATGATATTTACTAACGCTCCTCCTGCAGTAGCACCTCACGGTTCATTAAAAAGTTTATTTGGCACGAATCCAATTTGTTTTGGCTGTCCCTCAGGGTCAAAGATTCCATTTATATTTGATAGTTCTATATCGATGATTAATAGGGGCAAAATAAGATTTGCCGCAAGAGAAAATAAAAAAATTCCAGAAAATGTTGCTTTAGATAAATTTGGAAAACCAACTACTAATGCTAAGCGTGCACTACAAGGAGTACAGTTACCAATTGCAGGATTTAGAGGTTCTGGGCTAGCATGGATGGTTGATATTTTAAGTGGTGTTGTTACTGGAGGTAATCATGCAGGAAGAGTTAAGGATCCTTTTGATGACTTTAGTGGACCTCAAAATATTGGGCATTTAATGATAACCTTTAAATCAAATATATTTAATATTGATTTTAATAAAAGAATTAAAGAAAATATTAAGATTATAAAAAAATTGCCAAAAATAAAAAAAGTAAAAAAAATATTTTATCCTGGTGAAAATAAATTTCTTAAATTTAGAAAAAATAAAGATCGTTTAATTAATTTAAATAAAAAAACTCAACAAGAATTAAAAGCTTTATTAGATTAATATAGTTATTTAAGCGTCACCAGCTTCATCAGGTTTAATAAATTTAGGCATTATAGGATCTTCCCAACCTTCAACTGGATCTATTATCATATTATTCTTAAACTCTTTTCTATCAATGTAAGGATACATGTCCTCTATAGGAGTTTTCCAACCAAATATTCTTGGCTCGTATTCATGATGATCATGACAGTCAACATCAACTACAATTGACCCATCTGAGTTTAAAAATTCATCAATTTTTTCATCAAATTCTGAATTATTTTTTATTTCCATTGTTTTTACTCCGTAAGCTTTGGAAATTTTAATAAAATCTGGTGGTGTGTAACCTCTTGGACCGCAAGCCTCAGATTTTCCACCAAAATTAGTTTCTTGGAAAGCTTTCGTAATGCCATAGATATGATTATTTAATATTATTGTTTTAATATTAATATTATAATTTATAATAGTTTGTAATTCCTGAATGTTCATATTCATACCACCATCTCCGATAATACATACTATTCTTCTTTTTGGATTTGCAAAGTATGCACCTATAGCTCCTGAAAAAGAAAAACCCATTGGTGAATTACCATTGTTAGTGAAATATCTTTGACCTTTTTTTGTTTCAAAAGCATGATTGCATGTGACTATATTTCCACCACAATCTGCAACCAAAACATCATTTTTATTCATCTTTTCTGAGAGTCTTCTTATGAAAGCATATGGCTGGACTGTGTTGAAGTTTTTAAAAAAATCTTTTTTCACAGGATCATAAGTTTTTTTCCAATCTAAACATTTGTTTAACCAAACATTTTTATTTTCATTAGTTTTATAATTATTCTTAATTAAATAATCTTTCAAAATTTTTAGAAATTTTTTTGCATCGCAATTTATATTTTCATCAAAAGGTACTTGTTGAAATTTTTTATTTAATGTTCCCTCATCAATATCAATCATATATTTTTTTGCAGCCCTAGCAAAAGTCTTCACATTTCCACCAGTTATTCTCCCTGAAACTCTTGATCCAATAGAAATTAACAAATCAGAATTTTGTATTCCAAAATTTCTACCTGCCCCACCATAAGTTCCAACTCTTCCACAATAATATTTGAAATCACTTGTTACGACATCTAAAGCGTTCCAGGTTGGATACATTGGTATTTTTAATAAGTCTCCTATTTTATATAAATCTTCAGAAGCATCCGCATTTTTTACACCACCACCAATTAAAAATACTGGTCTTGATGACTTATTAATATCAGTAACTAATTTTTCAATTTGTTTTTCGATCAATTGAATATCATCCTCAGACGAATTTTCTAATTTTGGGTCAAATCCTTTTAAATCATCAGTCTCAATAATTGTTTTCTGAACATCTATTGGAATATCCAATAAAATTGGTCCTGGTCTTCCAGATGTTGCTAAATATAAAGAATATTCCAGTTCGTATTTAATTGAATTTGGATCAAGAATAAGTTTGGTGTATTTAGTTACAGACTTAAAAATCGCACTCATATCTGCCTCTTGAAACCCAATTTGTCTTACAGACTCATCTGGTTTCATAAAATTTGAATTTACTTGGCCAGTAATAAAAACTGCTGGAACAGAATCGTAAAAACAATTACCCGCTGAAGTAACAAAATTCATTCCACCAGGACCACTTGTAGCAATAGCAACCCCAGGTATTTTTTTTCCTTTTAATTTTGCGTAGCCTTCTGCAGCAAATCCACCAGCTTGTTCATGAAGGACTGCTACATATTCTGTTTTTTTATTACGAGAAAATGCATCTATCAAATCACCATTAGCAGCTCCATAAACTACAAATATTTTGTCTACACCTAAATTGGAGTAAAAATTTATTACGTAATCTGCTAATTTAACTTTTGCCATAACTTATTCCACTTGATTGATTTATTTATACCATTAATAAAATTTGTTTTAAATTTATTTTTAAATTCTAAATGATATTTTTTTGATGAAATTTTTAAAACAGTATAATTTGAGTTTGTATAACTTAATTTTTTATTTTTAATCAAAATTTTTTTATTGTTGAATAATTTAGAAATTACTTTTGCTACATCCATAATTGACTTATGATCATTACCAGAGACATTGTAAATCATAGATTTACCATATTGAATAATATTTAAAATCATTATTGCAATATCCGCTATATAACCCCACGTTCGTATCGATCTTCCACTGTCAAATAAATAAATATGTTTATTTTTATAAGCTCTCTTTATAAGTTGCGGGATAATTCTTGGGTCATTAAAATCTTGACCAGGCCCATAGGTATGTGCGGGTCTCACAATATAAACAGGTATTTTATATTTTTCTTTAAAGACTCTACACAGTTGCTCTCCAATAATTTTGGAGTTTGCATAAACTATTTCACTATCGAAATTACCAATGGCTAGTGGTGACTTCTCATTAATCAATTTATTTTTTTTTGGTATTTTATAAACTGCAGCTGAACTTGAATATAAAACTTTTGACTTATACTTGACTGAGTGTTCAAGCACTTTCTTTAAAAGGTTAATATTCAAATTAATTGTACTAATCTCATTATCTTTCCACTTTTTTGGTTGACCATAAGTAGCAAAGTGGAAAATAAAATCAAATTTCTTACTTAAAATTTTTTTAATTTTTTTTTCATCGTTAAGATCTGCTTTAATAAAATTTAAATTTTTATTATTTATTTTTTTTAAAATTCCTTTGTGTTTATTAAGGGAAACTGAAACAATTTTACAATTCACAAAACTTAATATCGCCTGAATGTAAGATGCTAAGAAACTATTTCCGCCTAAAATTAAAATTTTTTTTTTTTTAAATCTATTTAAACTAATAATTTTAAGTATATCTTGACAATCTTGATTTAAAAATGGGTCTAACATTTACGATTTAATAATTTTTTATTTCAGATTGGATCATCTCAGTTATAAGTTGGTCAAAATTTATATTTGGCTTCCAACCTAATTTTTTTTTTGCTTTTGAGTAATCACCAACTAAATCGTGGACTTCATTGGGCCTAAAATAAGATTGGTCCTGTTTAACTATAACTTGTGATTTTTTAATCTTTTCTACATTTGACAAAGCTACTGCGTATTCTAAACCTTTTTTGTCTTTTTTCCACAAGAACTTAATATTTAATTTTTTTAAAACTAAATTTACTAAATCCTTCACTGAATAGTTTTTACCAGTAGCAATTACAAAATCGTCCGCTTTTTTTTGTTGTAGTATTTTCCATTGCGCTTCAACAAACTCTTTAGCATGTCCCCAATCTCTTTTAGAGTGCAAATTTCCTAAATATAAAGTTTTTTGTTTACCTTTTAGAATTTTTACTAATGCTATTATTGTCTTCCTGGAAATAAAGTTTTCCCCTCTTCTGGGAGACTCATGATTAAAAAGAATCCCATTCGCAGCATACATTGAGTAAGCTTCTCTATAATTTTTTGTTATCCAATATGAATATAACTTTGCTGTACCATAAGGTGAAACTGGAGCAAATCTACTTTTCTCATTGTAAGGTTTATCTGGACTATTTCCAAAAATTTCTGAAGTTGAAGCTTGGTAAAATTTAATCTTCTTTTTTTTATCTAATATTCTTAATGCTTCTAAAATTCTTAAAGTTCCAATAGAATCAGTTTGAGCAGTATATTCAGCTAACTCAAAAGAAACTCCAACGTTACTTTGGGCCGCTAAATTATAAATTTCGTTTGGTTTAGTATCATTAATTATTTTAAAAACATTTGAAAAATCAGTTACATCACCATATTTCAAAATTAAATTCGGTTTTGAATGTCTGTCTTGATATATATGGTCTATTCTAGTTGTATGAATCAAACTCGTTCTTCTTTTAACCCCATAAACAAAGTAGTTTTTACTTAATAAAAATTCAGTTAAATAAGATCCATCTTGTCCTGTGATACCAAAAATTAATGCTATTTTTTTTTTCATAAACACTAGAATTGGACAGTTTTTATAGAATATTATGTAATCTGTCTATCACGAAAAGACAAAATAGGTTTTTTAATTGGCCATTTAAAATTTATTTTCTCATCATTCCATTTTAAACTTATTTGATCTTTCACATCATTATATTTACCTTTGAAAGAATAATCATAAGAATAAATACATTCTTTGCTTAAACAAAGCCATGAATTTAGAAACATTGGTGGTATCAAAATTGACTTTTTATTTTTATCATTCAAATAAAAGAAAGTGTGCTTAAGGTATGTTTTTGAATTTTTTCTATAGTCAACCACAACATTTAAAATCTCTCCTTTAATACAAGATATTAGTTTCCATGATTTTTTATCCCCATGGAAACCTCGCAAAACATTTTTTTTTGATTTTGTAAATTTTGAGAGGTTGAAATTGACGTTTTTGAGATATTTTTTTTCCCAATTAGTCCATATTTCACCCCTAAAATCTTTAAATGAGCCTGGTTTAAATATTTTAATTTCTTTTAATTTTTTATCACGAGAGATTTTCATAATTAAATAACTAATGAATTAAGATCCTTACAAAGTTTTCTTATTTTATTTTGATCTAAAAACTGATTGTTACCGAAGTAAACTGAAAAAAAATGCATATGCTCAGTATTTTTCAAACCAATAATATTCCTTTTATTCATAAATTTTTTTAGGTAAGGCTGACGTAATTGGTTTCCTAAACTCCCTAATCTATATTCTACAGAGTTTTTATCTAATATACTCAAAACTTTTTTAAAAAGTTTTGAATTTTTCTTTTTAAGTATTAAGTGCAAACCATAGTTACTCGAGCCTTTTAAGTTGAAATCTTTAAAAAATATATCCCCCCTTAATAATTTTAAATATAATTTATGATTTTCATTTCTTTTTTTAATACTTTTATTTAACCTTTTTAATTGTTCAATACCTAACACTGCAGCTATCTCCGTATTTCTAAAATTAAATCCTTCAGTGTTAAAAATAAAATCATTATTTAAATTTTTATATTTCTTAATTGTTTTCTTTATAAAATATTTATCCTGTGAGTCTCTTAACAATCCATGTCCACGTTTCATTTTTGCCAACCTGTCTACTTCTTTTGAATTAGTTGAAATCATTCCACCTTCAATAGTTGTCATATGATGTCCATAGTAAAATGAAAAATTTGAAATCTCTCCTAATGCACCTGCTTTTTTTGAGCCTAATTTGGCACCATGAGACTCACAAACATCTTCAATTAAATAAATATTTTTATTCTTTATATACTCAAGAAATTTATTAGATAGACCAATATAACCCATTGCGTGAGTCAGAAAGATCGCCAGTGTATTTTTATTTATCTTTTTTTTTACTAAATTTTCATTAAGAGCTAAATTTTCAAAATTTATATCAACAAAGACTGGTTTAAAACCTGCATTAATTACCGAAACTACATCTGAGTTCCATGTAAATGCTGGGAGAATTATTTCTTTCTTTTTTTTATTTAGTTCTTTAAGTATATGAATTGAAATTAAATTTGCTGAGGCACCTGAGTTTACAAATGTGCTATATTTTACTCCTAACCACTTAGACCACCTATTCTCAAAATCTTTTACTTTAGGACCATTAGTGAACTTATTAGATCGATTTATAAAGTTTACCAACACTTTTTTATCACTTCTCAATATGTTGTTTGACATTAAAGGCCATTTATAATTTTTCATAATTTGCACATTAAATTAATAATCAGTATAATCAATTCATTTAACAATCGAATTATTTTATTTAAAAACTTTTATGAAATTATTATCTATAGTTTTCTCTTTCAGAAATGAGGAAGGTAATATTGAACCACTTGTAAAAAGAATTTCAGATACAATGCAAAAAATAGAAAATTGGAAATATGAGTTAATTTTTGTAAATGATGACTCTAATGATAACTCAGAAAAAATCTTAATCAATCTTCAAAAAAATCATCCTATTAAAATAATTAATATGAGTAGAAAATTTGGTGTTGATCCTTGTGTTTTAGCAGGTTTCAGAAATAGCTCTGGAGATGCAGTTGTTTATTTACATACTGATCAGCAAGATCCTCCTGAACTTATTCCTGATTTGATAAAAAAGCATGAAGAGGGAAATGAGATTGTTCACACTGTTCGAACAAAAAGAAAAGGTGAAGGAAAATTTAGAATGTTTGTCACAAAAATTGCATACAAAACAATACATATGCTCTCAGATATTAATCTACCTATACAAGCCGGAGACTACAAACTAATTTCAAAAAAAGCTCTAAGTGTAATTTTAGATCAAAAAGAATTCCGACCATATGTAAGAGGATTGTCGGTATGGGTTGGATTTAAACAAGATTTTGTCTACTATGAAAGGCAAGCAAGAGGAGAAGGTGAATCAAAAATGCCACTTCTTTCTGCGGGTCCTATTAATGACTATATATTAGGTATAACCAGTTACTCTCTTAAACCTCTTTATCTAGGAATTATTTTTGGTTTTTTTGCAATTCTTATATGCTTGTTATTAATTGTTTACGCTCTTTTTTTAAAATTTAATAATTTAGCTATACCAGGTTCTACAAGTATAATAATAGCTATTTCATTTTTTTCAGGAATATTACTTTTCACTTTAGGTATACTAGGTATTTATCTAGCCAGAGTATTCGAGCAAACAAAAGGACGCGAGCAGTACGTAATAAAAGAAATAAAAGATTATAAGTAAATACTTAATGAAAAAATATTTTCCGTGGTTTTTTTTAACGATTGGTATTTTTCTTGCTACAATCTCATGGAATTATATTTCATTTCCGTACGACCCAACAAATACTATAATAGGTGAATATTCATTAAAAAAGATTAATCCCTTAAATGATACTGTTAGGGGTTTATTTTTTATATTTTTTCCTCTTTTGTTATATTTCATTTTTTATTTAATATACAATAAAGAGTTCATCCATTTTAAAATTTTCGAAGAGAAATTTATAAACTCTAACAGTAATATTAATAATCTTTGTATCATTTTAATATTATTCTCAATCTTAGAATTTTATAGCTTGGACTATAAAAATTTTTTAGGGTCCCTTGATGTTCATCATGAAGGAACATTTTTGACGGCTCAAATGAATTTTTTTTATAAAGAAGGAATTTGGACCGGAACATTTTTCGATTATGGTTTCTTGGGAAACTCAATAGGAATTTTATTTAATTCTTTATTTTCAGAATATAGCATTGGCATTCAAAGATTTTCCTTTAAAATATTAATTCTTATCAATAAAATTTTGATAATTTTAATTTGTAAAAAAATTGTAGATAGTTTAGATCCCTCAAACCATAAAGAGTCTTTTTTTCTTATCTTTAGCTTGTCAGCATTAACTTTGGCCAGTTTTTATGAACATGTAACACCATTTCATCAAAGAATTTTTTTATTCTTAATTTTCACATTAATGTCCTTCAGTATTATTTTATCAAAATCTAATAATATTTTCATTTTGTTAATGACAGGTGCATTTTCTTTAATAGCAATTTTATTTTATTGGGATATTGGGACTTATGTAAATGTAATTTTATTTTTTGTTTTAATCTACTTATTTACAATAAAAAGATATAGTGATTTTAATAAAATCTTAATTGGAATAATTTTTTCGTGGTTTTTATTTTTAGTACTCACTCCTAAAAACGAGTTCAGGGAATTCATTAATCAATATTTATTTATAATAAATATTTCTGACTACTTAATTGGAATAGAGTATCCTGAGCCATTTTCAAATAAATCAACAAGACATACTAAAGCACTTTTATTAATCATATTTTCTGGTGTTTTTTTAATTAATTATTTTTTTGATAATCTTAAAAAAGAAAGCTTACAATCAAAATTCTTACTTTTTTATCTTTTTATATCATCGATAATTTTTTTTAAATCTGGATTAATGAGATCAGATAGCCCTCATATTAAATATACTTCTGGGCCTTATACTCTTTTAATCTTTTTCTTTATTACTTATTATTTGATAAATATCACTGATAAATTGAATATTTTTAAAAACATTTATAAATTTTTTGAAAAAAAAACAAACTTCTTACTTTTTTCTTTTTTAATATGTTGTTTATTTTTTTTCCAAAATAATTATTTCAATCTCATAAATTTATTTAATAGTGAAAAAAATTTTCATAAAATAACAAAAGTAAAAGATGAGGTTTTTTTGAATGATGAATATTATAATTTTATAAAAATCTTTAAAGAATTAACTAAAAATGAAAATTGTGTCCAGCAATTTACTGATGACAATTCGATACCATACTTGGTAAATAAACCAACATGCACAAAGTATTATGTGCACGCACATGTGATACAAAATTGGACTGAGAGCGATTTTATAAGAGAATTAAATGAAGCTAGGCCAAATTATATTGTTTACTCCTCTAGAATTAATTGGTTTAAATATAGAAACAACGCACCAAAAGCTGATAAATTTATAAAAGATAATTACTCTTTATATAAAGATCTTTCACCTTGGCAAATTTATAAAAAAAGATAATTTATCGAAATATTAATTATGCTATCTAACAAAGAAATTGTAGTCCCAAATAACTTACTAAATTCTGCGCACAAAAATAAAGGAATAAAAGCAGGTATTGTTAATGCGGGGAAACCCTTGCCAATGTTATCTGTTCAAGATGCAGTCAAAGAAAATTTAATTGAGCCAATATTTATTGGTGATGAAAAAGAAATTCTCAAATGTGCTAGTGATTTAAAATGGGATATTTCTAAATATGAAATTATTAATGAACCTGTTGAAAATAATACTGCAGGTATAGCTGCAAAACTAGCTAGTGAAGGAAAAATAAGAATTATAGTAAAAGGACATATACATACAGATATTTTAATGAAAGAGGTTCTAAAAAGAGAATATAACTTGTTGGGAAAAACAAGGTTAAGTCATATCTGGCATATGACGCTAGAAAAAGATGATAAACCCCTTATAATTACTGATGGTGCTTTAAATGTTTTGCCAAATGTAAAAACCAAAATGCATATTTTAAAAAACGTAATTAATTTTTCTCATAGAATTGGAATTGAAAAACCAAAAATTGCAGTGTTGTCTGCGACAGAAGAAGTTTTAGATAGTGTTCCAAGTTCTAAAGAAGCTGAAGAAATTACAAATCTTGCAAAAAAAGAAAATTTAAATGCCGATGTATTTGGGCCTTTGGCTTTTGATAATAGTATATCAAAAAAATCTGCAGCTATTAAAGGTATTAAAAATGATGTTGCGGGAATTGCTGATGTTTTATTAGTGCCCAGTGTTGAGACAGGTAATGCATTAGTTAAGATGTTAATATATTTTAGTGGTGCATGTGCTGCAGGAGTAGTTGTAGGTGGTAAAGTACCTGTGGTAATAACTAGCCGCTCTGATGAAGCGCCCGCTAGACTAGCGTCAATAGCTGCAGCTGTTGTTGCACTAGATTAAATGTTTGATTGCAATAAAATTAAATTTGTCTTAAATAATTCATCAATTATAAAAATGTATTAATGGCTATTACTTATTTAAAAAAGTCTCCAAAAACTTCGTCCACTGACGATAATAAGACAACAGGGATAGTTCAAGATTTATTAAAAAATATCGAAACAACAAAAGAACAAGGCTGCATCGATTTAACTAAAAAATTCGATAAGTATGATGGGGAAATCATAGTATCAAAAGATAAAATTGAGGAAATTAAAAAAACGTTAGATCAAAAAACTAAAGATGATATTCAATTTTCATTTGAAAGGGTTAGAAAATTTGCTGAAGCACAACTTAAAAATTATGGTCAAGATTTCGAGGTAGAACTTTCTGATGGTCTGTATGCAGGTCAAAAATTAGTGCCTATTAATACAGCGGGTTGCTACATCCCAGGTGGAAGATATGCTCACATTGCATCTGCTGTAATGAGTGTAACTACAGCAAAAGTTGCTGGAGTAAAAAATATTATTGCATGTAGTCCTCCTAAAGAAGGTGTTGGTGCCCATCCTACTATTGTGTACACAGCTGATCTCTGCGGTGCAGATGTTATTTTAAATTTAGGGGGAGTTCCTGCAATTGCAGCAATGACCAATGGATTATTTAAAAACCCCCCTGCAGATATAATTGTAGGACCAGGAAATCAATTTGTAGCTGAGGCTAAAAGAATTTTGTATGGAAAAGTTGGTATTGATTTATTTGCAGGACCAACTGAAATTGGAATTATAGCTGATGCTAAAGCTGATCCAGAAATTGTTGCGGTAGATTTAGTAGGACAAGCTGAGCATGGATATAACTCACCATGTTGGCTTTATACAACTAGTAAAGAATTAGCTGAAAAAGTAATGAAAAGAGTTCCAGAATTGATTGCAGAACTTCCAGAAGTTCCAAGAACAAGTGCTGAAGCAGCGTGGAGAGATTATGGTGAAGTAATTCTTTGTGACACTGATGAAGAAATAGTGAAAATTAGTGACGAATATGCACCTGAACATTTAGAAGTACAGACCGAAAACTTAGAATGGTTTCATGAAAGATTAACAAATTATGGTTCGTTGTTTGTGGGTGAAGAAACAACTGTTGCTTACGGCGATAAATGTTCTGGTACAAATCATATTTTACCAACTAAAGGTGCTGGAAGATATACTGGTGGATTATTTGTTGGAAAATTTATTAAAACTTTAAGCTTTCAAAGAATGACAAAAGAATCTACTAAATTGGTAGGTGCTGCTGCAGCTAGAATTTCTAGATATGAGGGGATGGAAGCTCATGCGAGAACAGGAGATGTAAGACTTAGAAAATATGGTTTTTCTAATTAATTCTCTGGTACAAAAATTAAACACAATCCATTATTACAAAATCTTTTTCCAGTAGCAGTAGGCCCATCTAAAAAAACGTGTCCATGATGTGCACCACAATTTGCACAATGATATTCAATTCTTTTCATTCCAAAAGAATAATCAATCTTAGTTTTAAAAGCTCCTGGCAAAGCTTCAGAAAAAGAAGGCCAACCCGTGCCACTATCGAATTTTGCTTTTGATGAAAATAACTTTGCTCCACAGTTTGCGCAATGATAAAAACCATTTCTCTTTTCTTGAAGTAGTTTACTGGTAAACGGTCTCTCAGTGCCCTCATTAAACATTATATCTTTTTGGGCTTTAGTCAGATCAGGATTAATAATTTTTTTTGTAGCTGATTTTAAAAATTGATAAGGCAATGATACAAAAAGTATAGAAAGTCCAAATAATTTCAAAATTTTTCTTCTTAAAAGCATATTAAATAAGATTAATTTGAAATTAAGATTTTAACATGCGCTATAATTGTCACTCAAAAATGCTTTTAACTAAAGAAAATATGCCGTTTCTTTAATTATATAAATTGTCAGCAAAGACATGAAACTAATAATGAATCCATTAATATATTTCCACGTTTTATCACTCTGAGCATATCTTGAAAAATATACCGATGAATAACCAAGTAAAAAGAAAAATATAAAAGATGCTACTGAAGCTCCAATAGCAAAATAGATTTTTTCATCAAATAAAAAATTTTTTGAAAAATTTCCTAAAAAGAAAACTGTATCGGAATAAACATGTGCATTTAGGTAGGTGAAACCAAGTGTCTTCAATATAACCTTAGCACTAGTAATCTCTTTTTTTTCAATATTGAAATTAGCACTAACACTAAAAGATTTAATTTTTGAATATATGAAATAGATTAAAAAAATTATTAAACAGATGTTTAAAGTGAGCTCTACAAATATATTAAAATATTGATGAAAAAAGTGGAATAAAAGAATGCCTGAAAATATTAAAATTAAGTCTGAAAATGAACAAATTAAACAAACTAAAAAAACATACTGTTTTTTAAGCCCTTGCTCTATTACAAAAATATTTTGAGCACCAATTGCTAGGATTAAACTAAGCCCGGTAATAAAACCTAATACCAGGTATTCCATCTAAACTTAAATTATTCTGGATTAGCTGTTAAAGTTTTGATCTCTAGAATATTTTCGTTAGGGTCTTTTACAAAAAATGTTTCTTGCTCGTATTTTGTTCCTTTAAATCTTAGATAAGGTTCATCATAATACTTTGCACCTTTTTCTTTCAATCTATTTTTTAAAGTATCAAAATCTTTTCTTGATAAATGAACTCCAAAGTGTGGAACAGAAACGTTACCCATATCTACATCGTGTCTTTCGTTATCTAGTTTATGCTCACTTGCATGGAGAGTTAATTCATTTCCCCAAAAGTCAACATCAGCCCACTCTTGTGCTGAATTATCAAGTCGGCAGCCTAAAGTTTCACTATAAAACTTTTTTGCTGTTTCTAGATCTCCACATGGGATTGCTAGATGAAAACAATTAGTATTTTTGTACATTATTTCTCCTTTAAATACTGTTTAAAAGCACTATATAGACATTAATTATTTTTATCAAGCTGACAAAATTAGATGAATGATTTTTTACAATCTATAATAGACAGAGATCCTGCGGCAAAATCTAAGTTAAGTCTTATCTTAACTTACCCAGGGGTTAAGGCTATTTTTTTTCATAAAATTGCAAATTTTTTTGCGATTGCAAAATTTGATTTAGTTGCAAGAATCATTTCTCAATTTTCAAGATTTTTAACAGGAATAGAAATTCATCCAAAAGCAAAGATTGGAAAAAATTTATTTATTGATCACGGTATGGGAGTTGTTATCGGCGAGACGTCTGAGATTGGAAACAATGTTACTATTTATCATAATGTTACATTAGGTGGAATTGCTCCAAGTATTAACACTAATGATCAAAGAAATACTAAAAGACATCCAACTTTAGAAGATAATGTTGTTGTTGGATCTGGTGCTCAAATTTTAGGGCCAATAACGATTGGTAAAAATTCCTTAATCGGTGCAAATGCAGTAGTTACTAAAAATGTTCCAGAGAAATCAATAATGGTAGGAATTCCAGCTACAAGAGTTGGTGATGCTACAAAAGGATTTCAACCTTATGCTGTTACTGATAAAGATAAAGATTAATGTCACAAATAAAAAATAATTTTATCGAGTCGGTTGGCAATACACCTTTAATAAAATTAAAAGCAGCTTCAGAGATCACTGGATGTAATATTTATGGAAAAGCGGAGTACCTAAATCCAGGTGGATCTGTTAAAGATAGAGCTGCTCTTGCGCTAATAAAAGATGCACAAGAAAAGAAATTAATTTCAGAAGGTGGGATTGTTGTTGAAGGAACTGCAGGTAATACTGGGATTGGTTTATGTCTCCTAGGAAATTCCTTAGGTTATAAAACAATTATTGTAATGAATGACAACCAAACCCAAGAAAAAAAAGATACATTAAAAAATATTGGTGCAGATCTTAAACTGGTGCCACCCAAGCCATATAAAGATGATGGTAACTATGTAAAAGTTGCGGGCCGTCTTGCTGAAGAATTAAAAAGTACAAATAATAATGGTGTAGTTTGGGCAAACCAATTTGATAACACTGCTAATGCAAAAGGTCATTACGAAACGACTGGACCAGAGATTTGGGAACAAACCGGTGGTAAAGTAGATGGCTTTGTCTGCGCATCAGGAACAGGTGGCACCATTGGTGGTGTAAGTAAATTTCTAAAAGAAAAAAATAAGAATATAAAAATTTATTTATCAGATCCAACAGGCTCTGCACTCTATAATCATATTATGAATGGTGAACTTAAAGCTGAGGGTGGATCAATAACTGAAGGTATTGGTTCAAGCAGAATAACTAAAAACTTTGCTGAAGCAAAAATTGATGGTGCTTTTTCAATCAGTGATCAAGAGTCTTTACCCGTGCTTTATGATTTAATACAGAACGAGGGGTTAAGTTTAGGAACTAGTTGTGGAGTAAATATTGCAGGTGCAATTAGATTAGGAAAAGAGCTAGGTCCGGGAAAAACAATTGTAACAATTCTCTGTGATAGATCAGATAAATACAACTCAAAGATGTTTAACAAATCATTTTTAAAGGAAAAAAACCTACCTATTCCTAGCTGGTTATAATATCGCATACCAGGCATGTAACAAAACAGTTACATTTTTATATTAATATTATTTAACGTCGGGAGATTATGAAAAAAATTATTATAATTTTATCTTTTTTCATCTTTACATCTGCTAATGCAGAAATAAGTGATAACGATAAATCAAAAGCATGGGATTGCGTTGGTATTTATATGGCTAACTACTTTCTGCCATCAGGTGAAAAATTTGAGTATGGAATGAAAGAAAAATCAATTTCAACTGTGAAAGTTTTAAAAACCTACGCTCTTGAAATAGGTATTCCAGAAAAAGATTGGGATGCTGGAGTAAACAAAGCAGTTGATAAACATTACGGTTCCAAATACGACAAAGCTAAAACTGACAAATGTCATACGTTTGTTGAAGCTTTGGTTCCTAATGGAGCTGAAAGAGTAAAAAAAGTAGTTCAAACTTTATATTAGGGAGAAATTTATGGAAAAAGAAATGTTAGTAGTAGCTAAATTAAAAGAGGGAATGTTTGAAAAATTTATGGGATTTATGCAATCACCTGAAGGTTTAGCAGAAAGAGCAAAAGTTGCAGTAGTAGAAAAAACAATTGGAACAGTAACACCAGATAAAAGCACCGTTATGTTTAAGATTTTTTGTACTGACGAGGCAGCTCTATATAAATTTATAGAGGGAACTGAAGTATCAAAACCTATTATGTCAGCAGTATTAGATAGTTACTCAGTTTATCATTTAACCAAAGCAAAATAACTGAAAGGAAAAAATGAAAAACTATATGGTAACTCACACTTTCAAATCGAAAGAAATGAAAGAAAAATTTAGTGAAACAGTAGCTTCAATGAAAATGGAAGACATTGTTAAATCAATGACAAGTGATAAAGCAGCATGTCAAATGACTTGGAACACACCAGGTGATACAATGCAAATGTTTTGTTGGTGGAAAGCTAACAGTGAAGCGGATATTAATAATCAATTGGGTCAAATGAATGATTTCTTTGAGCCACATAAATTTACTGAGTGTACTGACCAAGTGATGGACTATAACGCTTAAAAGAGAAATTTATGAAAGCAATCTATACAAGAACCATTGGTGTTTACGATGATAAACTTGATGAAGCTATGGAAATCTCTAAAGGTTTGGCAAAAGTTAGAAAAAAACATTATCCAGATCATGAAGTTTACTTTTCATTTCAAATTGGTGGTAACCCAAGGACGGTAAGAGAAACACTTGTGGGTGAGCAGTTTACTGATAAAGCATTTGAAAATGATACAAACATGTCAGCTGATCCTGAATTCATTGAACTTCAGAAAAAAATGAAGGGTGTTTTTAAAGAAGGTACAATTCAGGATGAAATGAGAATGGTTTTTAACGATTAGGAGAAAAAATGTTAGAAAAATTTAATGGGATATTTTATTTAATAATTTATTTAGTTCACTTTATTGGAGTTGGTGTTTACGCATTTCAAACTATTTTTGGCACTAAAAGCTTCATGGAAAGATTTGGTATAGATCCAAGTGGAGCAATAATGATTAGAATGGCAGGAGCATTTATGCTCGCTGTATTTTTAATGTCAATCTATGTAGGTTTTATAAGACCTGGGGGTTTGGAAAACACATGGGGATTCTTAAATTTAGTTTTTATAAATAACCTATGTATTTTTTTATGTAATTTTTATTCTATTAAAATAAATAAAACAGGTGTGAATGAAAAAACTACAAACGAGGGTGTTATTGCACCGTTTGTATTTACAATTATGAGTGCAATTTTATGCTACGGTTTAGCTGATAAAATTTACACTTAATGTCTGGGTTTGCAATATTCAACATAGAGGTAAAAAAACCTGAGGAATATAAAGAGTACGTAGAAAAAGTGAAACCGATTGCTGAAAAATTTGGTGGAGAATATATTGTTAGAGGTGGTGAAACAAAAGTATTAGAAGGAACTTGGGCATATCCTAGAACAGTTGTTATTAAATTTCCAAGTTATGACAAAGCTTTAGAGTGGTATAACTCTGATGAATACAAACCAATTAAACAAATCCGTTTAGAAAACTCGATTGGTAACGGAATAATAATTAAAGGAGTATAAAATGTCGATATTAAAAAGATATACTGATGCAATAGATAAAAAAGATGAGGCAACTATGAATGAACTTTTGCATGATGATTTTAAATTCACGATGCATAAATCTGGAAATTCTTTAGGAAAAGCTGATGTTATAAAATGGGCAATGAGTGGAGATATCAATCAAGATAAAACTAGGGTTGTATATGAAAATGATGAAGTGGGTGTACACCATTCTTTTGTTACATTTAATGACGGAAATGTTGAAGCTGTAATGGCGGTTTATAGATATAAAGACGGAAAAATTGTTAGTTTAGAAACTGGCGCTACTCCAATGTCTAAGTAAGTGAAAAAAATTTCATTCATTTTTATTTTTTTCTTATTTTCATCGTCTTTATTGGCTGACGATAATAAAAAAGAAATTGATAAATTATTTGTTCAATTAAAAAGTGCTTTAAACTTTGAAAATTCAAAAAAAATAGAGGATAAAATTTGGGATCTTTGGACTACTCATCCAACTAAAAATAATTTAACAAAGTTATTAGCTGATGGTTCATCTGCAATGATGGAGAATAAACTTGATGCTGCATATGATAAATTTACTGAAGTCATTAAACTTGATCCTAATTGGGCAGAAGCTTGGAATAAAAGAGCAACGGTATTATATTTAATGGGTAAATACGAGCTATCACAAGCTGATATTGACAAAGTGCTTTTGATGGAAAAAAGACATTTCGGTGCACTAACAGGCCAAGGTTTAGTTCAAACAGCTTTAAAAAACTACGAAAAAGCTATTGATAGTTACATTGAAGCTCATAAAGTTCATCCGTTTTTGAAGTCTCCTATGATTATGATGGAAAAGCTTCAAATCGAATTGCAGAAACAAAGTATTTAAAAATGTTTCCAAAAAAATATTCTAACCTTTTATTTATATTAGTTATGGGATTTGGGATGAGTCTTTTAATGACACTAATAATTACTTATATAAATACTGGAATGGATAATGAGTATGTCGACCGTTTTTTTAAAGCATGGTCAGTAAGTCTTCCAATTGCAATAATTGCTGCTCTTCTTGTAGGTCCCCCGATTAAAAAATTTGTAGATAAAATTACCAAATAAGAATATCTTTTATTTGTGAGTAACGTTATAGCTTTTCTAATTCTTATACTTGCTGTCATATTAGGTACTGCAGCAAATAGTTTTGCAAAAAGTGCAAATGGTTTCACATTGTTAGTTCCTAGTTTAATTACTGCAATCACAATAATTGGTTGCATGTTTACTCTTTCAATAGTGATGAAAACTATACCTGTTGGTATTACCTACGCATCTTTTGCTGGTTTATGTATCGTGGCGACTTCGATTGTTGGAATATATAAATTCAATCAAGTACCTGATCTATTCACAATCATTGGTTTGATATTAATTATATCAGGAGTCTTAATTGTTAATCTGCTGGGTAAAACAGGATAATTTATGGCAAATTTATCTGGTTATATCTTTTTAGCTTTAGCAATACTTCTTGGAATAACTTCAAATGGTTTTTTAAAATCAACTAATGGATTTACAATAATTGGGCCAACTATTTTTTGTATCATATCTATAGTTGCTTGTATTTTTTGTTTATCTAAAGCAATGAATATTATTCCAGTTGGTTTTACTTATGCAACATATGGAGGTTTAACGATTACTGCAGTAACACTATTTGGTGTTTTTAAATATCAGCAAATTCCAAACTTGTATGGGATTATTGGAATAAGTTTAATAATTATTGGTGTAATTCTTTTAAATACTTTGGGTAAAACTAGCTAGAAACTGGTTTTAAAATTTTAAGCATTTTTTTATGTAAATTATTATTAGATGAGCAAATAATATTTCCAGCTTTCTTGGCATCATCATTTTTCCAAGTCGAGACAATCCCTTTTGCAGCCTCAATAATTGGTATTAAGGCATGAATATCCCAAATTTTATTTCCACATTGAATAACAACATCAAGTTTACCCTCAGCAAAATGAGAATAACTTAAAGCATCCGAGCATGGAAATTGCATTCTTTTTAAAATTTGAGGAATTTTTTTTTGTTTATTTAATGACAGACTGCCGTGAAATGCTGCTGACAATTTCATTTTAGAATAAGTTGCTTTTTGATTAACAAGTATTTTCTTTTTCTTTCCATTTTCTGAAACATACGCAGAATTAAATGAGGTATTAAAATAAAACTTTTTAAGAATTGGAAAATTTGCAAGACCTACAACTGGGTTACCTTTATAATTTAAAGATATCAAATTACTCCAAGTTGGATTTCCTATCACAAATGATCGAGTTCCATCTATGGGATCTATAACCCATGAATAATCGCTTTTAGTTTTTTTATAGCCAAATTCTTCACCTATAATTTGGTGATTTGGAAACCTTTTTTTAATCTCATTTCTAATGAATCGTTCAAAAGCCTTGTCAGCAGTTGTTACAGGGTCATAACCGCTTCTAAGTTTATTCGATACTTTAAAGGGTTTATTTAATTTAGAGTAATAAAATCTAGTTAATTTCTTAGCTAAACTTTCAATGAACTTAGAATAAAGTTTATAATCTGATGATTTTAAAATTTGCACAACGCTCTAATACTATTTTATTACTATTGATTAAAGCAAAATTTTAAATAATGATTTAAAAATACATGAAATTAGAGTTAAAAGATAACAAAGTATTTTTTGAAAATAAGGGTCATAAAAAAGAGATCCACCCATTTTGGCTTAGAGAAAGAGTTAACGGAGAAAACTTTGTTGATAAGTCTACTCAACAAAGATTATTTGACCCAACTCAATTACCAGAAAACATTCAAATCAAAGATTTAAGCTTAAATAGTAATTTTTTAGAAATTAAATTCAATGATGGAGCTTCAACAAAGATCTCTATAATTGATATTTTTAAGGAATTCTCAAATATTAATGATGTTAAACAAATTGAAAAAATAAAATGGGATTCTTCATTTAGAGATCAAAATACTTTCAAATTCAAAGAAAATTTATTTGAAACAGATGAGATGTACAAAGCCTTAATTAATTTTTATCAATATGGTTTTGTAATCTTTAAAAACGTGCCAACAAAAAATAATTTTATTATAAACTTTGCAAATTCTATAGGAAGTGTGAGACGTACAAACTTTGGTGAGTTTTTTAATGTAAAATCAAAACCAAATCCAAATGACTTAGCTTACACTTCTTTACCTTTGGCTCCTCATACTGATAATCCATATAGAAATCCTGTGCCATGTATTCAAATGCTTCATTGTATAGAAAATGAAGTTACTGGAGGTTTATCAACTCTAGTTGATGGATATACTGTTTCTGAGAAACTTAAAAAAGATTTTCCAGAATATTATAAAATTTTAACTGAGGTAAAGATACGTTTTCAATTTATTGATGAAAGTGTGATTTTAGAGGATTGGGCTGAAATGATCCAGTTAGATGAAAACAGTAATTTCAAACAAGTACGTTTTAGTCCAAGATTAGATTTTGTCCCATTAATTGATAAAGAAAAACTAGAATTATTTTATTCTGCAAGAAAAAAAATATCTGAACTCTATAACTCAGAAAATTTTAGAATAGAATTTAAACTTCTTCCAGGGGATCTGTTAATGATGGATAACTATAGATTATTGCATGGCAGAACCACTTATGATGCTAATGAGGGAAATCGTTTTCTTCAGGGATGTTATATTGATTATGATAGCACTGAGGGAAGGCTTAAACATTTAAAAAGAAAATTTAATTATTAGGATAAATTTTCTATCTGTTTCTCAGCCTCTTTTATTGATTTTTCATAATCTAGGGACATTTGATCAGCACTTACTACCTCTACCTTTTCTATGCCAAAAAAATTTAAAATAAACTTCAACCAAGGAGTTAGAAAATCCTCATTGCTATTTAGCTTTGTCCCACCCGAAGTAATTACTAAATAAGCTTTCTTATTTTTTAGTAACCCTTCCCTTCTTCCATTGGGTTTAAATCTAAAAGTTTCCCCTACTCTTGCTGCAAGATCTGACCAGGCTTTTAAAGTTGCTGGAGGTCCATAATTATAAATTGGAGCAGAAATGATTATAATATCACTCTCTTTTAATTCTTTTACAAGTGTATCTGAAAGTTTGAACATTTTTTTATGGGTCTCTGTTTGATCTTTTGGATCTATTTTCATTCCTGACTCTGTTAAATTAGACACAAAAACCATTTCATCATTTAGATCTCTGTAAATAACTTCATCCTCAGGTTTTTTGATTTTATCCAAAAGTTTTTTTGCTAAAGCTCTTGAAGTTGAACCATCTTTTCTAGCACTAGAGTCTATTTGATAAATTTTCATAATTTAATTTACCCAAAATTTTGTAAGAATGGAAAAATATTTAATAAATAATATCCCAAGGCTTGCAATTGGTTAGTTAATATCAAAATACCAGTAATTAGTAGAATTATTCCACCAATTTTTGATACTAAATTAATATTCTTTCTAAAATTTTTTGAAAAGATCAGGAACCTTTGTATTAAATAACCTGATAAAATAAACGGAATAGCTAATCCAATAGAATAAAAAGATAACAACAATATTCCTTGGCTTAAACTTTCCTCAGTTGCAGCTAAAACTAAAATAGATCCTAAAATAGGCCCAATACATGGTGTCCAACCAAATGCAAATGCCATTCCTATTAATATTGGGCTAAATATACTTTTATTAATATTTGTTTGAATTCTCTTTTCATAATTTAAAAATTTTAAATTTATTATTCCAATTATATGAAGCGATAAGACTATTATTATTAATCCTGCAGCTATTCTTAACTCATAAGAATTTTCTAAAAAAATTTGTCCTAGAAAAGTTGAAGCAGCTCCAAAAGTTATAAAGACTAAAGAAAAACCAACTGTAAATAGAATAATTGGAAATAAATTGATATTCTTTTTATCAACAAGCTCATTTATAGAACTTCCAGAAATATAAGAAATATAACCTGGTATGAGTGGTAAAACACATGGTGATAAAAAACTTATCAATCCAGCTCCAAATGCGATAATTAATTCAATCATTATTTTTCTTTAACAACTTTCAATTTTTGTTCACCAAGATTATCTACTCTTAAAATCATTTCATCACCATCTTTTAAATAATCAGGTGGTGTCATCCCCATTCCTACTCCAGCAGGTGTACCTGTTGTTATAATATCCCCTGGCATAAGAGTTATAAATTGACTGATATGTGAAATTAAGAAATTAAAATTAAAAATCATTAAACTGGTATTTCCAGTTTGTCTTCTTTTTCCATTAAGATCTAATGATAAATTTAAATTAAATAAATTATCAATTTCATCTTTTGTAACCAAATAGGGACCCACTGGTCCAAAGGTATCTCCAGATTTTCCTTTTACCCATTGACCACCTCTATCTTTTTGCCATTCTCTTTCACTTATATCGTTACAAATACAATAACCTAATACATATTTTTGAGCTTCATCCTCTTTAACGTATTTAGCTTTTCTTCCAATAACCATTGCAATTTCAACTTCGTGATCTAAAGACTTTGAATTTTTTGGTATTACAATATTATCATTTGGACCAACAATACAATTTGGGGATTTATTAAAAACAATTGGCTCTTTTGGAGCATCAGAATTTGTTTCCTCTGCATGAGCCTTATAATTTAAACCTATTGCAATAAAATTTGCTGGTTTAATTACACAGGGTCCAATTCTGTGGTTCCCTTCAATCAATGGGAGTGAATTTAAATTTAGTTTTTTTATTTTGTCTAGATTTTCAAAATTTAAATTCTCTGGTGTAAAATCAGTTATAGTATTTGAAAGGTTTCGAATATTATTTTGATTATCTAAAATTGCAGGTATTTCCTTACCATGCTCACCAACCCTTAAAAGTTTCATCAATTAACCTTTAATTCCAAGATGAGTATATTTAATGTTTAGATAATCTTTTATTGCCATTGACCCACCTTCACGTCCATAACCACTTTGTTTAATTCCCCCAAAAGGTGCTTCTGCAATAGCTACCATAGGTGTGTTAACAGCGACTGAACCTGTTTCTAATTGTTCTGACGCAAGATGTGCTGTCTCCATTGAGTTGGTGCATACATAACTACACAAACCAAGCTCATGATTATTAGCTCTTTTAATTACATCATCGAAAGATTTAAATGATAACATTGGAACCAATGGCCCAAAAGGCTCTTGTTTCATTATTGTAAAATCATCTTTTACATCATCAAATATTGTAGGTTCATAATAAAAACCTTTGTTAAATCCTGATGGTCTCTTTCCACCCAGTAAGACTTTTGCACCCTCTTGTTTAGTTTTTTCAACTAATTCCTCTATTTCATTCAGTCTCTTTTTTGTGGTTAATGGACCTAATTGAGTTGAAGGATCCATACCGTCACCTATTTTCAATTTTTTTGTTTTCTCGATAAATAAATTTACAAATTCGTCCTTTTTTCTCTCGTGAATATAAAATCTGTTAGGTGATATACAAACTTGACCATTGTTTCTAAATTTAGCAGCAATTGCCATATCAGCTGCTTTTTTAATATCAGCATCATCAAACACAATAAAAGGTGAATGACCTGACAACTCCATTGTTACTCTTTGAACTTTATCTGCAGCTTGTTTTAATATTAGCTTTCCAACTCTCGATGATCCAGTTATAGAAATTTTTTTGACTATATCTGAAGCTATCAATTGTTGAGCGATACTTGGTGGATCACCTGATAAAAGACTCACTACGCCTGGTGGGACACCACATTCTCTACATATATCAACCATCTCCATTACAATTCCTGGAGTTATTACATCAGGTTTAACTATAACAGAACACCCAGCCGCTAATGCAGTTGAAATTTTTCTAGCAGATAATACTGCAGGAAAATTCCAAGGTGTTAATGCTGCAACGACACCAACTGGTTGATAGTAAACATGTACTCTTGTATCCTCAAATCTACTTTCAACAGTTTGTCCATAAATTCTTTTTGTTTCTTCGGCATTCCATTCAAAAATATCTGCAGCACCTCCTACTTCACCTTTAGCTTCTGCGAAAGGTTTTCCAACTTCTAATGTCATCCATTTAGCAAGCACATCTTGTTTCTCTCTCATTTTGTCTGCTATTCTTCTGATGATGTAAGATCTTTGCCAAGGAGCAGTTTTTTTCCAGACTTCTAATCCTTTTGCAGCAGAATTTAATGCTCTATCAACATCCTCTGGCGTAGCTTTAGAGGCTTTTCCCAAAACTTCTTCATTTGCTGGATTAATTACTTCGTAAGTTCCTCCATCTGATGATTTTTGCCATTTACCATCGATAAATTGTCCAAATTTTTCGTACATAAATTCAATTTAACATTACTATAGGTTGTGTCTACTATGTAATTTTTACACATTAATTATCTTTGATTAGATGATACTCTTTTAGAAAAAAGGAGTTCAAGATGAAAGCATATATAATGGGTAATTACACTGAAAAAGCTTTTCAGGGTTTTTTAAAAGATCCAACGAGTGATAGAAAAGCTGTTGTAGAACAATTAACAAAAGCTATGGGTGGAACAATGCATAGCATGGATATTGTTAGAGGTTCTTATGATTTTGTAGTTGTTACTGACGTTCCAAGTTTTGATGATTTTGCAGCAATTAAATTGGTTGTTGAAGCATCAGGAGCTGTAAAAAACTTAACAATGCTTGAGGCAATTGATTTTACAAAAGCTACAACAAAAGCTAGTAAAATTGGTTACAAAGCCCCGGGTCAATAATCTTTTAATATAACTTCCGGCTGCGGACTGGAAGTTATATTAATTTTTTTTTAATTTTGAAGAAAATTTAAGATTTTCATTATTAAATTTTGAAGAATGTTTTTGGATAAAATCATCCATAATTTTTACTTTTTCATCTTCAAATTCAGAAACTTTTCTACTATTTAGATCAACATATAAAGCGAGAACTTCTATAGTTGAGGCGAGAAACTTTTTTTCTTTATGAACCATTTCCATTTTATATTGCAGTCTTTTTTTATCGTGATCAAAATAAATTAGATTAACATCAACCTCATCATCAACTTTGAGCTCTTGATTATAGGTAATATTTGACTCTACAATCATTGTGCTTTTACCAGTTGTTTTTGCTGAGTGCTCTCCCATTTTGAATATATTATTCAAAGTGTCTGCTCCATATTTATCAAAGATCAAAAGATAATATGATACGTTCATATGATCATTATAATCTATCCAATCTTTAATGATTTTTTGAGAACTTAAGTAAACAGACATAAAAAATTAATGAATAATTAATTTTTCTTTGGGTCGTTATCCACAACCAGACAAATCTCAGATTTTGTCAAAAATCTTTTTCCAGTACCATTATCTAATGAAAACATTCCACCAATGCCATTAACAGCATCTATTGTTAAATCAGTATGTTTCCACTTTTCATATTGGTCATCGTTCATGTAAAAAGGCACTCCCCCAATTTCTCCAAGTTTTACATCACTAGAACCAACCATATACTCATTTCTAGGATAACACATTGGTGCACTTCCGTCACAACATCCACCAGACTGGTGGAATAATAGCTCTTCACCATGTTGAGCTTTAAGCTCTTCAATCAATTTTAGTGCTGAACTCGTTGCTTTTACTTTCATAAAAAATATGGCCCGTGATTCCTCACGGGCCATTATATATTAGATTATTTTTAAAAGAAGCCTAATTTCTTTTCACTGTAAGACACGTGAAGATTTTTCACTTGTCTGTAGTGGTTAAGCATCATTTTATGTGTTTCTCTTCCAATACCAGATTGTTTGTATCCACCGAATGCAGCATGCGCAGGATAAGCGTGGTAACAGTTAGTCCATACTCTACCAGCTTGTATTTCTCTACCCATTCTGTAAGCGATATTTCCATTTCTAGTCCAAACACCAGCACCTAAACCATAAAGTGTGTCATTAGCAATTTGTAATGCTTCTGCCTCATCTTTAAACTTAGTTACTGATACAACTGGTCCAAAAATTTCTTCTTGGAAGATACGCATCGAGTTATTCCCCTCAAAAATAGTTGGTTCAATGTAGTTTCCTTTTTCTAAACCACTATTGATTTTTGCAACATTTCCACCACATAGAACTTTGGCACCTTCTTTCTTACCTAAATCTAGATAAGATTTGATTTTTTCCATTTGTTCTAATGATGCTTGTGCTCCAATCATTGTTTCCATTTTCAAAGGATTGTCTTGTTTTACAGCTTTTGTTCTAGCAATAGCTTTCTCCATGAACTTATCATAGATAGACTCTTGAACTAGTACTCTGCTTGGACAAGTACAAACTTCACCTTGGTTTAATGTGAACATTGCAAAACCCTCTAAACACTTATCAAAGAAGTCATCATCTTTTGCCATGACGTCTTCAAAGAAAATGTTAGGAGATTTTCCACCTAGCTCCAACGTAATTGGTATCAAGTTTTGTGATGCATACTGCATAATCAATCTACCAGTTGTTGTTTCACCAGTGAAAGCAATCTTTTTGATTCTTTTTGATGATGCTAGTGGTTTTCCAGCTTCTAAACCAAAGCCACTTACAACGTTAACTACACCTGGAGGTAATAAATCTCCAATTAGTTCCATAAGTAACATGATTGATGCTGGTGTTTGCTCGGCTGGTTTTAGCACTACACAGTTTCCTGCTGCTAAAGCTGGAGCAAGTTTCCAAGTTGCCATTAATAATGGAAAGTTCCACGGTATAATTTGTCCAACTACACCTAGTGGTTCTGGAATGTGATAAGAATATTCACTGTTACTGATTTCAGCAACTGAACCTTCTTCTGCTCTGATTACTCCAGCAAAATATCTCCAATGATCTATTACTAGTGGTAAATCAGCAGCCATACATTCTCTTATTGGCTTACCATTATCTAAACATTCAGCTGTTGCTAATACATTAAGATTTTTCTCAATGACATCTGCAATTTTAAGAAGAATGTTTGATCTTTCCGTAATTGAAGTTTTACCCCAAGTTGGGAAAGCTGCGTGAGCTGCATCTAATGCTGCATCTACGTCTTTTTCATTTGATCGTGCAATCGAACAGATTACCTCATTTGAAATCGGAGATGTATTATCAAAATACTTTCCAGATTTTGGTTCTACAAACTTACCGTTTATGTAGTTCCCGTATTTTGCTTTGAACGGGAATTTTACTTTCAAATGAGAAGTATCTAATACAGATGACACTTTCATAGCTTCTGCACTCATTTTTTTTACTCCTCTTGTTTTTTTTGTTGTTTTAAGCTTATTATTTTTTCTAGATTTTTTAGAACGCTTCTTAGTCGCAGACTTTTTTGTCCTAACTTTTTTTCTCGTCTTTATTTTTTTTCTAGATGATTTGACCAATTTAATTTTTCTTTTCTTGGTCTTTGGCTTAGCTTTTTTCTTTCTTTTAGTAGCCATAACTAATTAAACTCGTAATATTAGTCTGTGTCTATTTCTTTAAATCTTATTTACCACCTACAATTGAAGGAACACAACATCTTGTGGTGAAATTTTGCGTGATTAATATTTTTTTTTCTATAAGTAGTCCTTAAATATGGACCAAAATTTCTTTAATAAAGTTAGAATTTTAGATGGTGGTATGGGCCAGGAACTTCTTGCTAGAGGTATGGAGCCTAATGGTACATTGTGGAGTGCTAACGCTTTACTTCAAGAAAAATACCACCAGCTTTTATTAGATACTCATTTAGATTTTATTAAAGCAGGTGCAGAAGTAATTGTCACTACAACTTTTACAACAAGAAAATCCCGTTTAAGAGATAATAATGTTTTTGATAAATATGAATATCTCAATAAAAAAGCTGGAGAAATTGCTCAAAAAGCAAAGGAAAATTATCCTAATGTTTTAGTAGCTGGTGGTTTGCCTCCACAAAACTTAACCTATGAAGCAGATAACAGTGCTGACGATGAGATGAGAGAAAATTTTAATAGTCAAGCAAAACTATTAAATCCTTATATTGATTTTTTTTATTTTGACGTCTTAAGCAGTATTAGAGAATTTAAAATTGCTATTGAAAGTATAAAAGAATTTAACAAACCCTATTTATTAGGTGCACATATTTCTGAAGGAAATTATTTACCAAGTGGTGAAAATATTTCAAAAATTATAAATGATATAGAACATTATAAATTAATGGGAATTATATTATCTTGTGTTTCACCTGAAAATTTTGAACTCAATCTTGAAGAAATAAAAAATTTAGGAGTCCCATTTGGATTTAAATTGAATGCTTTTATAAAAACAAGTTCAAAACCTAATTATAATGATGCATATAAAAAACATAAAACTGGAAATCCGAATGAATTCCTTGGGGTAAGGAAAGATTTAACTCCAGAAAAAATGCTAGAATTTGCAAAAAAATTCAAAGATGCAGGAGCTACAATTATTGGTGGTTGTTGTGAAACTACACCTTTACATATTAAGGCTTTTTCTAAGCTTAAGTAGTTTTTTTGTAATCAGCTTTTCTTACAAAATAAATTCCAACTGAAACAGCGATTAAAGAAATTAATACCTTTGTGGTAATTAATTCTTTTAAGAATATATAACTTAAAATTGTTCCAAAAATTGGAATTAAGTATGATACTTGTGATTGGAAAATTAAACCATTATTAACTAAAATTCTAAATCGTAATAACCAAGCGATACCTGTTGAAACAAGACCTAAATATATTACTGACACAGTTGAGTCTAATCTTGGTGTTAAATTCCAAGGCTGTTCTAAAAAACTAACGAGTGGTATCAAAATAATTGTAGCCCAAATTAGTATAGATCCGGTTACATTTTCATTTTTTTTCTTACTAATTTTTAAAGTTAGTACACCACCAATTACATAGCAAGTTGAGCCTAAAAGAATTAATAAAGCAGATAAAAAATTATTTTCATCGATTAACAAATTATCTGAAAATAAATACAGTATTCCAGAAAAACCTATTAAAATTCCAAATGTTTTAATAAAATTAAACTTTTCATTTGTCGTATAAAAATGACCTAGAACAGTTGAACTTAAAGGTGTTGTTGACATTAAAATTGCTGCTAAGTTACTTTGAACTGATTGAACTCCATAAGCAATCAAATAAAAAGGTGCTACTAAATTTATAAACCCAATCATAGCAAACCAATGCCAATCTTTTGAGAATGCTTCTATTTTAATATTTTTATAATAACAAAGTAATAAAACTGGAATAGCTCCAAAAAAAACTCTTAAAAATGCGATGGTAACTGGACCATATGAGTATGTTGCAATTTTAATATTAAAAAAAGCAGAAGCCCAAATTAATGCTAGCAAAATTAATAAAAGATAATCTGTAATTTTAGCTTGTCTCATTCGGTAATCTCCTCAGTAACTCCATTTGTAATTTTTTTTAAATTTGTAAAATCTATTTTAAATACACAGTTTGGATGACCAGCAGCAGCAAACAATAAGTTAAATCTACTTAAAGATTTATCTATTAAAATTTCAATCTTTTTTAAATGACCAATAGGTGAAACTCCTCCAATTGTGTAACCTGTGATATTTTTTACATCTTCGGCTGAAGCCATAGATGCATCCTTTATTTTAAGTGCCTTCTTAATCCTGTTTAATGACGCCCTTTTATCGCCTGCAACTAAGCATAAAGTGAAACTATTCTCAGTTTTAAAGAGTAAACTTTTTACAATTGCTCCTACCTCACAACCTAAAGATGAAGCTGCCTCAAGAGCAGTCCTGGCAGAGGTTTCAAGAACTATTATATTTTGAGATTCATCATAATTCTTAAGGATTTTTTCAACTCTTTGAACTGGCTCTTTGTCTAATAAACTCATTATTCAACTTTTAATTGTTAGTCAATTTGCACATTACCTATTAAACTTATGTAAAAAATGCATAGGTGATATCAATTAAAAGAGCATTATCTATCAGTCTTTTTTTGTTATTACAACGCCCAGTATTATAAAGGAGAGATTATGAGTTCAAGTAATGTATTAAAGACCATTAAAGATAAAGATATTGAATACGTAGATCTAAGATTTACTGATCCTAGAGGTAAACTTCAACATGTAACCATGGATGCCAAAATGGTGGATGAAGATATGTTGAACGAAGGGATTTTTTTTGACGGTTCCTCTATAGCTGGCTGGAAAGCTATTAATGAATCTGACATGATCCTAAAGCCAGATAATTCTAGAGCGATCGTAGATCCATTCACATCTCATAATACATTAAATCTTTTTTGCGATGTTTTAGATGCAATTAAAAAGGATCCTTATGAAAGAGATCCTAGAGGAACAGCTAAAAAAGCTGAGGCTTACTTAAAAAGTTCAGGAATTGGAGATAAAGCATTTTTTGGTCCTGAAGCTGAATTTTTTGTTTTTGATGACGTAAGATTCAAAAATGACATGAATGAAACCGGATTTAAAATAGATAGTAAGGAAGGTCCTTACAATTCAGGAAGAGAATACGAAAACGGTAACATGGGTCATAGACCTGGAATTAAAGGTGGTTATTTCCCTGTTCCGCCTGTTGATAGTGAACAAGATATGAGGAGTGAATATCTAAAAGCTATGAAAGAAATGGGAATTAAAGTTGAAAAACACCACCATGAAGTTGCACCTAGTCAACACGAACTTGGAATGTATTTTGGAACTCTTGTGGATCAAGCGGATAACTTACAGCTTTATAAATATGCTGTTCACATGGTTTCTAACTCGTTCGGTAAGACAGCTACTTTCATGCCTAAACCAGTTAAAGGTGACAATGGTTCAGGTATGCACGTTCACCAATCGATTTGGAAAGGTGATACTGCATTATTTTCTGGTGATAAATATGCGGGCTTATCTGATACAGCATTACACTATATAGGTGGAATTTTAAAGCATGCAAAAGCAATAAATGCTTTTTCTAATGCTACGACGAATAGTTACAAAAGACTAATTCCAGGATTTGAAGCTCCAGTTTTATTAGCTTATTCAGCTAGAAACAGATCAGCATCTTGCAGAATTCCAATCACTTTAAGTAAAAAAGCAGCTAGATGTGAAATTAGATTTGGTGATGCTGCTGGTAATCCATATTTAACTTTCTCTGCGATGTTAATGGCTGGTTTAGATGGAATTAAGAATAAAATTGATCCAGGTAAATCATTTGATAAAGATCTTTATGCTTTATCAGAGGATGAAGTTAAGAAAATTCCAACTGTTTGTGGATCTTTAAGAGAAGCGATGGAAAGTCTTGATAAAGACAGAGATTTCTTAAAACAAGGGAATGTATTTACTGATGATCAAATAGATGCTTATATTGCATTGAAGTTTGAAGAAATACACAATTTTGAACACACACCTCATCCGATAGAGTTTGAGATGTATTACAGTTGTTAATTTTTATTGTCTGGTTTTAGCAATTTTATTTTTGCCAGAACCTTTTTTAACAATGTAATCAAGTGTTCCATTTGCTCCAGTATCAACAGACTTTATGAGAGATCTTAAAAAAGTTTTTCTCTTCTCTTTTCTGTCTTCGCTGTTTTGCAAATTTCTGATTTCAAAGACGTTCATAGGTAGATATTATCAATCTATGCGTTTATTGCAACTCTGGTATGTTCAAAATGGGATTATACTTTAAATGACTCCCCGCAGCCACAACGCTCGGTTTCATTAGGATTATTGAAGACAAATGATGATGAAAAATCCTCTTTTTTGTAATCCATTTCAGTTCCTAAAAGATACATAACTGCCGCCGAATCAATGTAAACTTTTACTCCTTTATCCTCGATCAACTCATCATTAGGATTTACCTCTTTTGAATATTCCATTACGTATGACATTCCTGCACAACCACCTGATTTTACGGAAACTCTAACACCTATCGCATTTTTTTCAGCGTTAGACATTATTTCTTTAATTCTTAAAGCTGCATTATCACTCAATTTAATAATAGGGTTCATTATAAGTTTAACTCCAATTTTGCTGCATCTGACATCATATCTTTATTCCAAGGAGGATCCCAAACCAATTCAAGATTTACATCATCTATTTCCTCTACTTGCATTGCACCCTCTTTTACCTCTTTTGGTAAACTTTCTGCAACGGGACAATTCGGTGTAGTTAATGTCATCTTAATTTCAGCCTTACGACCATTTACCTGTATATCATAAATTAAACCAAGTTCATATATGTTCACTGGTAATTCAGGATCATAAATTTTTCTAATTTCCTCAATTATTTTGTTTTTTACATCCATAATTAATTTTCTGTGGTTATTTCTTTCCCATCATTTTCCATTGCAGATACCAAAGTGTGCCATGATAAGGTAGCACATTTAACTCTCATTGGATATTGTTTAACACCTGATAAACACATTAATTTCGTTTTATCGTCCTCTTTTAAAATATTATTTTTAAGTTCAGGATTTTCTTTAATCATTCCTAAAAAATCCTCAATTATTTCTTTAGCTTCATTATCACTTTTGCCTTTAATCAAATCGGTCATTATTGAAGCTGATGCCATTGATATTGCACATCCACTTCCTTCAAAAGAAATATCTTCTACTTTTCTTTGGTCATTTAATTTAAGATATACATGTACATTATCTCCACATAATGGATTATTACCTTTTGCATCTTTATTAAAATTTTCTGTTTTTCCTAGATTTCGAGGATTCTTTCCATGCTCTAAAATTATTTCTTGATATAATTCTTTTAAGTTCATTTTAAATCAAAAATTTTTTTACAATTATTAATACCTTCATTTAATTTATCTAAATCATCTTTAGTATTATAAACTCCTAATGACGCTCGCGCACTTGCTGGTATACCTAATTTGTCATGAAGTATTTGACAACAATGATGACCCGCTCTTATAGCAACTCCAGTTTCATCAAGTATGGTTGCAATGTCATGTGGATGAACTCCCTCTACAGTAAAAGATAAAACCCCACCTCGCTCTTTTGGATTTCCAATTAGTTTCACAGAATTATTTTTTTTTAAAATTTCTTGGCCGTACTCTATTAATTCTTTTTCATGTTTAATAATGTTATCAATTCCAATGCTCTCTAAAAATTTTATTGATTGATCAAACGCGATGACTTGAGCTGTAGCCATTGTTCCAGCTTCATACTTATTTGGAAGTTCGCCATAAGAAATTCTATCTTTTTTAACTTCATTTATCATTCCACCACCTCCTTGGTATGGTGGAAGTTGCTCTAACCATTTCTTTTTTCCATACAAAACTCCAAGTCCTGTCGGGCCATACATTTTATGACATGATATTGCATAAAAATCACAATCCAAGTCTTGCATATCTAATTTTAAATGTGGTCCTCCCTGACATCCATCTACTACAACAACTATGCCCTTTGAATGTGCCAATTGGGTTATTTCTTTGATTGGTAAAACTGCACCAGTGACATTGGATAAATGAGTTATTGCTATTACTTTAGTTTTATCTGTAATTTCTTTTTCTATATTTTCAATCGGAATATCTCCGTCTTCATTTATCTCTGCAAACTTTATTTTTATATTTTTAGATTTTCTTAAAAAATGCCATGGAACATAATTTGAGTGATGTTCTAGCTCTGTAATCAAAATTTCGTCATTTGGCTCCAAGATCGCTTGACCTAATGTGTTAGCGACCAAATTTAAAGCTTCTGTAGCACCTTTAGTGAATACAATTTCATTTTTATCTTTCGCATTTATATATTTTTGAACAGAAGTTCTTGTATTTTCATACAAATTAGTAGCTGCAACAGCTAAATAATGTATGCTTCTCCCTACATTTGAAAACTGTTTAGAGTAAAAATCATTTATTCTATCTAAAACCACTTTAGGTTTTTGAGATGAATTAGCGCTATCTAAGTAAACTAAATCGTTGTTCTGAATTTTTTCATCAAAAATCGGAAACTCTTTTCTAATGTTATTTATGTTCATTGTTTTAATCTAATAATATTTGTAATTAAGTTTTTTATTTCTACGTCTGTAATCTTTTCAACAACATCCATTAAGAAACCATTAATCAGAAGTTCTTTTGACTGTTGATAACTCAAACCACGAGACATTAAGTAAAAAATTGAATTTTCATCTAAGCTACCAGATGCTGATCCGTGAGAACATTTTACATCATCAGCATAAATTTCTAATTCTGGTTTTGCATTAAACTCTGATGTTTCATCGAGCAGTATTGCTTTACTCAATTGATATCCATCAGTTTTTTGAGCTTTTGAATTTACATATATTCTTCCTTGATATGCAGATTTTGAATTTTTTCCAAGAACACTTTTTATAAGCTGATAACTTTTTGTGTTTTCCACTAAATGATTTATTGTAGTTCTAATTTCGTGTTGTTGATTTTCCTTTAAGGAAAAAATACCATTAATAAATGCTGATGAACACTCACCATTTAAATTGCAATTAATCTCATTTTTAAAATAATCTGAACCAGCAGATAATATAAATGTTTCTGAAACACTGTTATTGCCCTGTTCAATATTGTTAAAAGAGTATTTTAAATTATTATTAATAAATTTATCAATCTTATAATTTTTAAGTATTGAGTCTTTTTCTAAATTGAAGTTGTAAAAAATATTAATAAAGTTTTTCGCTGTGTTATTAGCAAAATAATCAATAAGCTTTAAACAACTATTTTCACCTAATTCAAAATCTAATCTCAAATTGATATTAGTTGACTTTATTTTATCATCTGTTGAATGATAAATTATTAAAGGTTTTTTTAGAGAATAATTTTTTTTAATTAAAATTTTAAAAACTTTATCAGTAAATGCACTATTCAAATCAATTAATGAATTTTCATAATCAAATGATATATTTTTTTTAGTTTCATCAATTATTTCAATTTTATTTTGGTCTTCGAAATTAAAATCAATCTTTTCAATCCTTCCATTTATAAAAATAATTTTATTATGCTCCAAACCATCAACAAAAATTGAAGGATCGATTTTATTAGATTGTGAATAATCATTGAAATAACTTAAATTGCTAATATTCTTTTTAATGATCTGGCTAATATCTAAAAATTTCCAATCTTCTTGCTTTCTATTTGGAAAACCCTTTTTTATGAAATTATTTAAATAATTTTTTTTAAACTGAATTTCTTCACGAGAAAATTTTGAAGTTTTTACAAATTTATCAAAGTCTGATTGTAATTGCTCGTTCATTTAATTAAAATTTTCGTATCCTTTTTTTTCTAATTCGATTGCTAATTCTGGACCACCAGATCTTATTATCTTTCCATTCATTAAAACGTGAACAAAATCAGGTTTAATGTAATCTAATAATCTTTGATAATGGGTTATAATTAAAAAAGAATTATCCTTATTTCTTAAAGTATTAACTCCATCTGCTACTATTTTTAATGCATCTATATCTAATCCTGAATCTGTCTCATCTAAAATGGATAATTTTGGGGCTAACATAGACATTTGCAGAATTTCATTTTTCTTTTTTTCTCCACCTGAAAATCCAACATTTAATTGTCTATTTAGTTTTTCTTCGTCAAATTTTAATTCTTTAGCTTTCTCTTTAACAAGTTTTAAAAATTCAATTGCATCTAATTCTTTTTCGCCTCTTGCTTTTCTAATTGCATTTAAAGATGTTTTTAAAAAGATATTTGTATTAACACCTGGAATTTCTAATGGGTATTGGAAAGCCAAAAATATTCCTTTGTGCGCTCTTTCTTCGGTTTCAAGATCAAATAAATTTTTATTTTCAAATAGTATTTCGCCTGATACCTGGTATCCTTTTTTTCCTGACAGAATGTTAGATAATGTGCTTTTTCCTGATCCATTTGGGCCCATAATTGCATGAACTTCGCCAGGATTTATATTCAATGAAAAACCCTTTAAAATTGGTTTATTTTCAACATTTGCATTTAAATTACTTATTTTAAGCATTAACCAACACTCCCCTCTAAGCTAATGCCTACAAGTTTCTGGGCTTCAACTGCAAACTCCATTGGTAATTGTTGTAATACTTCCTTACAAAAACCATTAACAATTAATCCCACATTTATTTCCCATTAATAAAGAGTCACATTGTGTATAGTTACTAGAGTTTTTAGCTTTTGAATTAATATCTACTAAACCTCTGTAGGTCATATCAGAGAATCCAGCACTTATTCCTTTTGAAATAATTTTACTTTTAGTATTTTTTCCTAAATGAATCATCTTTGTTCCAGTGTCTGCTTTTTGATGATTATTGGTAATTGCTATAGAATAAAACTCACCAATTGAATTATCACCTTTTAAAATACAGCTTGGGTATTTCCAAGTTATAGCTGAACCTGTTTCAACTTGAGTCCAAGAAATCTTAGAATTATTCCCTTTACACAATCCTCTTTTAGTTACAAAGTTATAAATTCCTCCTTTGCCATTTTCATCACCAGGATACCAATTTTGTACTGTTGAATATTTTATTTCTGCATCGTCTAAAGCGATCAATTCAACATTAGCCGCATGTAACTGATTCTCATCTCTCATTGGAGCAGTACATCCTTCGAGGTAACTTACATAACTTCCTTTATCGGCAATAATTAATGTTCTTTCAAACTGACCTGTCTCTGATGCATTAATTCTAAAATAAGTTGATAGTTCCATAGGGCACTTAACACCTTCAGGAATATAAACAAATGATCCGTCAGTAAAAACAGCTGAGTTTAGTGTGGCAAAAAAATGATCTGTAACTGGTATAACTGTACCGAGATATTTTTTAACAAGATCAGAGTGTTTTTGAATTGCTTCTGACATTGAACAAAAAATTATTCCATGTTTAGTCAGCTCACCTTTAAAAGTAGTAGCAACTGAAACAGAGTCGAATACGGCATCTACAGCAATTCCATTTAATCTTGCTTGCTCTTGTAATGGAATTCCGAGTTTTTTATATGTCTCTAAAAGTTTAGGATCAAGCTCATCTAAACTTTTTGGCTTATCCTTCATGCTTTTTGGTGCTGAATAGTAATATAAATCTTGATAATCAATTTTTGGATATTTTGGTTTTTGCCAATTAGGTTCTTTTAATTGTTTTAATCGCTCGTAAGCTTTTAATCTAAAATCTAACATCCATTTTGGTTCTTTTTTAATATTAGAAATAAACTTAATCACATCCTCATTTAAGCCTTTTGGAGCTTTAATATTTTCAATATCAGTTGTAAAACCGTATTTATAATCTTTTAATTTTTCTATATCTTTTTCTCTAGTATCCATTTTTAAATTCTTCTCTCGATGTTATCTTGAATAAGATCTTCTAAACTCTTTTTTTCAAAAAAATCATTAATATGATTTTCAAGTTCATCCCATAAATTATGGGTTAAACATTTTGTAGATTTACCGTTACAGCCCTTTTTAGACTCTTTTTTACATTGAACAGTTTTAACTTTTTCGTCAACAGCATCAAAAATATTAGTGAGTTTTATTTCTTTAGCTTTTTTGTTCAAAACGTAGCCTCCTTGATTTCCTCTTACACTTTGAACAATTTCTTTTTTTCTAAGTTTA